>NZ_BAAGVK010000002.1:0-464447 GCF_054780915.1 Hydrogenophaga aquatica | reverse complement strand
GCTCTTATCCCCAAAACCCCGATCCCCAAGTACTCAACATACTCGGATCGGGGTTTTGCTTTTGGTGGCATAGTGACTCGATCATGAAATCGCTGCAATACACCCGCGCGCAGGCGCTGCCCGAACTCCTGGCCGAACGTATCGTGATCCTCGATGGTGCAATGGGGACGATGATCCAGCGCTTCAAGCTGGATGAGCAGCAGTACCGCGGGTACGGGTACCAAGGCCCAGGGGCCAGTTACGAGCGTTTCAAAGACTTTCCGCGCGATGTGAAGGGCAACAACGAGCTGTTGAGCTTGACCCGCCCGGACGTCATTCGCGATATCCATGAAAGCTATTTGGCTGCCGGTGCGGATCTTGTCGAGACGAATACCTTTGGTGCGACTTCCATTGCGCAAGAAGATTACGGCATGGCCGATCTGGCGTACGAGATGAACGTGACGTCGGCCAGGCTCGCCCGGCAGGCTTGCGACAAATACAGCACGGCACAGCGTCGCCGTTACGTGGCCGGTGCCCTTGGCCCGACCCCCAAGACGGCGAGTATCAGCCCGGACGTAAACGATCCTGGCGCGCGCAACGTGACCTTTGACGAGCTGCGTGCGGCATACCTTGAACAGACGCGCGGCCTGGTCGAGGGCGGGGCGGACGTTCTGCTGGTCGAGACGATTTTTGACACCTTGAACGCGAAGGCGGCGCTCTTTGCCATTCAGGAATATTTCGACGAGTCCGGTGAATGCCTTCCCATCCTGATCAGCGGGACGGTCACAGACGCGTCGGGTCGAATTCTGAGTGGTCAGACTGTCTCGGCGTTCTGGGCGAGTGTCCGCCATGTACAGCCGCTTGCCGTCGGCCTCAACTGCGCTTTGGGTGCCGCACTGATGAAGCCGTACATTCAGGAGTTGGCGAAGGTGGCTGAGGGCACGTTCATCAGCTGCTACCCCAATGCGGGCTTGCCCAACCCGATGAGCGATACCGGTTTCGACGAGACTCCCGCCGACACTTCGCGCTTGCTGCACGAGTTTGCGGCCGAAGGGCTGGTCAACATCGTCGGTGGTTGCTGTGGCACTACGCCAGATCACATCGCGGCCATTGGCCAGGCTGTGCAGAAGGATGCTCCAAGGCGCACTTGGCTGCCTGCCGAGCTGCTTCAGGCGTAACGCTTGCTGCGCAGATTCGACTTCATGTCGCGCAGCATGGGTTGCAGCTTGTCGCTGCCGATGCGCAGCGCCAGGCAGGTGGCCAGCACGTCGATGATCATCAGGTGCAGCAACCGCGAGGTCATGGGGCTGTAACGGTCGTAGCCTTCGGGGTGATCCGCCGCAAGATGGATGTGCCCCGCCGCGGCAAGTGGCGAGCCGCTTGCCGTGATCACGATCGTCGTGGCGCCATGCTTGCGGGCGATGTCTCCGGCATCCATCAGGTCGCGCGTGCGTCCGGAATTTGAGATGATGACGACTACGTCGCCCGGGCGGCGCAGGGCGGCACTCATCACTTGCATGTGGCCATCGTTGTAGGCGATGGAGTTGACGCCAAGGCGAAAGAACTTGTGCTGGGCATCCATGGCGACAATCCCGGAGTTGCCCACGCCATAGAACTCGATGCGGTGGTTGTGTCTGTAAGCGTTTTCCAACGCGTCGGCAGCCTTTTCCAACGCGCTGGTGGAGGCATCGTTGCGGTAGCGCAGGAAGGCCGCGACGCTGTTGTCAATGACCTTGACCAGAACATCGCTCACCTTGTCGTCGGGATCCACGCTGCGGTGAATGAACGGGACGCCCTCGCTGACGGTGCCCACCAGCTTGAGTTTGAAATCGCTGAGGCCGTCGTAGCCCATGCTGCGGCAGAAGCGGACCACGGTAGGTTTGCTCACGTGGGCCCGCTCCGCGAGTTCGCTGACGGGCAGGCTGGCGAATTGGCGTGGATTGCTCAGTACCAGGCGGGCCACCCTTTGTTCGGCAGGTGCCAACGACGGCAGCGATGCTTCAATGCGTTCCAGCATGATGTCTCATCCTTGTGTGAACTTGAAGACCGCCGTGCTCGCCATCAGGTTGGGCAGCAGCCTCACCTCGTGGCCGTTTTCGAGTCCGAAGCTGTCTTCAATCTGCAGGCCGTTCTTGCGCGCGAGGACTTCAAAGTCGGTGTACGTCCCCACGCGAATGTTGGGGGTGTCGTGCCACTGGTAAGGCAGGCGTTTGGTAACAGGCATGCGGCCCTGTAGCACGCTCAGGCGGTTAGGCCAGTGGGCAAAGTTCGGGAAGGCAACGATCCCGATGCGCCCGACGCGCGCTGTTTCACGCAGCATGGTTTCTGCATTGCGCAAGTGCTGCAGCGTGTCGATCTGCAAGACGACATCGAAGCTGTTGTCATCAAACATGGCCAGGCCTTCTTCCAGGTTCAGCTGAAGAACGCTGACGCCTTTCTGCAGGCAGGCGTGCACCTTGCTGTCGTCGATTTCCACGCCGTAGCCGGTGCAGCCTCGTGTGTCGCGCAGATGAGCCAGCAGCGAACCGTCGCCGCAGCCCAGGTCCAGGACGCGGGAGCCTTTGGGTACCAGTCTGGCGATGGAGGTTTGGGTCAGTCGGTCGCTCATGCGCTGGCTACCTCCGGAAGAATGGTGGTGTCGAAATACGAGCGCACGGCTGCGTGGTAACGGGGGTCGTCGAGCAGGAAGGCGTCGTGTCCATGGGGAGCATCGATTTCGGCGTAGCTGACGTCTCGTCGGTTGTCGAGCAGCGCCTTGACGATCTCACGGCTGCGCCCCGGTGAAAAGCGCCAGTCGGTGCTGAAACTGACAAGCAGAAAGCGCGCCTTGGCTGGCGCAAGCGCAGCGCTGAGGTCTCCTCCGTATTGCCGTGCCGGGTCGAAATAGTCCAGTGCGCGGGTGATCAGCAGGTAGGTGTTCGCGTCGAAATACTGGCTGAACTTGTCGCCTTGGTGGCGCAGGTAACTTTCGATCTGGAACTCGACATCTTGTGTCGTGTAGTGGTAGGCCAGCCGTTCGATGCTCTCCAGCCCGTCCTCGGCAGCTTGTTGCAGCGGTTTGAGCTGACGCCCGAACTTCTCGTTCATGACGTCGTCGCTCAGGTAGGTGATGTGCCCGATCATCCGGGCGATGCGCAGGCCGCGGTGGGGAACTGTGTTGTGGCGCAGGTAGTGGCCACCGTGAAAATCCGGGTCGGTAACGATGGCGCGCCGGGCTACCTCGTTGAAGGCGATGTTCTCCGCCGTGAGGTTGGGGGCGCTGGCTACGACCACAGCATGTCGCACGCGGTCTGGATACTGCACTGTCCAGCTGAGCGTTTGCATGCCGCCCAGGCTGCCACCCATGACTGCCGCCAGTTGATCGATACCCAGGGCATCCAGTAGCCGTGCCTGGGCGTTGACCCAGTCCTCGACGGTGACCACCGGAAAGTCTGCCCCCCAGGCCATGCCGGTGGACGGGTTGGTGTGTGTGGGGCCCGTGGAGCCAAAGCAGGAACCCAGGTTGTTGACGCCGATGACGAAGAAGCGCCGCGTGTCCACAGCCTTGCCCGGACCGATCATGTTGTCCCACCAGCCCTCGCTGCGGGGTATGGGTTGTCCGTGCGCGTCGGCGTGAACGCCCGCCACGTGGTGGGAGGCGTTGAGCGCGTGGCAGATCAGCACGGCATTCGATTTGTCGGCATTGAGCGTACCGTAGGTCTCGTAAACCAGCTCGTATGCGGGCAGGACGGCCCCGCTCTGGAGTGGTAGCGGCTGTTCGAACCGCATGGTTTGTGGCGTAACGATCAACTGAATCACCTCGGGGTCTGGACCCAGAAAACAAAAACCCGGTGCCGCAAAGTCCGTCATGGGCAGAGACGGGTGCGAGACCGGGTGTCCCTCTTTAGCGGCATTTCTAAAGCGCCCGCAATCCGGAATCAAATCGGCGCAATGGCTAAGTATAAGTTGTTGCAGCGAGCTTGTGGGCAGTGCCCAAGGCAGGCTGCACTCCTGGTGTTGTTGCGCCCCAGCAACGGAAATGCACGCCAATTGTGCCGAAATGCCCATGAAATCGACCGCGAATTGGGGTTTGCCCTGACGTGAACAAAAAAGGCTATTCGCCGCGGGACCTCCAGCGCATAATGGTTGCGCACGTCTTTTCAGGGATGTGCAGTGACAGGTGATCGGTCAGTTTCGCGCGCCACAGCGGCCAAAAAGCGGTTTCGTCGTGCTACCGGGGCTCCATCGCTATTCGTTCCGTGTTTTTTGAGGAGTCCCTTGATGGGCAACAAACTGTACGTCGGCAATCTGCCTTACACCGTGCGTGACGACGACCTGCAGCAAGCATTCAGCGCCTTTGGCAGCGTCAGCAGCGCAAAGGTCATGATGGAGCGCGACACCGGCCGTTCCAAAGGCTTCGGCTTTGTGGAAATGGGCAGCGATTCCGAGGCCCAGTCTGCCATCCAAGGCATGAATGGCCAGTCTCTGGGCGGCCGCAGCCTGGTGGTGAACGAGGCTCGTCCGATGGAGCCCCGTCCTCCCCGTAGCGGTGGCTTCGGTGGCGGCCGTCGTGAAGGCGGCTTCGGTGGCGGCGGTGGCGAAGGCGGTTTCCGCAGCCCCTACGGCCATGGTGGCCGCCGTGAAGGCGGTGGTGGCCGCGGCGGCTACTGATCGCTGGCGCCCACACGGGCGCTGAAAGCAACCCCGTCCCGCACAAGCGGCACGGGGTTTTTTCTTGTGTGCCTGCCATTCAAGGGCGCGGCGCCAAGGTTGCGCGTACGTTTCCTTGGAGGTCGGCGACACGCTGGTTGTCGTCGTAACGCAGGCTGTCTGCCGTGATGCGGTCGCCGCCACGTGTCATCCAGACAGGCAGGTCGGATTCGATGCGATCGGCCTCGACCAGGATCCGCAGCTGCTCCCCTTCGAACTCGACCCTGGGTGAGATTTTCCCGTTCTGGGCTGGTCCGTCCCGGGAAACCCGCACCTGTTTCTCCAGGACGTACACGGTCTGTGCAGCGTTGGCGGACAACCGGTCTGCCTGTGCGTGGGTCACCGCGCCGTTGGGGTTGAGTGAGCGAAGCCTTGCCACGTCCACCTCCATGCTTCCGTCGTCAGGGTAGTGGCGCATCTCCCTCCCCGTGACCTCGCTTGTGAGCTGGCCTTGGGCATCGAAGTCGCGGACGGAAAAACCGCGCATGAAGTAATCGGGTTCGTGGCGGACGGGGCGTTCTGCCACTGGCGCGGGTGGCGGCGGGGCGTTGCGGAGCACCCAGTAGCTGCCAAGCGCCAGCAAGCCCATGGACAAGACGGGCAAATAGATCGAGATGTGGTCCCAGGCATGCGCCAGCCATCGAGGCCGGGACGATACGGCGTTTCGCTTCATTTCGCCGCCTCGTCGAGCAACCTGGCGTAGTGCCCGCTGGCGACGAGCAGCAGATCGCAGAATTCACGTGCAGCGCCTAGGCCTCCTGGGGCGCGGGTGACGTGGTGTGCCATTGCCAGCACCTCGGCCTGCGCCCCAGGGGGGGCGGCGGCGAAGGCGCAACGGCGTAGCACGGGCAGATCGGGCCAGTCGTCACCGATGGCTGCAGCCTGTGACCAGTTCAAGCCGAGTTCGTCAAGGATCGCTTCAGCGGCAGGCCGTTTGTCCTCGGTGCCGTAGCGCACGTGCGTCACGCCAAGGGCCTGCAGACGCAGCCGAAGGGCGGGCGAGTCCCGGCCGGTGACCACGGCGGGGGTGATGCCCGCACGCTGCAGCAACTTCAGTCCGTGGCCGTCCAGCGTGTGGAAGCGCTTGAGTGCCTCGCCGTGTTCTGAAAAGTAGAGTCCGCCGTCGGTGAGCACGCCGTCCACATCGAAGAATGCGACGCGGACATCCTGTGCACGAAGCAGCAGTTCCGGGGGGAACAGCAACGTCGGCTTCAGCGGGGGGAGGGGGCTGGATGACATGTTGGGGGTTCAGATGACCTTGGCACGCATCAGGTCGTGGTTGTTGAGTGCGCCGCAGAGCGTCCCGTCTTCGTCAACCACCAGGATGCTGTTGATGCGGTGCGACTCCATCAGGTCAGCGGCCTCTACCGCCAGTGCCCGCGGGGAAATGGTTCGTGGATGCTGATGCATCACTGACGCTGCGCGCACGGTTTTCAGGTCGGTGCCAGATTCGATCAGTCGGCGCAGATCGCCGTCCGTGAAGATGCCCACGGGGCGCCCGCCGTCGTCGACGACGGCGGTTGCTCCGAGGCCTTTGGCGCTGATCTCTTTCATCATTTCGGTGAGGGTCGCGTTCAAGCCCACCCGAGGCGCCGCGTCCGAGGGGCGCATGATGTCGCTGACCAGTGTCAGCAACTTGCGGCCCAGGGCTCCGCCAGGGTGTGATCGCGCGAAGTCGTCGGGGCGGAACCCCCGCGCATGAAGCAGGGCCACGGCCAGGGCGTCTCCCATGGCCAGCTGGGCGGTTGTGCTCGCCGTGGGGGCCAGGTTGTGGGGGCAGGCTTCTTTCTCGACCCCCGTGTCCAGCACGATGTCGGCATGCCTACCCAGGCTGGAGCCCGGCCGGCCGGTCATCGCGATGAGGGTCACGCCCATGCGCTTGATCATGGGAAGGATGGCTGTCAGCTCCTCGCTCTCGCCGCTGTTGCTGATGGCCAGGACCGTGTCCGCCGGGGTGATCATCCCCAGGTCGCCGTGGCTGGCCTCTGCGGGATGGACAAAAAACGCCGGTGTGCCGGTGGATGCGAGTGTTGCCGCGACCTTGCGGCCGACGTGCCCGCTCTTGCCCATGCCCATGACCACCACCCGTCCCGAGCAGGAGAGTACCGCTCGCACAGATGCGGGAAACGCGTCACCGAGCCGGTTGGACATGTCCGTGAGGGCGTTGGCCTCTATGGTCAGGGCCTCGCGGGCGAGGGTGAGCAATGTCTCGGCTGAGGGGAAGGGCGCAGACGTCATGGCAGGATTATCGGCCATGGGGGCGGGATGGCAGCAGCTAAGATTCATGCATGAATGCCTTGGACATCACGCTGCTTTATCTGTTCGCCGCTGTGGCCGGCGTGGTGGCATGCCGGTCGCTGAAGCTGCCTCCCATGCTGGGTTACCTTGTCGTGGGGGTGGTGATCGGGCCCAATGCGCTGGCGTTGGCTCAGAACTCCGCTGGCGTGCGCTACCTGGCCGAATTCGGCGTGGTGTTCCTGATGTTCGTGATCGGCCTGGAGTTCAGCCTGCCCAAGTTGCGGGCCATGAAGCGCTACGTGTTCGGGTTGGGGACGGCGCAGGTGGTGCTGACAGTGCTGCTCACCACGCTGGCCTCGCTGGCCATGGGCTGGCTGATGCCCGCGTGGTGGCGCATGGACTGGCAGACGGCGTTGGCGATGGGCGGCGTGATGGCCATGAGCAGCACCGCCATCGTTGTCAAATTGGTGGCGGACCGCCTGGAGCTGGAATCCGAGCATGGCAAGCGGGTGGTTGGGATATTGCTTTTCCAGGACTTGGCCGTGGTGCCATTGCTGGTCTTGATTCCGGCGCTGGGTTCCGACCCCGAACAGCTGATGGCCTCTCTGGGGCTGGCGCTGCTAAAGGCGGTGGCGCTGTTGCTTCTGCTCCTGACCGGCGGACAGAAGCTGATGCGTTGGTGGTTGACGCTTGTGGCGCGGCGCAAGAGCGATGAGCTGTTCATGCTCAACCTGCTGCTCATCACCCTGGGCCTGGCCTGGCTGACCGAGCACGCGGGTCTGTCCCTCGCGCTGGGGGCTTTTGTGGCGGGGATGTTGATTGCCGAAACCGAATACAAGCATCAGGTGGAAACCGACATCCGGCCATTCCACGACGTGCTGCTCGGTCTCTTCTTCATCACCATTGGCATGCTGCTGGACTGGCGACTGGTGCTTGAGCGCTGGCCGCTGGTGTTGCTTCTGCTGGTGCTGTCATTGACATTCAAGCTGGGACTGATCACCGTGCTCACGCGCATGTTCGGTGCCGCGATGGGCACCTCGCTGCGGGTGGGTTTGTACCTGGCGCAGGCGGGTGAATTCGGTTTTGTGTTGCTCAGCCTGGCCAATCAGAACCGGCTGGTGCCGCCCGAGCTGTTCAACCCGGTTCTGGCGTCCATGGTCATTTCCATGTTGCTGGCGCCCTTGGTGATCATGAGCAGCAACCGCATCGTCGGCAGGCTTGTCGGCAGTGACTGGCTGATGCAGTCGGTGCAGATGACACAGATCGCCACGCGGGCCATGGCCACCGACAAGCACGTCATCATCTGCGGCTATGGCCGTTGCGGACAGAACCTGGCCCGCATGCTGGAAGCCGAGCACATTCCGTACATGGCGCTGGACCTGGACCCTGATCGCGTTCGTCACGCGGCTGCGGCCGGGCATTCTGTGGTGTATGGCGATGCGGCGCGTTTGCAGGCGCTGGTGGCCGCAGGGCTGGCCCGGGCGAGTGCGGTGGCTGTGACCTATCTGGACACTCCGAGTGCGATGAAGGTGCTGCACCATGTGAGGGAGCATGCGCCCAAGGTTCCCGTGGTGGTCCGGACGGTGGATGATCAGGAGTTGGGCAAGCTGCAGGCCGCGGGGGCCACCGAAGTCGTGCCGGAAGCGATAGAGGCCAGCCTGATGCTTGCGAGCCACGCGCTGGCTCTGGTGGGTGTTCCTGTCAGGCGGGTCCTGCGCCTTGTCCAGAGCCAGCGCGAAGCGCGCTACAGCCTGTTGCGCGGGTATTTCCACGGGGCGGACGACAGCACCGTTGACGACCTCTACCAGGAGCGGCTGACGACGGTTGTTGTGCCGACCGCGGGGCGCACCGTGGGCATGCGGCTGGCGGACCTGGCCCTGCCGGCCATCGGCGTCCAGGTGCTCAGCCTGCGCCGCGCCAATGGCAAGACCATTCCGCTGAGCGATGAGTTGGTGCTGGAGGGCGGGGATACCCTCGTCTTGTCCGGGACTTTCGAAGTGCTTGCCTTGGCAGAGGACAAGCTGGTGCTGGGGGCGTGATACGCCAGGAGGCGGTGATAATCGGCGCCATGGAGAACTCCGCCTACCTCAAGTCCCACATCCGCACGGTGCCCGACTGGCCGGCACCCGGCGTGCAGTTCCGGGACATCACGCCTCTGCTGCAGAACCCCAAGGTGTTTCGTGTGCTGATCGACACCTTCGTCCATCGCTACATGGATCCGGCCCTGCGGCCCGACGTCGTTGCCGGTCTGGACGCCCGGGGGTTCATCATCGGTTCGGTGCTGGCGTACGAGCTGGGGGTCGGTTTTGTGCCGATACGCAAGAAGGGGAAGCTTCCTTTCACCACGGTCGAGGAAACCTACGAGCTGGAGTACGGCAGCGCAACGGTCGAATTGCATACCGACGCGGTCAAGCCTGGCGACCGGGTGTTGCTGATCGACGACCTGATCGCAACAGGGGGGACGATGATGGCCGGCAAGAAGCTCCTGGAGAAACTCGGGGCGACAGTCACAGAGGGGGCGGCCATCGTTTCCCTGCCGGAACTGGGCGGCGAGGGGCGCCTGCGCTCGTCTGGATTGAGCCTGTACACCCTGGTCGACTTCGAAGGGCATTGAGCCCTTCAGCCCGCCTTCCCGTGCGGGGGCTGACCGAGTGAAGCGGTGTCGCTGAACTCATCTTCCCGGCTCATGGGTTGTGTCGGCTCGAAATCCCTGGGGTGCTCTTGGCGGCGCTTTTCCAGAAAGGCTTCCAGCCGCTCTTTGCCAGTGACCTCCGGGGCGGGGGGAGGCGCCTTGCTCCTGGCGCGCCAGTAAACCGCCTGTATCTCCGCTCCCGTGTGCTCCAAGGCCTCGTCCTGGAGCGTCCGTTCCAGCGCCTGCAACGCCGCTGGACGGCAATCCGTCGCATCGCTGTCAACGTCGAACATGACGATGAAGCGGCGGCCCTGGCGGTCCACGGTAAGCACCTTGAACTTGTAGGCGCTGGAGAGAACCCCCGCCCGGGCCATGTTTTCTTTCAGGACGCCGAACAGCTGTTCTTTCCGGTGTCCCCGCTCGTCGCGGGAATCGTCTGAGCGCAGTTCTTCGCCCGTGCCTGATGGTGGGTGTGGATGCCGGGCACCCTCGGACGGGCGCTGTGCGGCAACGGTTGCCGACGGCGCGAGCCTGGAGAGAAACCGGTGCCACAGGGATGGTCGTGACATGGGGAAAGACGCAAGAGGTGGGTCCGCCATTGTGGTGTATTCTGCATGGCGCCTCAACCGGTATCGTCGCTGGGTCTTTTCAGTTGCGAAAAGTGCTTGAGTTGAGGTCAAGCCTGTATCGGATCTGTGAAAAAGCACTGCCGAAACGGCGCAGCTTTGGCGCCGCCAGCCTTGTTTTTGTTCGATACTTGTGACATTGCATCCAACCAATTCAGACCCCAAGGAGCCCATATGACAACCGTGCAAAGTCCAGGTTCTCAATCGAGCCATATATCCGCCAGCGGGGCGGCGACGCAAGGGGGCGCCGAATTTCTCACTTTCCGCCTTGGGGCGGAAGAGTACGGGATCGATATCCTGCGCGTGCAGGAAATCCGATCGTACGAGGAGCCCACCCGGATTGCGAATTCGCCCTCTTTCATCAAGGGGGTCGTGAACTTGCGCGGCGTGATCGTGCCTGTCGTCGATCTGCGCATCAAGCTCGGTTGCGAAAAGGTCGAGTACAACGATTTCACGGTGGTGATCGTCCTCAACGTCCGGGGGAGGGTCGTCGGCGCTGTTGTCGATTCCGTGTCCGATGTGCTGGAGCTGCCGCGTGACGCCATCAAGCCGGCACCCGAAATGAACAACGCGTCCGTCGACACGGCCTTCATCACGGGTATTGCCAGCGTCGGCGAGCGCATGCTCATCCTGATGGACATCGAGTCATTGATGGGTAGTCCGGACATGGGGCTCATCGACGCAGCTGCGCAATAAGCGCGGCATCGCGCCGCAGTAACCGGCGCACGCAGGACCAAGCGACTCGGGCGGGCAACCGCCTGAAGTGCAACAACAAGGAGGCGGTTGATGAGTCTGTTGTCGTTGATGAGGGCATTCACCATACGGTTGCGCATGATCGGTGCGATTGGTGTGGTGCTGGTGTTGCTTCTGGGCGTGGGGGGCGCCGGCCTCTGGGGCATGTTCCGCATGCAGTCGTTCAACCACGATTTCGTCGAGCACTCGTTCGCCGAATCCGTTGCCATGGGCAAATTGCAGGTGGGGCTGGGTGAATTGCGGCGCTATGAGCGCGACATGATCATCAACTACGAAAAGCCGGAGGCGGTTCGCGCTGCCAAGGCGCTTTGGGACAAGGCATGGCAGGACGTTCAGGGGCGCATGGATGCCCTGTTGGCGGGCGAGCCTGACGAAGACAACGTGCTGGTCAAGCAGATGCGCGAGAACCTGGATGTGTATGCCAAGGCGCTCGATCCGGTGGCCAAGCAGCTGGAAGATGGCGGCTACGATTCCGCGACGACCGCTAACCTGCTGCTGCGTTCGGCGCATGGGGCGTTTGAACGGGTCGACCAGACCATGGTCGAGCTGGACAAGATGCTTGGCGACGAGGTTCGCCAGTCCTACGAGAGTGCTGAAAAGACGTCGGCTGTGATCCTGATCGTGTTTGGGGTGGCGGTGGGCGTGGCGGCACTGATCGTCGTGCCTACGACGCTGGCCAACATGCACAGCATCACGCGTCCGCTGGAACAGGCCCAGGGCCTGGCGGTGTCCATCGCGCGGGGTGACCTGACGACCCGCCCCGATTTGCGAGGGGCGGACGAGCTGACGGAGCTGATGCGCTGTCTGGTGGACATGCAGTCTTCCTTGTCCAGAACGGTGGGGGAGGTGCGTGACGTTGCCGATGGCATCCGCACGGCCAGCAACGAGATTGCCACCGGCAACCAGGACTTGAGTGCCAGGACCGAACAGGCCGCCAGCAATCTGCAGCAGGCTGCATCCAGCATGGACCAGATCACGGCCACGGCACAGCAGTCGGCGGAGGCCGCGCGTTCGGCCAGCGGGATGGCTCAGAACAACGCCGACGTGGCCCAGCGCGGCGGACAGCTCGTGGGGCAGGTGGTGAGCACCATGGAGGAAATCCACCACAGCAGCCAGAAGATTCACGACATCATCGGTGTGATTGACGGCATTGCGTTCCAGACCAACATCCTGGCATTGAACGCCGCCGTCGAGGCTGCCCGAGCGGGGGAAGCCGGCCGCGGGTTTGCCGTGGTGGCTGGCGAGGTGCGCAGCCTTGCGCAGCGCAGTGCCGAAGCCGCTCGCGAGATCAAGGCGCTCATCAGCGCCAGCGTCGACAAGGTCAATGCCGGCACACAGCTCGTGCACCAGGCAGGCAGCACGATTCACGAAATCGTGGACAACGCCCAGAAGGTGTCATCTTTCATTGGCGAGATCACGTCGGCCTCTGCGGAGCAGTCGCAGGGGCTGGGGGAAGTGAATGGCGCGGTCGGGCAGCTGGACCAGATGACCCAGCAGAACGCTGCGCTTGTCGAGGAGAGTGCCGCCGCAGCGGAGAGCCTGCGTGATCAGGCGCAGCGCCTTGCCGACCTGGTGGCGGTCTTCCAGCTGGGCAATGGTGCCGGTGGACACGCGCCCCTGCTGCCTGCCGCCACGCGTGGCCACGGACAGGCCGGAAGCTATGGCGGCCCGGAGCGCAGGCAGCGCGCCAGGGAGTGACGCTGCGGTTTTTTTGTTGGTTGGGAACGTGATAACAAGGAGACGTTGATGAGCATGAATAACATTCGGCTCGGCTACAGGCTGACATTGGGTTTCGGTGCAGTTTTTGCCCTGCTGGCTGCTGTGGTGGCCATCTCGGTCGTTCAGTCCCGGGAGCTTCTGCAGGAACTGAACCAGACCTTGAGGATGGAGCGCAGCGCCTTGCTTGCCGACAACTGGGCGGTCAGCACCCGGCTCAACGTCAACAGGGTCATGGCGATCGCCAAGTCGCGCAACGACGCCCAGGTGGAGGCGTACTTCGCGCCCCTGATCGCTCAGACCACGCAGCAGATCAACGAACTGCAGAAGGCCCTGGAAAGCACGGTCGAATCCGCCGATGGCAAGGCGCTCATGGAGCGCATTGCCAAGCAGCGGGCCGATTACATTGCCGTGCGCAAGACTTTCTTTGACACGCTGAAAGCTGGCGATGAGTCTGGCGCGGACGGCATCCTCAACGACAAGCTCATTCCTGCTGCCAACGCCTACATGGCGTCGCAGGACGAGCTGGTGAAGCTGCAACACCGGCTCGTGGATGAATTCGCCTCCAGAGCCGACAGCGATGCAGCGCGATCGAACATGCTGGTCATCGCCCTGGCCGCGGGGGCGGTGGCTTTGGGCGTGCTTGTTGCCGTTTCGATCGTCCGTTCGATCACCCGGCCGGTGCGTGAAGCCGTGGACGTCGCCAGCGGGATCGCGCATGGCGATCTGACGCGCCGCATCCAGACCCAGCGGCAGGATGAGCTGGGTGATCTGCTCAGGTCGCTGGACGAGATGCAGTCCAGCCTGCTGAAGGTGGTGGGGCAGATCCGGCAGTCCAGCGACAGCATTCAAGTGGCCAGCGGCGAGGTGGCCAGTGGCAACCAGGACCTGAGCGCACGCACGGAGCAGACGGCGAGCAACCTGGAGGAGACGGCGTCGAGCATGGAGGAGCTGACCTCTACGGTGCGCCAGACGGCAGACGCGGCGCGTCAGGCCAACCAGCTGGCGTCCAGCGCGGCGGAAGTGGCGCAGCGCGGTGGTTCAGTCGTGGGCCAGGTGGTCACGACGATGGACGAAATCAACCACAGCAGCCAGAAGATCAGCGACATCATCAGCGTGATCGACGGCATCGCCTTCCAGACCAACATCCTGGCGCTGAACGCGGCGGTGGAAGCGGCGCGCGCGGGCGAGCAGGGCCGGGGCTTTGCCGTGGTGGCGGGCGAGGTGCGCACGCTGGCGCAGCGCAGCGCACAGGCGGCCAAGGAGATCAAGGAACTGATCAACACCAGTGTGGAGAAGGTGCAAAGCGGCAGCCGGCTGGTGCAGGACGCGGGCACGACGATGCGCGAGATCGTGGAGAGCGTGCAGCGGGTGACGGACATCATTGGCGAGATCACGGCGGCGGCTGGGGAGCAGAGCGACGGGATAGCGCAGGTGAACACGGCGGTGAACCAGCTGGACCAGATGACGCAACAGAACGCGGCGCTGGTGGAGCAGAGCGCTGCGGCGGCCGAAAGCCTGAGGGAGCAGGCGGCGCGCATGAGCCAGGCCATTGCGGTGTTCCGCACCGGTGGCAACGATTTCCAGGCGGTGGCCGCGCCTTCGCACCGCCCCGCGCCTTCGGCGGTCAAACCGGCGGCTGCAGCAGCGGCCAAGACGGCGCCCAAGCCCGTTGCCGGAGCCAAGCTGCCGTCCCCGGCGGCGCACCCCGACAGCAAGGTCAAGGGGCTTGCCACGGCTGCTCGAGCGGCGGAGCCTGCACCAACATCCCGCCCCGAAGCGGAACTCAAGCGCCCCCAGCTGGCGGCAGCATCCTCGCCGAAAAAGGCGCAGCCCGCACGGGAAGAGGGGGAGTGGGAGAGCTTCTGACGGCTGCTTGACGTTTGGGTAGACTGGCGGTTTCCGATCTGTTTGGAGACCGCCATGAATGCCCGTTGCCCCGAAGATGTTCTCAATGCCTCGGCCCTGGCCGAGCATGTTGGCAGCCAGTGGCGAGAGGGCATTCTGCCGGCCTTGCACCGCTACATCGAGGTGCCGGCCAAATCGCCGGCATTTGACGCAGACTGGTCGGCCCACGGGTATCTGGACGCCGTTGTGCGTGATGCCGCCGACTGGGTGACCGCGCAGCGCGTTGAAGGCCTGTCGCTGGAGGTCGTGCGGCTGCAGACCTCAGACGGGCGCCCGCGGACCCCCGTGCTGTTCTTCGAGGTGCCGGCCAGTGCGGGCCGTCAGGGCAGCTCTTCACCCGCAAGCGCCCAGACGGTGCTCATGTATGGGCATCTGGACAAGCAGCCTGAGTTCACGGGTTGGCGCAGCGACCTGGGTCCTTGGTCGCCCAAACTGGTGGATGACAAGCTCTATGGCCGGGGCGGCGCCGACGATGGTTATGCCCTGTACGCCAGCATCGCGGCCATTCAGGCGCTCAAGGCCCAGGGGGTGGCCCATCCCCGCATCGTGGGTCTGATCGAGACCAGCGAGGAAAGCGGTTCCCGAGACCTGCTCCCGTATGTGGATGCGCTTCGCGCGCGGCTGGGGGACGTGGGGCTGGTCATTTGCCTGGACAGCGGGGCAGGTAACTACGATCAGCTCTGGCTGACGACCAGTCTGCGTGGCATGGCCAGCGGGGTGCTCAAGGTGGAGGTGCTTACCGAAGGCGTGCACTCGGGTGATGCCTCCGGGCTGGTGCCCTCAAGCTTTCGCATCATGCGCCAGGTGCTCGACCGCCTGGAGGACAGCGCCACGGGAAGGTTGCTGCCCGCCGGTTTTCATTGCGAAGTCCCGGCCGAGCGGTGGGCGCAGGCGCAGGCCACGGCTGCGATCCTGGGCGAAGAGGTCTACCGGCGCTTTCCGTGGGCGCACCACGACTGCGGCGGGTCGACCTTGTTCACGCTCCCCACGACCACCGATCCCGTGGAGGCGCTGATCAACCGTACCTGGCGGCCAACCCTCAGCGTGACCGGCGCCGAAGGTTTTCCCACTTTGCAGAACGCAGGCAACGTGTTGCGGCCCTATACGGCCTTCAAGCTCAGCTTGCGCTTGCCGCCGCTGGTGGACGCGGGGCAGGCTGTGCAGGAGCTCAAAGGCTTGCTGGAGGACAACGCGCCTTACCAGGCCAAGGTCACCTTCGAGCCCGAAGGCGCGGCATCTGGCTGGAACGCGCCTGTCACCGACCCCTGGTTCGAGCGCGCCTTGCATTCCGCCAGCCAGATCCATTTTGGCGCGCCCTGCGGGTTCATCGGGCAAGGCGGAACCATTCCGCTGATGAACATGCTCAGCCAGGGATTCCCGAAGGCGCAGATGATGGTCTGCGGCGTGCTCGGGCCGAAGAGCAATGCGCACGGGCCCAATGAATTCCTTCACGTTCCCTACGCCCAGCGCCTGACGGCTGCCGTGGCCGAAGTGATTGCCCGGATGCCGTGAGGGCGCTGCCCCGCGTCAATGGGGCAGCGGGCGGTCAGGTGGCCTCGGCGGCACGTGCGCGCCGTCTGGCCGCGAGCCACAGCAGGGACAGGCCCGTCAGGCCGACGGGGATCAGCGAGCCCATGTTCAGCAGCGCCCAGCCCTGGGTGGTGACCAGAGCGCCCGATGCGAACGACGTCACCGCCATGGTGGCGAAGACGAAGAAGTTGATGGCGGCTTGTGCCTTGTCCTTTTCCTCGGGGCGGTAGGCCTGCATGGCCAGCGTGGTGCTGCCGGTGAACAGGAAGTTCCAGCCGACACCCAGCAGGAACAGCGCGATGAGGAACTGGTGAAGCTCCTGCCCGGACAGGGCGATGCCGATGCACAGCGCGTTCAGCAGAACGCCCGTGCCCATGACCGGCAGTACGCCGAAGCGCTTGATCAGGTGCCCGGTGAAGAAGCCCGGTGCGAACATGCCGATCACGTGCCATTCCAGAACCAGGGCCGCGTCGGAAAAAGGCATGCCGCAGACCTGCATGGCCAACGGGGTTGCGGCCATCAGCAGGTTCATGACGCCGTAACCGAGTGCGGCCCCCATCGTGGACACGATGAAGACAGGCTGGCGCATGATTTCCGCCAGAGGCCGGCCTTGCGCGGGGCCTTCGCGGCGAGGAGGCTCCGCCGGGAAACGGATACCGGCCATCACGGCCATGGAAAGCATGGCCACCACTGCGAGTGCCAGGTATGCGCCCAGGAAGGGCGCGCCAAGGGCGTCGCGGGTGTGGTTGGCCAGGTTGGGGCCGGCAATGGCGCCAATCAGGCCGCCCGCCAGAACCAGCGACACAGCCTTTTCGCGAAACGCTGGCGCGGCCAGTTCGCCCGCCGCAAAGCGGTAGAGCTGTCCGTTCGCGCTGTAGTACCCGGCCACGAGGGTGGCCAGCACCAGCAGCCAGAAGCTGTTCGCGTACAACGCGGCTGCACACAGCAGCGCCGAACCGAAGGCAACGAGCAGGCCGAGCTGGAACGAGGTCTTGCGGCCCCAGCGCGCCTGGCTGCGCGCCACCAGGCCGGTCGACAGCGCGCCGCCAACGACATAACCCATGACGGGCAGCGTGGCCATCCAGCCAGCAGGCGCCAGGCTCAACCCCACCAAACCGTTGATGGCGATGAAGACAACGTTGTTTGTCAGGAACAAGCCTTGCGCGATGGCCAGCAACCACAGGTTTCTATTCATAATCATTCATTTATATACGATCCGGGCGGCAGCCGTCCTGCGTGGGGCCATCTTGGTGACGGGGATCTTCGGGGTGCAACCCTTGGAATAGGCGAATTCATCCCCACTCTCTAAAATCGCCTCAGATTTTGCATTGACCAACGTACAGCAGAGGGCCCTCAATGGTTCCGCATCTTGTCACGGCCCTCAACGGCCCCATCAACGAACTCGAACAGCGCATTCTTGAATCCACCCCGGTGATCGAGCGCTGGTTCCGTCTGGAGTGGATGGAGCACACCCCCCCGTTCTACAGCTCGGTGGATATCCGCAACGCTGGCTTCAAGCTGGCACCGGTGGACACCAACCTGTACCCCGGCGGCTGGAACAACCTGACGCCGGAAATGCTGCCGCTGGCCGTGCAGGCGGCCATGGCCGCCATAGAGAAGATCTGCCCCGAGGCTAAGAACCTGCTGCTGGTGCCCGAGAACCACACGCGCAACATGTTCTACCTGATGAACGTGGCGCAGTTGCAGCGCATCTTCTACCAGGCAGGCCTGAACGTGCGCCTGGGCTCGCTCAACCCCGAGATCAAGGAGCCCACCACTTTCCAGCTGCCCAATGGCGACGAAGTGACGCTGGAGCCGCTGATCCGCAATGGCCGCCGGCTGGGGCTCAAGCATTTTGATCCGTGCACCATCCTGCTAAACAACGACCTGAGTGCGGGCGTTCCCGGCATTCTGGAGGATGTGCATGAGCAGTACCTGTTGCCGCCGCTGCACGGTGGATGGCACGTTCGCAAGAAGAGCAACCACTTCAAGGCCTACGAGGAAGTGGCCAAGCGCTTCGGCAAGCTGTTGGGCATGGACCCGTGGCTCATCAATCCCATGTTCAATCAGTGCGGTGAAGTCAACTTCGCCGAAGGCACGGGCATGGAGTGCCTGCAGTCCAACGTTGACGCGCTGCTGACCAAGATCAAGCGCAAGTACAAGGAATACGGCATCAACGAGAAGCCGTTCGTGGTGGTGAAGGCCGACAACGGCACCTATGGCATGGGCATCATGACGGTGCGCGACGCCAAGGAGCTGGAGAGCCTGAACCGCAAGACGAAGAACAAGATGAACGTCATCAAGGACGGCCAGCAGGTGTCCGACGTCATCATCCAGGAAGGTGTGTTGACCAACGAGCGCATCAACGACGCCGTGGCCGAGCCGGTGGTCTACATGATGGACCGCTACGTGGTGGGGGGCTTCTACCGCGTGCATGCGGACCGTGGCGTGGATGAAAACCTGAACGCACCGGGCGCGAGCTTTGTGCCGCTGGCGTTCGAGAAAGGGGCGCAGCAGCCGCAACCGGGCGTGAAGCCTGGCGCCAGCGTGCCCAACCGCTTCTACATGTACGGCGTCATTGGCCGTCTGGCCATGCTGGCCGCCAGTTACGAACTGGAAGCCACCGACCCCGACGCCGAGGTGTACGAGTGATGGCCGCGCCCGGGGCATCCAGGCGCGTGCTGTTCGTGGCCGATCCCTTGGCCACGTTCAAGACTTACAAGGACTCCACCTTCGCGATGATGCGTGAGCTGCAGCGCCGTGGACACGCCGTGGCCGCCTGTGAGCCTTCGCACCTGCAGTGGGAAAGCGGGCAGCCGGTGACTGCCCTGGTGCGGCAGATTGCGTTGACCGGTGAGGCCGATGACTGGTACCGGGTGACGCACCAGGGCCGCGAGGCCCTGCGCGACTTTGACGCGGTGCTGATGCGCAAGGATCCGCCTTTCGACAGCGAGTATTTTTACGCCACCCATCTGCTGGAGCAGGCCGAGCGCGAAGGTGCACGGGTGTTCAACAAACCCTGTGCGCTGCGCGACCATCCTGAGAAGCTGGCGCTCATGGAGTTCGCGGATTTTGCGCCGCCGACACTGGTAACGCGCTCGCCCGAGGCCGTGCGCCACTTCCATGCGCTGCACGGCGATGTCATCCTCAAGCCGCTCGATGGCATGGGTGGCATGGGGATATTCCGCGTGGGGCCTGACGGCATGAACCTGGGGTCCATCGTTGAAACGCTCAACCGCGGCGGGACCACGACGGTGATGGTCCAGCGCTACCTGCCCGAAATCGTGGATGGTGACAAGCGTCTACTGCTCATTGGCGGGAAGGCTGCGCCTTTCTGTCTGGCGCGCATTCCGCAAGGCAACGAGGTGCGAGGCAACCTGGCCGCAGGCGGCAAGGGCGTGGCCCGGCCATTGAGCGAGAGCGACTGGCGCATCGCCAACGCCATCGCCCCCAGGCTGGCCGAGCGCGGCCTTTTGCTGGTGGGGCTGGATGTGATTGGCGACAAGGTGACCGAGGTGAATGTGACCAGCCCGACCTGTTTCCAGGAAATCCAGCAGCAGACCGGGTTTGACGCGCCTGCCATGTTTGTGGATGCACTGGAGGCGGCGTTGGCATGACATGGGCGAAGCCGTATTGCCAGCCTTTGGCACGCGTCTTTTTCTGGCTCGTGCTGGCGGCTGTGGTGGTGCTTTCGCTCACCCCGGTCGAGCATTTGCCGCCACAGGTGTTCAGCATATGGGACAAGGCGCAGCATGCGTTGGCCTTTCTGGCGCTTTCGCTGCTGGGTTTGTGGGCCTACTCGCGACAGCCACGGCGGGTGCTGACGGGGCTGTTGTTGTTGGGCGCCGCCATCGAGCTGGCGCAGGCGGCCACCGGCTGGCGTTATGGCGAGTGGGCTGACCTGATGGCTGACGCCGTTGGCGTTCTGGCCGGTGCCTGGATGTGGCGCTGGATCAGTGGCCGGCGGACTTTGAAAACAGATTGATCACCAGCACGCCTGCGATGATCAGCCCCATCCCTGCCAGGCCTGGGCCGTCGATTTTCTGGCCGTACACCAGGAAGGCCACGAGGGTGATGAGCACGATGCCCAGGCCCGACCAGATGGCATAGGCAATGCCGACCGGCACCGTGCGCAGCACCAGGGCCAGGCAGTAGAACGCGGTGGCGTAGCCCACCGCAACCACCACCGACGGCCACAGCCGCGTGAAGCCGTCGCTGGCCTTGAGCGCCGACGTGCCGATGACTTCGGCCACGATGGCTAGCCCCAGGGCCAGGTAGGCGTTCATGGGTATTTGTCCTTACAGTTTCTCGGTTTCACCGGCCTTGGGCTGCCACTTCATCAGGCGTTTCTCGATGCGCCCGACGATGGCGTCAAGCGCCAGGGCGAATGCCGTGAGCACGAGGATGCCAGCCATCACGGTGTTGATGTCGAAAGTGCCCTCGGCCTGCAGGATGAGGTAGCCCACGCCCTGGCTGGAGCCCAGGTATTCTCCCACCACTGCACCCACAAAGGCCAGGCCCACGGAGGTGTGCAGCGAGCTGAACACCCAGCTCGTGGCGCTGGGCAGGTAGACGTGCCGCAGCAGCTGCTTCTGGCTGGCGCCCAGCATGCGCGCGTTGGCCAGCACCACGGGGCTGACTTCCTTGACGCCCTGGTAGACGTTGAAGAACACGATGAAGAACACCAGCGTGACACCCAACGCCACCTTGGAGCCCATGCCCAGGCCGAACCACACCGCGAAGATGGGCGCCAGGATGATGCGTGGCATGGAGTTGAGCGCCTTGACGTAGGGTTCGAGAATGGCTGAGGCCATGGGCGAGAGGGCCAGCCACAGGCCGCAACCCAGTCCGCCCAGTGCCCCGATGGCGAAGGCCATGACGGTTTCGGCCAGTGTCACGGCCAGGTGGCCGTAGATGTCGGCGTCGGTCACAAACCATGTCCAGATGCGCTCAAGCACCTTCAGCGGCTCGCCGAAGAAGAATGCCGCCTGACGGTCGTTGTCGAACATGAAGGGCGGGATCAGGCCGGGCCTGGTCATCACATACCAGAAGGTGAACAGCAGCACCAGCAGGCCCAGTTGCCACACACGCAGGTTGGCGGCGCGCGGTTTGATGAGGTTCCACATAGGCAGGTTCAGGCGGCTTTCTGCAGTTGTTGCTGGTAGCCCTTGAGCACTTCCTCGCGCAGCACGCCCCAGATGGCCGCGTGCAGTTCGAGGAAGCGCGGGGTCGTTTTCACTTCGGCCACGTCGCGCGGGCGCGGGATGTCGATGTGGAACTCCCCGATGGGGTGGGAGGCGGGACCGGCGCTGAGCACCACCACGCGGTCGCTCATGGCAATGGCCTCGTCCAGGTCGTGCGTGATGAAGAGCACGGCCTTCTTCTTGGACTGCCAAAGGTCCAGCACCTCGTTTTCCATGAGCTGGCGGGTCTGGATGTCGAGCGCCGAGAAGGGTTCGTCCATCAGGATGATGTCGGGGTCCAGCACCAGGGTCTGCGCCAGGCTGGCGCGCTTGCGCATGCCGCCGCTCATCTGGTGCGGGTAGCGGTCGCCGAACGAGCCCAGGCCAACGCGGCGCAGCCAGTCCTCGGCCTGTGCGCGGGCGTCGCGCTCGGGCATGCCCCGGAACTGCAGGCCCGCCATGACGTTCTCCAGCGCGGTGCGCCAGGGCATGAGGCTTTCGGTCTGGAACATGTAGCCAGCACGGGTGTTGATGCCGGCCAGCGGTTCGCCGAAGATGCGCACCGAGCCCCTGCTGGGCACCAGCAGCCCGGCCGCGACGTTGAGCAGCGTGCTCTTGCCGCAGCCGGTGGGGCCCACCACGCTGACGAACTCCCCGGCGCCCACGGTGAGCGAGACATGCTCGACCGCCGTGTAGCGCTGGCCGGGGTTGTCCTTGCTGATGAATGTGCAGGCAACGTCCTGCAACTCGATCGCCGCAGACATCGCTCTCAGCCTTTCGGGTACTTGGCGTTGGCCTTCTTGACGAAGTCGTTGGTGTAGACAGCGTTCAGGTCGAGCTTGGTGGCGCCCAGTTTTTCGTCGACGCTGGCCAGCGCGCGGAACGCCGTGTCCGCACCTTTCGGAGGGATGGTTCCGTCGGGCGACAGTGCAGGCTTGGCGGCGAGGAAACCGTCGATGTAGACGGCACGGTCGCCCAGCAGATAGCTCTCGGGCACCACCTTGATGATGTCGCCGGGGCCGGCCTGCTGGATCCATTTGTTGGCACGCACCATGGCATTGGTGAGGGCCTGCACGGTGTTGGGGTTCTTGTCGACGAAAGGCTGCGGGCAGTACAGGCAGCCTGCGGGCATGGGGCCGCCAAAGACCTTTTCAGCCTCGGAAACAACGCGTGTGTCGGAAACGATCTTGAGGTCGCCCGAACGCTGCAGCAGCGTGATCACCGGGTCCAGGTTGCTGATGGCGTCGATCTGGCCCGAGCGCATGGCGGCCACCGCGCCGTTGCTGGCGCCCACGCCGATGATGCTGACGTCGCTGGGCTTGAGACCGGCCTTGGCGAGCACGAAGTTCACCATCACGTTGGTGGAGCTGCCAGGTGCCGTCACGCCAATCTTCTTGCCCTTGAGGTCGGCGATGGATTTGAAGTTGGGCATGGTCTTGGGGTTGACGCCCAGCACGATCTGCGGGGCCAGACCCTGCAGCACGAAGGCGCGCATGGGCTGCCCCTTGAACTGCATGTTGACGGTGTGCTCGAACGCGCCGGAGACCACGTCGGCACTGCCGCCGACCACGGCCTGCAGCGCACGCGCACCACCAGCAAAGTCCACGATGTTGACGTCCAGCCCTTCCGCCTTGAAGTAGCCAAGTTGTTCTGCAATGGTGAGCGGCAGGTAGTAGAAGAGGTTCTTGCCGCCCACGGCGATGGTGACTTTGGGCTTCTCAATGCCCTGAGCCATGGCAAGGTGCGGCAGGGCGGCGGCGGTCAGGCCGCCGGCAATCACGTGACGTCGGTTCAGCATCGCAAGTGTCTCCTTCTGTGTTGTCTGCAGGCAGGCCACCGGGGCCGCAGCCCCGATGCCGTTTCCATCATACCGCCGGCATCTTCAGCGTGCCGTGTTCCATCAGCGCCAAAGTGACAGCGCCAATGTGACGGTGACGGCGGCGACGGCGTTCAGCGCGAGCCCGCAGCGCATCATCGTGCGTTGCGACACGTGTCCCGAGCCGAAGACAATCGCATTCGGCGGCGTGGCCACTGGCAGCATGAACGCGCACGATGCAGAGACCGCGACGGCCGCGGCAACGCCCGCTTCACTCATGCCCCAGGCCGGGGCCAGGCCCATGACGATGGGGATGATGAGCGCCGCGCTGGCGGTATTGCTGACGAGTTCCGTGAGCATCACGACGAAGGCGACGAGCGTCAGAAGGATCAGCCAGGCCGGAGCCCCTTCGACTGCCGACATCAGGCCTTGTGCCAGGAAGTGGCTAGCGCCCGTGACCGACATCACCTGGCTGAGCGCCAGGCCGCCGCCGAACAGCAGCAAGACGCCCCACTGGGTCTGGCGCTCCATGTCGCGCCATTCCAGTACGCCCGTTGCGCCCAGCAGGCCGATGGCACCCAAGGCGACGAGGGTGTCCATGTCCTGCTTCACGCCCAGCATGGCGCCGAGCGGCTCACCGAACACCCAACCTGTGACGGTCAGGCAGAAGATGCCCAGGGTGAGTTGCCTGTCGCGTGTCCAGGTGAAGCCAGGGGTCGCAGGGGAGGAATCGGCCGTGGAGAGGGCTGAGAGCGAGGGGCGTAGCATCAGGTACAGCGTCAGTACCATCAGCGGCAGGAGCAGCAAGACCAGGGGCAGTCCGATGGCCATCCATTGCGCAAAGCTGATGCCTGCCTGGGCGGCGGCTATGGCGTTGGGCGGGCTGCCAACCAGCGTTCCCATGCCGCCGATGCTTGCGCTGTAGGCCAGGCCCAGCAGCACGAAGGCCCGGGTGCGGGCGGCCGGGCTGGTGTCGGGTGCGGTTTCCTGGTCCGATTCGGCGCGCAGGAGGCCGAGCGCCAGGGGCAGCATCATTGCCGTCGTCGCGGTGTTGCTGAGCCACATGGAGAGAAACGCCGTCAGTGCGAACAGGCCGGCCACGGCCAAGGGCATGTGCCCCCGGGCTGCGCGCAGTATGGCCCGGGCCAGGGCGATGTCCAGACCATGGCGCGCCAGCGCCGCCGCCAGTGCGAAGCCGCCCAGGAAGAGGAAGATCACGGGCTGGGCAAAGGCTCCCAGCGCTTCCCGCACGGTCAAGGTTCCGGTCAGTGCCGCGAGCAGCGGCACGAGCAGCGCCGTCAGGCTCAGGTGCAGGGCCTGGCTGATCCAGAGACTGCCGATCAGGACAAACAGCGCCAGGCCAGTTCTGACGCGTTCGTCGCCCGGTATGAGCAGATGGCTGGCCGCCGCAAGCAGCACGCAGATGAGCAGGGTCAGCGCGCGCGTTGGCATGGGGCAGGCGGGTCCTGTGGCAGTCCGTCGACGAAGACCTTGAGCTCTCCAGGCTGGAAGGCGGTCCAGGTTTCGTTGCGTGTCAGCGGCGTGGTCACGATCACGGCGGCGCGGTCGCTGGTCTGGTTGACCTCAGCGAAGTTCACGGTCCAGTCTTCGTCCATCAATGTGGCGGCGGCGAAGGGATGCTGGCGCACCAGGTAGTGCAGGTTCGTGCTGCAGTGGGCCCACAGAGCCTCACCGTTGGACAGCAGGAAGTTGAAGGTGCCGAACTGCCGCACTTGTGGCACCAGCTCTTGCAGCGTGAGCGTAAGCTCGGGCACGCTGGGCACCCCGGCGTGGGACTTGGCCAGTTCCTGCATCAGCCAGCAGAAGGCCCTTTCGCTGTCGGTGTCGCCCACCGGGTGGAAGTGCCCGTGCAGGTGGGGGTGGTAGTCCTTCAGGTCGCCGTTGTGGGCGAAGACCCAGTGGCGCCCCCACAGCTCCCGGGTAAAGGGGTGGGCGTTTTCCAGCCGCACCTGGCCCACGGTGGCCTTTCGCACGTGGGCGATGATGTTGGTGCTCTTGAGCGGGTATTGCCGCAGGAACGCCGCCATGGGCGATTGTGCGGCGCTCTGCTGGTCGACGAACAGGCGCAGGCCCTTGCCTTCGAAGAATGCGATGCCCCAGCCGTCAGCGTGATGGTCGGTGGCGCCGCCGCGCCTGCTGAAGCCGGTGAAGCTGAAGTTGGCGTCGGTGGGCGTGGCGCAGTTGAGACCGAGCAGTTGGCACATGGAAAACTCAGGACGGATGACGGGGTTCTTCCCGCGATGTTGCCACCCCGGGGCGCAAATTCCAAGCGGCGCGCAACGCCAGTGCACAGATGGCTCCGAGCATGATGAAGGTCTCGTTGAACGCGGCCAGCCGCTCTTCGATGCCTGCCGCGCTGGACAGCGACACGCCGTGGGCGGCCAAGCGCCATTCCAGCACCATGCCGCACAGGCTCACGCCAGCGGCGCCCCCAAGCATGCGCAGGAAATTGATGGCGCTGGCCCCCTGGGCGATATGGTCACGCGCGACCCCACGCATGGCGCCCAGGTTGAGCGATGGCAGCACGAAACCCAGTCCCACGCGGCCCAGGATGGTCAGGGCCACCAGCCAGGCCAGCGGGGTGCTTCGGTCCAGCAGGACGACCAGCGCAAAAGACAGGGCCAGCAAGAGCAGCCCGGTGCTGACCAGCCAGTGCGCCGGATGCCGGTCGGCCAGCCTGCCGACCACGGCGATCGTGGCGGCCAGCACCAGACCGGCTGGCAGCAGCAGCGCGCCAACGTAAGAGGCCGAGAGGCCCAGCCCCATCTGCAGATACACGGGGATGAGGTAGGTGGAGCCGAACAGCGCCGTGCCATAGATGAAGGCAACCAGGCTGCCCATGGCGAAAGGGCGGTGCTGGAACAGGCTGAGGTTCATCAGCGGCTCCGGTCCACCGCTTGAACGGCGGTGCCGCAGCCGGTGCTGCCACGTGATGAATCCGCCCAGGCACACGACAAAACCCGTGAGCAGTGTGGCAGCCGTGGCCAGTGTTCCGCCCTGCCACTGGACCAGGCCATTGAGCAGGCAGACGGTGCCCGCGCTGGCCAGCAGCAGGCCGATCCAGTCGATGCTCACGTCGCGCCGTGCGGCCACGCCCCCAGGGGCCGTGACCGGCACGAAGAGGCGGCCTAGCCAAAGTGACGCCAGACACAGCGGCACCACCATGAAGAAGATGGAGCGCCAGCCGAAGGCGTCGACCAGCAGACCGCCCAGGCTGGGTCCCAGCGCTGGCGCCAGCACCACGCCCATGCCGAAGATGCCGCTGGCGCGGCCCTGTTCGTTGGCGTCGAAGGCGCGCAGGATGATGATGGCGGGAATGGGTTGAACCACACCTGCGGCCAGGCCTTCCACCACCCGGGCGGCCAGCACCAGCGCGAAGTGGTTGGCCATGCCGCCTGCCACGCCACCCGCCAGCAGCAGCCCCATGCAGATGGCGTAAGTCTTGCGGAAGCCGAACCGGGACAGCATCCAGGGCGTCGTCAGCATGGAGGCGACCATGGCTGCCATGAAGCCCGATGTCACCCACTGCGCGCGCTCCTGGCCCAGGCCGAAGTGGTGGCTCATGTCGGGAATGGCCACGTTCACGATGGTGGAGGACATGATGGCGGCCATGGTGCCCACCATCACCGACATCAGCAGCAGCCAGCGGTAGCGTGGCCCGTATCGCGTGCTGAGCGCCTGCAGGCTGCCGGGAGCGGGGCCGGGCGTGTCCATGTCACCTCGGTGCATCAGGCCTGCTGGCTTCTGGCGGACGGCCAGAGCACGGACGCGATGGACAGCACCATCAGGCAAACAGCCGCCCAGTCCTGCCAGAAGAGCCGTTCGTTCAGCCACCATGCGCCACTGAACACCCCCAGCACGGGAATCATCATGACGCTGAGCGTGGAAGCGATGGGCGGCAGGCTGCGCGCCAGGAAGAACCACGTGGCGTGTGCAAAACCAAAAATCATGATGCCGTTATAGACAATGGCCCAGAGCGTGGCCTGCCCCATGGCGGGCCACTGGCCGTTGGCAGGGCGTTCAAACACCCAGGCCAGCACGGACATGACGATGGCCGCCAGCACGGTCATCCAGAACGACAGGGTGAGCGTGGGCACGGTGAGCGGCGTGCGGCGCAGCAGCTGTGTGCCCAGCGCCCAGACGGCGGCGGCCAGCAGGGCCAGCCCAACCGCCTGCGGTTGCCCGCTCAGGCCGGTGAACTCGTGCCACAGCAGCAACAGCACCCCCAGCGCCGCCGCACCCACGCCGACCCAGCCCCGGCCTTGCAGGCGGGTCGAGAAGAGCAGCGCCCCGATCACCGCCGAGAAGATGGGCATGGTGTAGCCCAGGATGGCCGCGCGCCCGCTGGACAGCACGCTGATGGCCAGGATGATGCAGACGTGCCAGACGAACATGTTGGCCGCTGCGAGTTTGAGTACCTCGAGCCAGTTCGCGCCTCCAGCGCCGGGGGCAATGCGCACGGGCAGTTTCAGCCGCCACAGGGCTGCCAGCAGCACGGGCAGCCCCAGCCACATCGACAGCGCCCGGAAAGTCAGCGGCGGGTAGCCTGTGACGCCCAGCTTCATGACCGGCCAGTTCACGCCCCAGGCCAGGGTGAGAAGAACGAGGAGGATGGTCTGTTGGCGTGTGAGCGTGGGCATGGCGTGGGTGGTGTGAGGCACCGACGTTACCAAAAAAACAGCCCCTGCCTACAATCCGGGGCATGAACTTCACCGACATGCTGCGTGCCGCCGAGCACCAGAACCGCTCCATGCTGTGTGTGGGCCTGGACCCCGAGCCCACGCGTTTCCCGCACCACTGGCGCAACGACCCGGCGCGCATCTACGATTTCTGCGCTGCCATCGTGGACGCCACGGCTGACCTGGCCATGGCCTTCAAGCCGCAGATCGCCTACTTTGCCGCATACCGCGCCGAAGACCAGCTGGAGCAGCTGATGGCCCACATGCGGGTGCGCGCGCCCCAGGTGCCCATCATCCTCGACGCCAAGCGCGGCGATATCGGCAGCACTGCCGAACAGTACGCCAAGGAGGCGTTCGAGCGCTACGGCGCGGACGCCGTCACACTGTCGCCCTTCATGGGCTTCGACTCCGTGCAGCCCTATCTGCAGTACCCGGGCAAGGGGGCCTTCCTGCTGTGCCGCACCAGCAACCCAGGGGGCGACGACTTCCAGAGCCAGCGGCTGGCCAGCGTGGCAGGTGAGCCGCTGCTCTACGAACACATCGCGCGGCTCGCGCAGGGGCCCTGGAACCTGAATGGGCAACTGGGGCTCGTGGTGGGGGCTACCTACCCGGCGGAAATCGCCCGCGTGCGCGAACTGGCGCCCACCTTGCCGCTGCTGATTCCCGGGGTGGGCGCGCAGGGCGGCGACGCACACGCCACCGTGCAGGCAGGCTGGCGCGGCCAGGGGGGCGAGACCACGGGAGCCATCGCGGTCAATTCGTCGCGGGCCATTCTTTACGCCAGCGCTGGCGAGGATTTTGCCGAGGCGGCACGGCGTGAGGCATTGCGCACCCGCGACATGCTGCACGCTGCGCGTACCACCACCAACTGAGGGAGAGACCCCATGGCAGAGAGTCTCGAGAGCCTGTTCCACCGTTTCGAGCAACTCAATGACATCGGGGTGGCTCTGTCAAGTGAACGCAACCTGCAGCGCCTGCTGGAAAACATTCTGCTGGCCGCCAAGAAGCTGACCCGGGCCGACGGCGGCACGCTCTACTCCCTCACGCCGGACAAGCGCCACCTGCGATTCGAGATCGTCCGCACCGATTCGCTGAACATTGCCCTGGGCGGCGCTGGCGGGCAACCCATCACCGGTCTGTTCCACGACCTCCCCCTGTACCAGGACGATGGCACGCCGAACAACGCGCTGGTGGCGGCCTGTGCGGCCAACACCGGGAAGACGGTCAACGTCCCCGACGCCTATGCCGCCGAGGGGTTCGATTTTTCCGGCACGCGCAGGTTCGACGAGCGCACCGGCTACCGTTCCCGTTCCTTCCTGACGGTTCCCATGAAGAACCATGAGGGGGAGCTGATTGGCGTGCTGCAGCTGCTCAACGCCACCGACCCCCAGAGCAACGCCGTTACAGCCTTTTCCGCCGCCGACCAGCGGCTGGCCGAATCGCTGGCTTCACAGGCCGCGGTGGCACTCACCAACCGGCACCTGTTGCAGCAGCTGGAAGACCTGTTCGAGGCCTTCATCAAGCTCATCAACGTCGCGATCGACGAAAAGTCCCCCTACACGGGCGGGCACTGCGAGCGCGTGCCAGAACTCACCATGCTGCTGGCCGAGGCCGTGAACGGCACCAGCGATGGGCCGCTGGCCGGCGTGCGCCTGACCGACAAAGACCTGCACGAGTTGCGCATTGCCGCCCTGCTGCACGACTGCGGCAAGATCACCACGCCCGTGCACGTGGTAGACAAGGCCACCAAGCTGGAAACCATTTTTGACCGCATCCACCTGGTCGACGCCAGGTTGGAAGTCGCGCGGCGCGAGGCCGAGGCCGCCATGTGGCGGGCCATAGCGCTGGGCGAGAAGAGTCGTGCCTCTGCCGAGGCCGAGCACCACGCCTGGTGTGAGCGGCTGGAGCAGGACCGCGAGTTCCTGCGCCGCTGCAACGTGGGCGGCGAGCGCATGAGCGACGAAGATATCGAGCGCGTGCGGGTGCTGGCCAGCCAGTACAGCTGGACTTCGCCTGACGGTCGGCCCCAGCCCTTGCTGGATGGCAACGAGGTGGAGAACCTGACCGTGCGAGCGGGCACCCTGACCCCGGCCGAACGTGACGTCATCAATCACCACATCGTCGCCACCATCAACATGCTGGAGCAGTTGCCCTGGCCGAAAGGGCTGGAGAATGTGCCCGAGTATGCGGGCGGGCACCACGAGCGCATGGACGGCAAGGGTTACCCCAAAGGCCTGACGCGCGATCAGATGAGCTGGCAGGCGCGCATGATGGGAATCGCGGACATATTCGAAGCGCTCACGGCGCACGACCGCCCCTACAAGAAGGCGATGACGCTGACCCAGGCGCTGCGTATCATGGACAACTTCAAAGCCAACGGTCACATCGACCCAGATCTGTACGATGTGTTCGTGAACAAAGAGGTCTACAAGCAATACGCCCGGCGCTTCCTGGCGCCAGAACAGGTCGATTGCTGAGGTCCGGCGCCTGCCGCCGGTGAGCATGGGGCCCGCCGTGGCCGCGAGGAGTGGGGATGAGAGAGGGACGTTCGACGAAATGGCGCCGGGCTGGCCTGTGCCTGCTTTTGATGGGCATGGCTGCTGCAGGCGCAAGGGCGCAGTCCCCTGCCACGGCAGACGAGGCTGTGGTCACGCAGATGCAGGAACTGGTGCGCCAGTCGCGCCACGACCAAGCCTACTCCCTGGGTAGGGCCCACGAAAGTCTGCTGGGGCATCCTGTCTTCGACTTGTATTACGGCATTGCCGCGCTGCACACCGGGGAGCCCGGCGAGGCGGTGTTCGCCCTGGAACGCCACGTGGCGCAACAGCCCAGCCGGCTGGGGCACTTCATGCTGGGCAAGGGCTACTTCGTGCTGGGTGAAGACCTGCGGGCCAAGGAAGAATTTGAAGACCTGCTCGCGACGGGCAAGGACCCGGACGAGGCTGCGGTCATCTGGCAGTATCTGGACAACATCTGGTGGCGCGAGGGGCGTTACCGGCCAGTTGGCCGCTTCTACGCTGAAGCGGGTATTGGCCGCAGCGACAACATCAACGCTGGCCTGCCTGCCGGGCCCGTTGCGGGCATTCCCGGCTTGAACGTGCTGGAGGGGGCCACCTACGAGCGCGAGGCCGATACGCAGACGCATGCGGCCCTGGGCGTCAGTGGCCGTTATCCCTTCCTGCCCGGCTGGGTGGCGTATGGCGGGCTGCATGCGCGCGGCCGCTGGAACCAGACCGGTGCCAATCAGCAGTTCGACTCATCTGATGCGAGCGCCGAAGCAGGCGTGGAGTTGGCCAAGGGGCGCCATCTCTACCGTCTGGGGCTGGACCTTCGTCAGGCCCGTATTGATGGGCAGCGCTTTCTGGACGTGGCCTCGGTGACTGGCGACTGGCATTACCGGCCCGACCAGTTCCACCGCTGGGGTGCCAGCCTGGCCTACTCAGACCTCAACTACCACAGCATCAACTACCAGCGGAACAAGGATGGCTCTGGCGGTACCGTCACTACCGACGGCAGTGTGCGCGACAGCGCCCTGACGCAGGCCAGCGTCAACTGGTCGTACTTCTTCGTGCACCCCTGGGCACCCATGTGGGTGAACGAGCTGATCGTGGGTACTGAACGCAACCACGTCGGGCGCAGTGACCTGTCACGCCACATGACGGGGGTGAGGAGCCAGCTGGCTTTCCGCCCCGCTAGCCGCTGGCTGGTGGTCCTCAATGCCGGGCTCATGCGCAGCAGCTACCGTGCGCCTTATGGGCCAGGCTTGCCGACCCGCCAAGACAATTTGTGGAACGCAGGCCTGGCGGTGCAGTACCGCCTGGCGCGCGAATGGACGCTGCAAGGGGAGTGGGCCCGGCAGTGGCAGCGCTCCAACGTGGATTGGCACGATCACACACGCAGCGAGGTGTTTGCCAAGCTGCGCTATGAATTCAAGTGACAGGGAGCGGGCATGAGAACTGGAAATTCTTTGCGCAAGGTGCTGGCCCTGTTGCTGGGGCTGGGGTGTGCTTCGGTGGCGCTGGCGGAGCCGGTGGCGCGTGTGCTGCTGGCCAAGGGTGAGTCGCAGCTGGAGCGACAAGGGCAGCGGCAGGGCTTGACGGCTGGAGCGTTGCTGGAGCCGGGTGATACGTTGCTGGTGGGTGAGCGGGCTGCCGTTCAGGTGCGCTTTACCGATGAGTCTCTGGTGGCCCTGCGTGCCAATACCGTGTTCCGGATCGACCAGTACAAATACGCCAACGGGGCTGCTGATGAAAAGCTGTCGGTTTCATTGGCCAAAGGCGGCTTGAGGACCGTGACCGGCCTGATCGGCAAGGCGCACCCGCCCAACTTTTCCCTGACCACCCCAACGGCTGTGGTCGGCGTGCGCGGCACGCATTTCGTGGCGCTGCATTGCCAGGACGACTGCCCCCGGCCAGAGGGCGGGCAAGAGAGCAACGGCACCTACGGCGGCGTTACCGACGGCCGCATAGGCGTGACCAATGGCGGTGGCGACGTGGAGTTCGGCCAGCAGGAATACTTCTACGTGCAGGACAGCCAGGTGGCCGCCAAGCGCCTGATCGCGCCGCCTGCCATCCTCAACGACCGGACCACCCGAACGCAGGACCAGGAAACCGTGCGCTTGTCCAGCGGGCTGCTGCCCGAGGAGCAACTGGGCGGCCAGACCAGTGTGACCCACCTGCCCATGCCGCTGCGGCCCGATGGTGCGCAACCCGGCGCGCCTGCCTATCCCTGGCTGCCGTCTGCGCCCGAGTGGGTGGACCTCACGGGCATCTTGAATACGCCGTCGCGTCAGTTCCTGCTGCCTTGATGCCACCAGGGCAGCCTCGGTTCATTTCGAGTCAAACTTGTTGCTGCCGTCCCAGCCGGGCGGCGGCGGCTGTTGCTGCCATTCCTCAATGCGTTGCCTGTACAGGCCGTAGAGCGTGCTGTCGGGGGCGAGAGTCTGAAGCGTGTCCAGCCCTGCCAACGCGGCGATCCAGTCCTGCCGCCGGTAGGCCTGCAGCGTATCGTGCCATTGCGTCAGCTCGGCCTGCTGAGCGGGGGTGACGTCCTCCAGGCGGCCCAGCAAGGCATGGATGGTCACAGCCTCTTCCTTGCCCTTGACCTTCACCCGGTCCAGCTCCTGCCACACGAAGGCGTCTCCAGCTTGCGCGCGTGCGCTTTCGCTGACGACGATGTCCACCCCATAGTGCTTGCTCAGCCCCTCCAGGCGCGAACCCAGGTTCACCGCGTCGCCGATAACCGTGTAGCTGCGGCGCAGGTCAGAGCCCATGTCGCCAACGCACATGTGTCCGGTGTTGATGCCCACGCCCATGCCGATGGGGGGCAGGCCTTCCGATGCATGTTCGCGGTTGATGTCGGCAATGGCCTGCCGCATGTCCAGCGCCGCCAGCACGGCCAGCCGGGCATGTTCGGGGGTTTCCATCGGGGCTCCCCAAAAGGCCATGACGCAGTCGCCCATGAACTTGTCTATGGTGCCGCGCTGGTGCCTTATGCACGCCGACAGGCGGCTGAAGACCCGGTTCAGCAATTCCTGCAAGGCCTGGGGTGACATGGTCTCGGACAGGTTGGTGAAGCCGCGCATGTCGCTGAACATCACTGTCAGCTCCCGTTCCGTGGCGCGCATGTCGTAGCGCTCGGGCTCTTTCACCATCTCGTCGACCAGTTCCGGCGGCACGTAGGTGCCGAACAGCCCCGCCAGTTGCCGCTTTGAACGGCTTTCAACGAAATAGCCGTAGGCGGTGTCGATGGCATAGCACGCGAACACCATCAGCAGCACGGATGCCATGGGCAGCACCAGTGCCGCCGACACGTACAGCCAGGCGTTGAGCCCGATGAGCACGGCTGCCACGGCGGCGGTCACCAACGCAGACCAGAGGGCGCTCAGACGCGGCAGAAGGGCCAGCAAGAGCAGCCCGGCGGCCAGGGTCTGCAGCAGGTCGAATCCCATGGCGTAGTCGGGCTGCACGGGCAGGTGGCCGTCCAGCAGCGCAGACAGCAGGTTGGCGTGCGTCTCCACGCCCGGGAACACCTCGCTCACGGGTGTGGCCCGCAAGTCCATCAGGCCCGGGGCGGTGGTGCCCAGCAGAACGATCTTGTCTTCCAGGGTGCCGGCAGGCAGCCTGCCCCGCAGCACGTCCGCTGCCGAGTGGTAGGCGAAGGACCCGCCCTGCGGCCCGCCCTGGCCGCGGAAAGGGATCAGCGTGGCGACGCGCTGGTCCACGGGAATGGCGAGTGTGCGGTCGCCTTGCGCCAGCACCACGCTGGCCAGGTGCGGGTGTTGCTGTTGCAGGTCGCCAGGGGGAAAGCCCGGCACCACGTCGGGCATGCCCGCCAGGGCGCGGAACACACCCAGCGCCAGGGACTCGTGGTAGCCGCCCTCGAATTCCGCGAGCAGCGGCAGCGAGCGCACCACGCCATCACTGTCCACGATGGCGTTGAGGAAGCCCGCCTGGGCGGCACCTTCGGTCAGCACGGGAATGTTGCTGCCATAGCCGTTCCACCGCGTGGCGTGAAAGCCCTGGCCACCCAGGCTGTCACGTGTCAGCACTGGCTCGGGCAGGGCGCCAGAGCGGTGGCCGTTGCGGTCGCTGGTGAAGTAGTAGCCCAGCACCACCGGTCTGTCGCGCAAGGCCTGAGCCAGGCGCTGGTCGTTGTCCAGTTCGGGCGCCAGCCGCGCCAGCTCACGCTGAAAACCCTTCTCGTGCCTGAGCGGGCCTTCCGCCAGGGATCTCAACCGTTTCAGCCCCGAGCTTTCGTCCGGCTCGGCAAAGACGATGTCCATGCCTAGCACGGCCACCCGCTGGTTGACGAACAGTTCGTCCACCAGCTCGGCCACGCGGTTGCGCGGCCACGGCCAGCGGCCCACTTCTGCCAGGCTGGGTTCGTCTATGTCGATGATCGCTATGCGGTCGTCCAGCGTGCCAGGCATGCTGGCGCGCAGGCGGGCGTCGTAGACGAAGGCGTCCAGCTTCTGCACGATGGCAGGCCGCCACCAGCCGCCTGCGACGAGCAGTGCCAGAAGCACCGGCAGGGCTGTGATCAGGGTGCGGCGCAGGTGCCGCAAAGGGCGCATGCGTTTCCTCAAGTGCCGTCAACGGCTGCGTTGTGAGCGGATGCGTTGCGCCAATGCTGGCGAGGAGGTGACCGCATACTTGTCCAGCCGGTCACCCATCGCCTGCTGCAGGTAGGCCAGCCGTTGCTGGGCGGGCGGGTGGGTGGAGAAGGCCAGCGCGTAGGCGGGGTGGTCGGGCTGTTCGCCTGACATCTGTTGCAACAGGGCCAGCAAGCCGTATGGGTCCATGCCTGCCCTCGTGGCCAGGGCCACCCCCATGCGGTCGGCTTCGAACTCGTCTGCGCGGTCCAGGCCCTTGGCGTAGAGGTCCCGGCCGAGGTTGAGCAGCAGACCGCTGACGGTGTCGCTGCCACTCCTGCTCAACAGGTGCCCCACGGCCTGTGCGCCGAGCTGGGTGCGTGCCTGTGTGACCATGGCCTTGAGGTGGTGCTTCTGGGTCACGTGGATGATTTCGTGGGCAAGCACCCCGGCCAGCTCCGCCTCCGTCGGGGTGCGTTCCAGCAGACCCTTGGTCACGAAGATGTAGCCTCCCGGTGCGGCAAAGGCGTTGAAGCCGGGGTTGTCAAGCACCACGAAGGTCCAGGGCAAATGGGGGCGGCTGGAGTGCAGGCTGATCCAGCGGCCCAGGCGGTTCACGTAGCGCTGCGTGGGTTCATCGTTCAAGGCCCTGGCGCTGCCCAACAGAACAGAGGACAGCTGCCTGCCCAATTCGATCTCGCGCGCCTCGTCCATGTTGTCCAGCGCCTGCACGACCAGCTGCAAGGTCTGAACATGTGTGGATGCCTGGCCACCCAGTGAGCCCACCGGAAGGCCGCTTTGCGCGGCTGCGCTCGACAAGGCGCCTAGTGCCTGCGCAATGGAGGTGTCTCCGGGTTGTGAGGGGTTGCTCACACAGGCGCTCAGCAAAAGGCCCAGGCCCAGCGTGATGGCTGCGCCTGCCCGGCGTGATGTGGTCAGTCTGGTGTTCATGCGTGGCCTTTCACATCATTTCTGCGTCGCGGTGACGCTGGGCAGCGGGGGCGCGGGCAATTCGTCCACCTCACGGGTGCTCAGCTTGGCCGCGCTGGCGAACTGTCGGGCTTGATCCGCCGAAACCTGACGCTTTTCCGCCTGAGCGACCGCAGCCGCATTGGGGGACGCCTTCATGATGTCCTCGGCGTCCAGACCGCGGACACCTGCCAGAGTGGTGGCGGTGGTCGAGCCGCTGGCGCTCTTGCCTGCCTGGGTCAGGGTGCGCATCAGGCCTGTGCCTGCCGGCGGTGCGCTGGCCGCTGCGCCGGATGGTTTTTGCAGATCGAACATGTGCACCCAGCCCACCTGCCCAGCCGGAGTGCGGACCTGGGTCCATGGGCCGGTGCGGGGACCGGTCTTGGTCAGCGGCGTCAGTGCCTTGACCTGTGTCACGGCCGGCTGCTGGTCTCCGGCGGCCTTCCGCAGGGCGACGTCCGATTTCGCCTGCCATTCGTCGTTATTCTGCGCTTGCGCAGCGGACGACAGCAGCAGGGCCAGCAGGGGAAGCACCAAGGTGCGCAACGTCTGGTTCATGGTCATTCTCGTCTGGACGGAAGATTTGGCGGGGTAGCTTCATCCCTGGCCGGCTGTGAGCTGGAACAGCATCTCGGTGCCTGCCAGGCTTATCACATCGTTGTGCTTGAGCATGACGGGCTCCTGCCCGGCCACGGGCTGCCCGTTGACCGTGGGGAGGGTGTCTCCGTCCACGAGGGCCAGGGTGTAGCCATTGTTGCGCTGTGTGATCGCCGCCACCGCCACACCGGGTTTGCCGAGCGTGGTGACCACCTTGATCAGGGGCATCTCGCGGCCCGACGCCGGGCCGCTGATCACCCGGATGCGTGCGGCGCGGTTCTGTGCGGTGGCTGCCGGGGCCGCCACAGGTTGCGCCGGGTCGGGCGGGGCTTCCTCGGGCAGCGGCGCCGGTACGTGTCCGGCGGGCAGCACATGGATGCGGTAGCGGCCGATCTCGATCAGGTCGTCAGCGCCCACCTGCGCGGTGCGCACGGCCCGGCCGTTGACGTAGGTGCCGTTCGTGCTGTGAAGATCCTCGATGGAGATCGTTCCGTCCTTCTGCACGAACACGGCATGTTCGCCACTGACGGCCAGGTGGTCGATCACGATGTCGTTGTACGGGCGCCGTCCCAGCGTGGTCCGTTCCTTCGTGAGTTCGAACTCCTTGAGATCCACCCCTTCCATGGAGATGGTGATTCTGGTCATGAAGGTCTCCCCCCGTGTCTAGGGTTCTCGGTCTACAGCGGCACCGGGCGGGACGGTGACACTTCGCGTGCCGGGTCTGGTGAGCATTGCACCAGCACCAGCGAAATATTATCTCGCCCCCCGGCCGCATTGGCCGCATCCACCAGGGCGTGCCCGGCAGTGGCCAAGGCGCGCTCGCGCCGCAGGATGGCGGCCATCTGGGCGTCGGTCAGCATGTCGTTCAGGCCATCGGAGCACAGCAGGTAGGTGTCGCCTGGCTGCACCACATGGTCAGCCAGGGCCACTGCCACTGCTGGCTCCACGCCCAGCGCGCGGGTGACCAGGTTCTTGTACTGCGCCGTGCGTGCCAGTTCTGGTGCCACCAGGCCCGCGTCGATCTGTTCCTGCAACAGGGAGTGGTCGCGCGTCAGCGGGGTGAGTTGCCCTTGGCGCAACCGGTAAAGCCGGGAGTCCCCCGCGTGCGCCACGGTGAGGCGCGCGCCGTTGAACACGGCCACCACCAGCGTCGTGCCCATGCCCCGGCAGGCCGGGTCAGCCAAAGACGCTTCGTAGATGGCCAGGTTGGCGGCCTCCACGCTCTGCTCGATCCACCGGCGGATATCCCGTGTGCTGGCCACGCCTGTCTGCAGTCGCGGGCCCAGCGACTGGCTGACGAGCCGGGTGGCCATGGCACTTGCCACCTCTCCCGCGTTGTACCCTCCCATGCCGTCGGCCAGTACCGCCAGGCCCGATTGTTCGACCACCGCAACCGCATCCTCATTGTTCAGGCGCACGCGGCCCGCGTCGCTGAGGCTGAAGAAGTCGCATTTCATCGGGCGGGTGTGTGGTGGTGGGGTTGACGCATGAGTGTAGCGCCACGGGTGTTGCCGCCCCGCGCCTGTGCATAAAGAAAAAGGGCCCGCGTGCGCGGGCCCTTCAGGGCGGGAGTCAGGCCGGGCAAGGCCCGGCCTGGGATCACAGCAGACCCTTGAGCAGCTTGCCCATTTCGGACGGGTTGCGGGTCACCTTGAAACCACACTCTTCCATGATGGCCAGCTTGGCGTCGGCCGTGTCGGCGCCGCCGCTGATCAGCGCGCCAGCGTGGCCCATGCGCTTGCCCGGAGGGGCAGTCACGCCAGCGATGAAGCCGACGATGGGCTTCTTCATGTTGGCCTTGCACCACTGGGCGGCTTCCGCCTCGTCGGGGCCGCCGATCTCGCCGATCATGATCACGGCGTCGGTGTCCGGATCGTCGTTGAACGCCTTCATCACGTCGATGTGCTTGAGGCCGTTGATCGGGTCACCACCGATACCGACGGCAGACGACTGGCCAATGCCCAGCTCGGACAGCTGTGCCACGGCTTCGTAAGTCAGCGTGCCGGAGCGCGACACCACGCCCACGCGGCCCTTCTTGTGGATGTGACCGGGCATGATGCCGATCTTGATCTCGTCGGGCGTGATCAGGCCGGGGCAGTTGGGGCCCAGCAGCAGCGTCTTCTTGCCGCCTGCGGCTTCCTTGGCCTTCATCTTGTTGCGCACTTCCAGCATGTCGCGGATGGGAATGCCTTCGGTGATGCAGATGGCCAGGTCCAGGTCGGCCTCGACGGCTTCCCAGATCGCGGCCGCGGCACCTGCCGGAGGCACGTAGATCACGGACACGGTGGCGCCGGTCTGCTGCGCAGCTTCCTTGACGGAGGCGTAGATGGGGATGTTGAAGATCGACTCACCGGCCTTCTTGGGGTTCACGCCAGCAACGAAGCAGTTCTTGCCGTTGGCGTATTCCTGGCACTTTTCGGTGTGGAACTGGCCGGTCTTGCCGGTGATGCCCTGGGTGATGACCTTGGTGTCTTTGTTGATGTAGATCGACATGACGTGTTCTCGCTTTCCTGGGCTTAGGCTTTGACGGCGGCTGCCACTTTCTGGGCGGCTTCGGCCATGGTGTCGGCGCTGATGATGGGCAGGCCGGACTCGGCCAGCATCTTCTTGCCCAGCTCTTCGTTGGTGCCCTTCATGCGCACCACCAGCGGCACGTTCAGGTTCACGGCCTTGCAGGCGGTGATGACGCCGGTGGCGATGGTGTCGCAACGCATGATGCCGCCGAAGATGTTGACCAGGATGGCCTTGACCTTCGGGTTCTTCAGCATGATCTTGAAGGCTTCGGTGACCTTCTCGGGGGTGGCGCCGCCGCCCACGTCGAGGAAGTTGGCCGGCTCGGCGCCGAACAGCTTGATGGTGTCCATGGTGGCCATGGCCAGACCGGCACCGTTCACCAGGCAGCCGATGTTGCCGTCCAGGCTGATGTAAGCCAGGTCGAACTTGGAAGCTTCGATTTCGGCGGGGTCTTCTTCGTCCAGGTCACGCAGGGCCACGATCTCGGGGTGGCGGAACAGGGCGTTGGCGTCGAAGTTGAACTTGGCGTCCAGGGCGATGATGTTGCCCTTGCTGTCGCGGTTCAGGGGGTTGATCTCGACCAGGGAGGCGTCGGTGTCCATGTAGCACTTGTAGAGCTTCTGGCACACGTCGGTGAACTGGGCGACGGAGTCGGCGGGCATCTGGATGCCGGCGGCGAGTTCCTTGGCCTGGGCTTCGGTCAGGCCGGTCAGCGGGTCCACGAAAACCTTGACGATCTTCTCGGGGGTGCTGTGGGCCACTTCCTCGATGTCCATGCCGCCTTCGCTGGAGGCAATGAAAGCCACCTTCTGGGTGCCGCGATCGGTCACCACGGACAGGTAGTATTCCTTCTGGATGTCGGCGCCGTCTTCGATGTAGAGGCGGCGGACCTTCTGCCCTTCGGGGCCGGTCTGGTGCGTCTTGAGCTGCATGCCCAGGATCTGGCCAGCCAGTTCCTTGACCTGGTCAATGGTCTTGGCGACCTTGACGCCGCCGCCTTTGCCGCGTCCACCGGCGTGGATCTGCGCCTTGACAACCCACACGGGGCCGCCGAGTTTCTGGGCGGCCTCAACAGCCTCCTGCACCGTGAAGGCGGGAATGCCACGGGGAACGGGCACGCCGAATTGACGCAAGATCTCCTTGCCTTGGTACTCGTGAATCTTCATGAAAATCGCTCTCTGAAAGAGTCAAACACAACACGTCCGCCCTGAGGGCAAGGTAGCGTGGGCATGGCGGCCACGGTTACGGTGCAACAGGCCAAAGGACACACGAACCCTGAAATGTATCATGCTGCCATGCACAAAACTTGTGCCAAACTGACGCCCAGTGCGAGGCGTACCGTTCGCGCTGGTGATGCGTATACCCCACGGAGAATTCCCCATGCCACAGGTTTTCATTGACGGCGAAGCAGGCACGACCGGTCTGCAGATACGCGAGCGGCTGGCCCAGATGCCGCAGATCGACTTGCTCAGCATTGCCCCGGAGCGCCGCAAGGACCCCGCCGCCAAACGCGAGCTGATGGCTCGGGCTGACCTGGTGATCCTGTGCCTGCACGACGATGCCGCGCGCGAGTCCGTGGCCATGATCGACGGGCTCAAGGCCGCAGGCGAAAAGGCGCCGCGCATCATCGATGCGTCCACCGCCCACCGTGTGGCGCCGGGCTGGGTGTATGGCTTTCCCGAGCTGTGCGCGGGGCAGGCCGAGGCCGTGCGCCAGGCCGACCGCGTGGCCAACCCGGGCTGCTATGCCACGGGTGCCATCGCCTTGATCCGCCCGCTGGTGGATGCCGGTCTGCTGCCCAAGGACCACCCGCTGTGTCTGCCCAGTGTGAGTGGCTACACCGGCGGCGGCCGCACCATGATCGAAGCTTACGAGGCCGGTTCGGCCGCGCCTTTCGAGCTGTATGCGCTGGGGCTGAGCCACAAGCACCTGCCCGAGATCATGGCCTGCACGGGGTTGACGCGTCGGCCGGTCTTCGTGCCTTCGGTGGGCAATTTCCCGCAGGGCATGCTGGTGCAACTGCCGCTGCACCTGGACGCGCTGCCCGGGCAGGTCGGGCTGAAGGATTTGCACGATGCACTGGCGGCGCACTACGCGGGCAGCCAGTGGGTGACGGTGGAGCCCGCCACCACCGACGGCAAGCTGGATGCAGTGGCCCTGGCCAACACCAACAAGCTGGAGTTGCGCGTGTATGGCAACGAAGCCTACCGCCACGCCGTGCTGGTGGCGCGGCTGGACAACCTGGGCAAGGGCGCCAGCGGCGCTGCCGTGCAGAACCTGCAGCTGATGCTGGGTCTGTAAACGCCTGCGTCAGGCGTCGACCAGCCAGCCGTTCTCGCGCCGGGCGGCGCCGGAGCGGCACAGCTCGTCGATCAAAGCCTGCAGCCAGGTGTCGAAATCGGCCTGGGCGTGGCGTTCGTGCTGTTGCAGCAGGTAGGGCGTTGCGCGGGCCCAGGTGTGTACCTGCTCAACGCTGGCGCGCTGCCACTCCAGCAGCTTGAACTTCAGCAGCACCTTCAGCGCATAGCGCAGGTGCTTGCCGGGGTCTTCGGTGAACTGGCGCAGGCGGCTGCGGGCGCGCTCCAGCGCCGCTGCCACGCTGTCTTCGTCTCCACCAAACGGCCGGCCATGACCCGGAATCACCACCAGCGGCTCCAGGTCTTCGATCAGGTCCAGGGTGTCGCCCACTTCGGCAAAGGCGGGCTCCCCCTCCAGCTCAGGGAAGACCACGCCAAACCCGTTTTCCCACAGCGCGTCACCCGAGACCAGAACCCGGTGCCCGGGCTGGAACAGCAGCACGGCATGCGGGTCGTGCCCTGGTGCAGCGTGTATCTGCCAGGGCAGTCCGGCCAGTGTCAGTTCGTCGCCGGGGCGCAGCACGCCGTCGATGGCAAAGCGCGGGCAGGTTTGTCCGGTGGGGGCATAGCTCAGGCCTCGGTGGTCCCACCGGGCCACGGCATCGGCCTGCCCGGGGGGTATCCATGTCTGCATCTGCGGATAGTGGGCCTGCAGGGCCGCGTTGCCTCCGCAGTGGTCGCTGTGCAAGTGGGTGTTGATCAGCCGGTCCAGCGGCCGGCCTTGCAACGCGTGCTCCAACAGCGCCACGGTCTGCTCTGCATGGCTGCCGTAGCCTGAATCGATCAGGGCATGGCCTTCGGGCCCTGAGCAGAGCACATTGTTGGCAGACAGCCAGCCGCGTTCAAACACGCGGATGCCGGGGGGGAGCAGGGGCGGGGAGGAGGTCTCTGGCATGGGTCAGGTGGGCAGGGCGGCCTCGGCGCGGTGGCGCCCAGCGGCCTTTGCACGGTAGAGCGCCGCGTCGGCCTGGGAAATGAGTTCTTCGAGCATGGGCAGGGCTGCCTGCTCCAGTTTTGCACCGTTGCGGGTGGCGATGCCTATGCTGACGGTGCAGCGGGGCAGGTCGGCCTCGGCAGACTTGCTGGCCAGGATGCGTTCGGCCACGTTGAGTGCCTGGGCCTGGTCGGTTTCGGGCAGGATCACCAGGAACTCCTCGCCACCGAAGCGGCCGAGCAGATCGATCTTGCGCAGTTCGTCGCGCACGCGCAGCGCGAAGTCGCGCAGCACGCGGTCGCCCGTCATGTGGCCGTAACGGTCGTTGATGAGCTTGAAATGGTCCAGGTCCAGCATCATCACCGTGATGGGGCGGTGCGTGCGGCGGCAGCGCTCCAGCTCGATGAGGCCCTGGTCGAAAATGGCCCGGCGGCTGAGCGCCCCGGTCAGGGTGTCGTGGCTGATGAGGTGATGCAGCTGCTGGCGCAGGCGTTCCGATGCCATCAGCACGAAACTGATGGTGAGCATCAACAGCGAGAAGCTGTAGCCCCCAATGTAGAAGCTCTGCAGCGCCGAAGGCGTGAACAGATCGTTGCCCACCGGTGCCACCAAGGCGGTGATGGCGCGCACCACCATGATGAGGATGGTGGCGCCAAGCACCACCATCAGGAAGCGCGCGGCGAAGCTGCGCCGGTCATGCCGCCACACCAGCCGGAAGTGGGAGGCGTGCAGCGCGGCCATGCAGGCGCTGATGAGCACCAGACGCGAGTTGTAGTCCGGGGCCATGAGGCCCCACCAGACCAAGGGCACGCTGATGGCCAGGAGGGTGGCTGGCATCAGCCAGCGCGGCAGCGGCCGGTCGAAGAACCTGTGGCTGCCTGCCAGCATCAGCAGTCCGCCGCTGAAGAGCATCAGGTTGGCCACGACGATGGTCAGCCAGTCGGGGGCGATGCCCCGCGCGCCCAGCAGCAACGTCGAGATGAAGATGACCAACGGGGCAGCCGCCCAGTCCTTGAGACCGCGTATGGACGAGCGGTGCCCCAGGTGCAGCGAGTAAAGCACCACCGCCATCAAGGCCCCCATGGCGCCCGTCAGGAAGACGATGGTGCGGGGGTCCAGGTGGGGCATGCTGGGCGGTGCTGAGTGGCTGGTGACGCCAGTATAGGCAAGGCTGGTCAGTTCGTGATGCCTGCCGGGTTTGTCCAGCCCGCCCAGGTCACTTCTGCCGCAGCTCCCGCCGCAGGATCTTGCCCACGTTGCTCTTGGGCAGCTCGTCGCGGAATTCGATGTACTTGGGCCGCTTGTAGCCGGTCAGGTTCTCGTGGCAGTAGCGCAGCACGGCTTCCTCCGTCAGGGTGGGGTCGTTGCGCACCACATACACCTTGATGGCCTCGCCCGAGTGCTCGTCTGGCACGCCCACGGTGGCGCATTCCAGCACACCCGGACACAACGAGATGACGTTGTCCAGCTCGGTCGGGAACACGTTGAAGCCCGAAACGATGATCATGTCCTTCTTGCGGTCCACGATGCGGATGTAGCCGCGCTCGTCCATCACGCCGATGTCGCCCGTGCGCATGTAGCCGTCGGCGGTGAAGGTCTTGGCGGTTTCCTCGGGCTGGTTGTAGTAGCCGCGCATCACGTTGGGGCCCTTGATGCAGATCTCGCCGGAAGCGCCCACGGGCTGGCTTTGGCCCGCATCGTCCTTGATGGCGATGTCGATGCCCGGCAGTGGCAAACCGATGGTGCCTGTGAAACTGTTGTTGGTGACCGGGTTGTTGGTGCCGATGGCGCAGGTTTCGCTCATGCCCCAGCCTTCGATCATGGCGCACTTGGTGACGGCCTGCCACTGGCGCGCGGTGCCTTCGGCCGCCGCCATGCCGCCCGCCTGCGACAGCACCAGGCTGGAAAAGTCGAGCTGGCGGAAGCGCGCGTTGTTGAGCAGTCCGTTGAACAGCGTGTTGACGGCGGGCAGCACGTTGAACGGCCGGCTCTTGAGCACGTCGACGAACTTGGCGATGTCGCGCGGGTTGGGAATCAGCGTGGCGTGCGCGCCCTGGCGGATCACCAGCAGCATCAGCGTGAGCGCGAAGATGTGGTACAGCGGCAGCGCCATGATGTGGTTGGCGTGGCGAACGTCGCCCACCTTGCTCAGTGCCGGGGTGAACCAGGCTTCGGCCTGCAGCGTGGCGGCAATGATGTTGCGGTGGGTGAGGATGGCGCCCTTGGACAGGCCGGTGGTGCCGCCGGTGTACTGCAGGAAGGCGATGCTGTCGTGGTTCACGTCAGCGGGCTTGAGGTTCAGGCGGTGTCCTTCGTCCAGCGCGCGGCGGAAGGGCACGATGTGCCGCTGCCCCGTGGGGCCGTTGAGTGGCAGCTTGTAGGCCGGCACCATCTTGGCCAGGTGGCGCACGGCGAAGGTGATCCAGCGGCCGAACCAGAAGCCCAGCAGGTCGCCCATGCTGGCCACGATCACATTCTTGACCGGGGTCCGGTCGATCACCTCTTCCAGCGTCTTGGCAAAGTTTTCCAGGATGACGATGGTGTCGGCCCCCGAGTCCTTCAGCTGGTGCTCCAGTTCGCGCGCGGTGTAGAGGGGGTTCACGTTCACGCAGGTGTAGCCCGCCCGCAGCACGGCCGACATGGTGACCGGGAACTGCGGCACGTTGGGCAGCATGATGGCCACGCGCGAACCCGTGGGCAGGCCCAGCGACTGCAGGTAGGCGCCCAGCGCGGCGCTGTGCCCGTCCAGCTCGCCATAGGTCATCCAGCGGTCCATGCAGACGGTGACCGGCTCCTTGGCATTGCGCTTGAAGGAGGCTTCAAGCAGTTCGTTGACGGAGCGGTATTGCGACGGGTCGACGTCGTGCGGGACGCCTGCGGGGTAGCTGTCGTGCCAGATCTTGTGGTTGTTCATGTGATGGGTGGGTGCTTGCCGGAGAATTCGTCAGGAGCAGGCATTGTGTTCTTGAGCGCTGGCGCGGCCAGTCAGGGCAAGCCCCTAGAAACTGTCGCCCGAGGCACACTTGGGCCATGTGGGGCATGTTGCCTGCCGCTAGGAGGTGGCGATGGTGGCTTGGTTGCAGCGCGGCGCCGTGTTGTGGACCCTGGCGCTGGCCTGGTTGACATGGCAGCACTGGTGGCCGCAGCACCCGGCCTGGGCGTGGGGCGGGGTGGTCTTCTGGCTCGGGGGCATGGCTTGGGCGCAGCTGGCCCACACCTTGTTGGCCTTGGTGCAGGCACCGCGCCCGTCCGGCGGCGGCCCTGCGTGGCAGGATTGGGCTGTCGCCTGGTGGCGCGAGACCTGGGCGGCCACACTGGTGTTCGCGTGGCGCCAACCTTGGCGCGAACATGCCGAGCCGGACCATTGGCCCGCGCCCGGCCTGCCGCCGCCAAAGGCAGGGGTGGTGCTGGTTCACGGTTACCTGTGCAACCGGGCGCTCTGGGTGCCGTGGCTGCGCGAGCTGCGTTCGCGTGGCGTTCCCTGTGCGGCCATCACCCTGCGTTCCGTCTTCGGCGGTATCGACGGGCACGTGCCGCAGATCGAGGAGGCCGTGCAACGCATGACAGCGGCCACCGGCCAGCGTCCCTGGCTGGTGGGGCACAGCATGGGCGGGTTGGCTATTCGGGCGTGGTGGCGGGCCTGGCGACGCCAGGCTGCGGTCGAGGGACGCGCCGTTCCACCCCTGGGCAGCCGGGTCCAGGGCATCGTCACGCTGGGCACGCCGCACCAGGGGACTTGGCTGGCGCGCTTGAGCCACGTGGCGTGCGGCCGCCAGATGCGCCCGGGCAGCGACTGGCTGGCCGACCTGGGCCGGGACGAACCCGCGCGCGACCTTGTCCTGGCGCACAGTTGGGCCGCGCCATGCGACGCCGTGGTCTACCCGCAGGGGGCCACCCGCTGGCCGGGGGCCCACGAGCATGTGGCCATGGGTGTGGGGCATGTGTCCCTGGTTTTTCATCCAGCGCCCTTGCTGTCCTTGCTGGACGCCTTGCAGGGCGAGCCGGAAAACCCCTCCACCCAGCTTGCCCATGTGACAGAAGGGGCTTGCAAATCTAGGGAAAACCCTTATATTCGCGCCATGCCAACGGTCGCCGAACGCTCCTCGTCTTCATCCCTCGTGCCCATACGGGCACTGGAGGCGTCGCAGCGCGCCGCCATCGAGCGCCACTTGCTGGCTCTGGGTGAGGGGGACCGTTACCTGCGCTTCGGCTATGCCGCCAACGACGACCAGATCCGCCGCTACGTCGAGGGCATTCGCTTTGACCGTGACGAGGTGTTTGGCATCTTCAACCGCCGCCTGGAACTGATTGCCATGGCGCACCTGGCCTACGCCATCGAGCCGGACCGCCGCAACAGCGCCGAGTTCGGGGTGAGCGTGAGCCGTCACGCACGCGGGCGCGGCTATGGCAACCGCCTGTTCGAGCGTGCCGTGATGCACGCGCGCAACCAGGGCGTGTCCCTGATGTACATCCACGCGCTCAGCGAGAACGTGGCCATGCTCAAGATCGCCCGCAAAGGCGGCGCCACCGTGGTGCGCGACGGCTCGGAAAGCGAAGCCCACCTGGAACTGCCGCCCGCCGACTTTGGCTCGCAGATGGCCGAGCTGATGGAGGAGCAGGTGGCGCGGACCGACTACCACCTCAAGGCCCAGACGCGGCACTTCCGCAACTTCCTGCGCCGACTGATGGTCTGGCGCTGAGCCCTGCGGGCCGGTCCGCGCGCGGTGCGCATGCTGGCGCCGTGTCATGGGCTTGTTGTATCCTTGGCCTCAGTTCAACTTCCGTCTGCAGTCAGTGGCCGACCCCTATCCCAGTACGTCGCCGCACCGTGGTGTGCGGCATGAAGACAAGCGCAGTCTCCTGCAAAAGCTGGCCGAGTTCATCAACCCTGGGCCCGATTCCAAGGACGAACTCATCGAGACCCTGGCCGAGGCAGAGGACAACGACATCATCGACGCCGAGTCGCGCGTGATGCTCGAAGGGGTGATCCGCATCGCCGACATGACGGCCGGCGACGTGATGGTGGCGGCCCCCCGCATGGACGCCCTGGACATCAACGCTCCCTACCAGGACCTGCTGCACACCGTCATCGAGACGGCGCACTCACGCTTCCCCGTCTACGAAGGCGAGCGCGAGAACATTCTCGGCATCCTCATGGCCAAGGACCTGCTCAAGCTGCAGCGCGCACCGGAGCTGAACATCCGCGCGCTGTTGCGGCCAGCGGTGTTCGTGCCCGAGAGCAAAGGACTGAACGATCTGCTGCGCGAGTTCCGGGGCAACCGCAACCACTTGGCCATCGTCATCGACGAGTTCGGCCGTGTGGCGGGTCTCATCACCATCGAGGACGTGCTGGAGGAAATCGTCGGCGAAATAGAAGACGAGTTCGACGAAGGCGAGGACGAGGGCGACATCTTTGCGCTGGCCGATGGCACCTGGCGCGTCAGTGGCGACACATCGATCGACATGGTGAACGAGTGGTTCCAGGTGGCGCTGCCGGTGGAGCCCTTTGAGACGATAGGCGGCATGGTGTCGCATGACATGGGGCATGTGCCCAAGCGCGGCGAGGCGCACGACGTGCAGGGCCTGCGCTTCCTGGTCCAGCATGCCAAGGGCGGCGCCGTGAAGTGGTTCAAGGTGTCGCGCCTGCCGGGGGCGGATTGAGCCGCTGGCTCTGGTGGTTGGGGCTGTTGTTGGCGGGCGGCGCGCAGGCGCTGTCCCTCGCTTGGCCGTGGGCTTTCGGGCCCACCGGCGAGCCGGTGCCCGCCTTGCAGTGGCTGTCTCTGCTGGTTCTTTTGGCCGGTTTGCGGGCCGCGCCCACGGCGCGGGCAGCTTTCGCGCGGGGCTGGGCTTTTGCCACAGCGTGGCTGGTCGCCACCTTCTGGTGGCTTTTCATATCGATGCACATCTACGGCGGTCTGGCGGCGCCGCTGGCGGCCGTGGCCGTGCTGGCACTGGCCGCAGCCCTGGGCCTGTATTACGCCGTGGCCGGCGCTGTTTACTGGCGCTGGCGCAACGCACCCCCTGCCACTCAGGCCGTGGCTTTTGCCGCCCTCTGGACGCTGGCCGAGCTGGCGCGGGGCACCTTGTTCACCGGGTTCCCCTGGGGGGCGGGTGGTTACGCGCACATTGACACCCTCGGGGCGCTGGCGCCCTATGTGGGCGTGTATGGCATGGGCGCGGTCAGCGCGGCACTGGCTGCCGGGCTGCTGGCGGCGTTCAGTCAAGGCAACCGCCGTGGCTTGGGCTGGGGTTGGCGGGCGTTTGCCATGGTGGCCGTGCCCCTGGTCTGCTGGCCCTTGCCGGGCCGCTGGCTGGTGGAGCACCTGCCAGCACATACCCGCAGCCACGGTGAGTTGACCGTCACCCTGCTGCAGGGCAACGTGCCGCAGGATGAAAAGTTCACCCCCGGTGCGGGCATACCCCTGGCCCTGGAGTGGTACGGCGCGCAGTTGCGCCAGGCCGTGGCCCGTGCCGACGCCCCCCACCTGGTGGTGGCGCCCGAAACGGCCATACCGGTTCTGCCGCAGGAGCTGGAACCAGCCTACCTGCGCGGCCTGCTGGACGCGGTGGCTGCAGGCACGTCTGCCGTGATGGTGGGGCTGCCCGTTGGCAACTGGACCGACGGCTTCACCAATGCCACGCTCAGCTGGACGCCCGGCCTGCAGCAGCACCGCTACGACAAACACCACTTGGTGCCCTTTGGCGAGTTCATTCCCACAGGGTTTCGCTGGTTCACCCAGCTCATGCACATCCCGCTGGGGGACTTCGCGCGGGGCCCGCTGGCGCAGCCGCCGCTGGTGTGGGCGGGCCAGCGCATTGCGCCCAACATCTGTTACGAAGACCTGTTTGGCGAAGAACTGGCCGCCAGCTTCCGCGACGCGGCGCAGGCGCCCACCGTGCTGGTGAACGTGAGCAACATCGCCTGGTTTGGCGACACGGTGGCCATCGACCAGCACCGCAACATCTCGCGTCTGCGCGCGCTGGAACTGCAACGCCCCATGGTGCGCGCCACCAACACGGGCGCCACGGCGGCCATCGACCACCTGGGCCGCGTCACGCACGAACTGCCGCGTCTCACGCGCGGCGCGCTGGACGCCACGGTGCAGGGGCGAGACGGCGCAACGCCCTTTGCGCGCTGGGCGGGGCGCTGGGGGCTGTGGCCCTTGGTGTTGGTGGCGGTGCTTGCCCTGGCCTGGGCGGCACGGCGTACCCGGATCGGAGCTCGATAGGTTGGCCTGTCAGAACGGGTGGCTCAACGCCCTGTTGCCCCCGCCGACAACGTTTCGCGCAGCAGCGCAGGCAGCATGGCCAGCATGCGTGTGGCGTGCAGCCCGGGCGGCGAGTTGCGCGCGTGGTAGCTGTAGAGCGAAATGGGCGGCAGCTCGTGCAGTTCCAGCGCCATGATCTGCGAGTTGTCCAGCCGGGTGGCGGTGATGAAGTCCACCACCGTCCAGCCCATGCCCAGCTTCACCAGTTCCACGGCCAGCCGCGATGTCTGCACCTGAATGCCAGGCCCTTCACGGGTACCCAGGCGCTGCGCCAGTTCGTCGATGGACTGGCGCATGGGGTCGTCGCCCACCAGGCGTATGGCAGGCACGCGGGCCAGCCGGGTGGAGGGTGACGAGGCACGCGGCGCGCGCGACCAAAGGGTCTGCGCCACCGCCAGGTACAGCCGCCCGCTCACCAGCAGTTCGCTGGCGATTTGCGGGTGGGGGTGTTTGTAGAAGCCCAGGGCAAAGTCCACGCTGCGCGTGAGCAAGGCCTGGGTCATCTGGTCCTGGTGGATGGTGCGCACAGCCACGCCCACTTCGGGGTGCTTTTGCGCGTGGTGCTGCAGCAGCTGCGGCAGAAATTCGTGTGATATGGCGGGGATGGCCGCCAGACGTACCTCGCCGCCTTCGCGGCTGGCCAGGTTGCGCGCGGTGCGTTGCAGGGCCTCCAGCTGGCGGTGGATGCTGTTCGACTCTGCTGCCAGCACTTGCGCTTCGGGCGTGGGCGTAAGGCCCGCTGGAGAGCGGTTGAACAGCCGGTAGCCGAGCCGCAGTTCCGTATGGGCCACCGCCTTGCTCACGGCCGATGGGGTGATGCACAGCAGCCGCGCCGCCGCGCTCATGTTGCCCGTTTGCAGCACGGCTTGAAAAACTTCGAGTTGGCGCAGGTTCATGGGGTTTGCTGACTGTGAGTGAAATTCACAATGTTGCGCCAATTATTCCTCATGTATGTGCATCTATTTCCCATAGCATCCGGCTCCCGGAAACCAATAACTCATTTTCAGGAGACCCGATTCATGTCCGTCATTTCTTCCTCCCCGGTGTCCCGCTGGCTTGCCGGCCTGCTGCTGACCGCCGCTTCCACGGTGGCGCTCGCTCAGGCGGCCAAGCCGCATGTGGTGGTGCTGGCCACGGGTGGCACCATCGCGGGTGCCGGGGCTTCGGCTGCCAACAGCGCCACCTACGCCGCCGCCAAGGTGCCGGTCGACAAGCTGTTGGCCGGGCTGCCCGAGCTGGCCAGCGTGGCCAAGGTCAGCGGGGAACAGGTGTTCCAGATCGCGTCCGAGAGCTTCACCAACGACCACCTGCTCAAGCTGGGGCAGCGCGTTTCGGCGCTGGCCAAGCAGGCCGACGTGGACGGCATCGTCATCACCCATGGCACCGACACGCTGGAAGAAACCGCCTACTTCCTGAACCTCACGGTGCGTACCGCCAAGCCCATCGTGCTCGTGGGCTCCATGCGCCCGGGCACGGCCCTGTCGGCCGACGGCGCGCTCAACCTGTACGACGCGGTGAGCGTTGCCGCCAGCAAGGACGCCGCAGGCAAGGGCGTGCTGGTGACGATGAACGACGAGATCCAGAGCGGCCGCGACGTGAGCAAGACCATCAACATCAAGACCGAGGCCTTCAAGAGCCAGTGGGGTCCGCTGGGCATGGTGGTGGAAGGCAAGAACTACTGGTTCCGCGCGCCGGTCAAGCGCCACACCACACAGTCTGAGTTCAACATCGATGACATCAAGGCCCTGCCTGCGGTGGACATCGTCTATGGTTACGGCAACATGAACACCACCGGCATCGAGGCCTACGGCAAGGCTGGCGTGAAGGCGCTGGTGCATGCCGGTACGGGCAACGGCTCGGTGGCCGCGCAGGCGGTGGAATCGCTCAAGACGCTGCGCGCCGCTGGTGTGCATGTCATCCGCTCGGCCCGCGTGCCCGATGGCTTCGTGCTGCGCAACGCCGAACAGCCCGACGACAAGTACGACTGGGTGGTGGCGCACGACCTGCGCCCGCAGAAGGCCCGTATCCTGGCCATGGTGGCCCTGACCAAGACGCAGGACAGCAAGGAACTGCAACGGATTTTCTGGGAGTACTGATCCCAGACAGTGTTCTGTCCCGGCGCGATCCGCGCCGCTGGACGGTTGCCGAGGCCGGAGTCCCACCAGGGCTCCGGCTTTTGTTTATGTGAGGCGCCGCCGGGCCGCCCCAAGGCGACGAAGGCCCCCTCGGGGGGCAGCGAAGCGTGGGGGCAATTGAGGCGCCGCCGGGCCGCCCCAAGGCGACGAAGGCCCCCTCGGGGGGCAGCGAAGCGTGGGGGCAATTGAGGCGCCGCCGGGCCGCCCCAAGGCGACGAAAGCCCCCTCGGGGGGCAGCGAAGCGTGGGGGCTGCGAGCCCACCGTAAAATCGCGGGTTACGCCTGGGCCGCGAGCCCATTCCAACGTTTTTCCATTCATCCGGCCCTGGCGCCGCCAGTGCCCGAGACCTCATGTTGACCTTCCAGCAAATCATTCTGAAGCTGCAGTCCTACTGGGACGCGCAGGGTTGCGCGCTGTTGCAGCCCTACGACATGGAAGTGGGTGCCGGAACCAGCCACACCGCCACCTTCCTGCGCGCCATCGGGCCCGAGCCCTGGAAGGCCGCCTACGTGCAGCCCAGCCGCCGCCCCAAGGACGGCCGCTACGGCGAGAACCCCAACCGCTTGCAGCACTACTACCAGTACCAGGTGGTGCTCAAGCCCGCGCCCAGCAACATCCTGGAGCTGTACCTGGGCAGTCTGGAGGCTCTGGGCTTCGACCTGAAGAAGAACGACATCCGCTTTGTGGAAGACGACTGGGAGAACCCCACGCTGGGCGCCTGGGGCCTGGGCTGGGAGGTGTGGCTCAACGGCATGGAGGTGACGCAGTTCACCTACTTCCAGCAGGTGGGTGGCATCGACTGCAAACCCATCACGGGTGAGATCACCTACGGCCTGGAACGCCTGGCCATGTACCTGCAGGGCGTGGACAACGTCTACAACCTGAAGTGGACCGACACGCTGAGCTACGGTGACGTGTACCACCAGAACGAGGTGGAGCAGTCCACCTACAACTTCGAGCACAGCAACGCCGACTTTCTGTTCACCGCCTTCACCGCGCACGAAGGCAACGCCAAGCACCTGATGGAACAGAAGCTGGCGCTGCCTGCCTACGAACAGGTGCTCAAGGCCGCGCACACCTTCAACCTGCTGGACGCGCGCGGCGCCATCAGCGTGACCGAGCGCGCCGCCTATATCGGCCGCATCCGCAACCTGGCGCGCAGCGTGGCGCAGGCCTACTACGAGAGCCGCGAACGCCTGGGCTTCCCCATGGCGCCGCGCGAATGGGTCGAACAGATCGTGGCACAGACCGAAAAGAAAGCCGCCTGAGGAAAGCACGACATGACCACGAAGAACCTGCTGGTGGAACTCTTTGTTGAGGAACTGCCCCCCAAGGCCCTGAAGAAGCTGGGCGACGCGTTTGCCGGTGTGCTGTTCGATCAGCTCAAGGTCATGGGCCTGGCTGGCGCGGACGCCGAGGTGAAGGCCTATGCGTCGCCGCGCCGCTTGGCCGCGCACGTGTCGCACGTGTGGCTCAAGGCTGAAGACCAGGCCGTGCAGCAAAAGCTCATGCCCGTCTCGGTGGGCCTCACGGCCGACGGCCAGGCTACGCCCGCGTTGCTCAAGAAGCTGGCGTCGCTGGGAGCCGACGTGTCCGACCCGGCCGCCGCCGTGGCGGCATTGAAGCGCCAGGGCGAGGGCAAAGCCGAAGCCCTGTTCTACGATAGCCTGGTGACGGGCGCCACGCTGGACGTGGGCCTGCAGAAGGCGCTGGACGAAGCCATCCGCCAGTTGCCCATCCCCAAGGTGATGACCTACCAGCTGGAGACCGACTGCGAGCTGCCCGGCTGGAGCAGCGTGAACTTCGTGCGTCCCGCGCACGGTCTGGTGGCGCTGCACGGCGACACCGTGGTGCCGGTGAAGGCACTGGGCCTGACGGCGGGCAACGCCACGCAGGGCCACCGCTTCGAGGCGGTCAAGTCGCCCGTGGTGCTGGCCCACGCCGACGCCTACGCGCAGACGTTGCGTGACGACGGCGCGGTGATCGCCAGCTTTGCCGAGCGCCGCGCCGAAATCGCGCGCCAGCTGGCCGCCCGCGCCGCCGAGGTGGGCGGCGGCTGCCGCCCGATCGAGGACGACGCCCTGCTGGATGAGGTGACCGCGCTGGTGGAGCGCCCCAACGTGCTGGTGTGCCAGTTCGAGCCCGAATTCCTGGAAGTGCCGCAGGAGTGCCTGATTCTGACGATGAAGGCCAACCAGAAGTACTTCCCCCTGCTGGACGCGCAAGGCAAGCTGACCAACAAGTTCCTGGTGGTGAGCAACATCAGCCCGGCTGACGCCAGCGCCGTGACCGGCGGCAACGAGCGCGTGGTGCGCCCGCGCCTGGCCGACGCCAAGTTCTTCTTCGACCAGGACCGCAAGCGCCCGCTGGAGTCGCGCGTGCTGGGGCTGGCCAAGGTGGTGTACCACAACAAGCTGGGTTCGCAGGGCGAGCGCGTGGAGCGCGTGAGTGCCATTGCGCGCGGCATTGCGCAGCAACTGGGCGGTGATGCGCTGGCGCGCCAGGCCGACCAGGCTGCCTTGCTGGCCAAGGCCGACCTGCTGACCGACATGGTGGGCGAGTTCCCAGAGTTGCAGGGCATCATGGGCGGCTACTACGCCCGCCACGACGGTCTGGGCAACGACATTGCCGAAGCGATCGAAGACCACTACAAGCCGCGCTTTGCGGGTGACGAGCTGCCGCGCAACGCCGTGGGCGTGTGCGTGGCGCTGGCCGACAAGCTGGAAACGCTGGTGGGCATGTTCGGCATCGGCAACCTGCCCAGCGGCGACAAGGACCCCTTCGCCCTGCGCCGCCACGCCCTCGGCGTGGTGCGCATGCTGATCGAGAAAGACCTGCCGCTGGACCTGACGGCCCTGCTGGCGCTGGCCGTGCCCGTGTTTGGCGACAAGATCACCGATCCGTCTGCCGCGCTCAGCGACTTCATCTACGACCGCCTGAGTGGCAGCCTGCGCGAGCAGGGCTACAGCGCCCAGGAAGTGGACGCCGTGCTGGCCCTGCGCCCGCAGCGCCTGGGCGAGGTGGCGCGCCGTCTGGCGGCTGTACGCACCTTCGCCGCGTTGCCCGAGGCCCCGGCCCTGGCCGCCGCCAACAAGCGCGTGGGCAATATCCTGAAGAAGGCCGAAGGTGAGGTGCAGCCCGCGGTGAAGCCCGAGTTGTTGCGCGAGGCGGCCGAAGCCGCGCTGAATGCCGCGCTGGCGCAGGTGGCGCCCGTGGCCGATGCAGCTTGGGCGGCAGGCGACTACACTGCCAACTTGAAGGCCTTGGCCGCGCTGAAGGCCCCCGTGGATGCCTTTTTCGACCAGGTGATGGTCAATGCTGACGACCCGGCCCTCAAAGCCAACCGCCTGGGCTTGCTGGCCACGCTGCACCAGGCCATGAACCGCGTGGCCGATCTGTCGCGCCTGGCGGCCTGACCGCCACGCGCAAGGAGCGGGTGAAGGACATGAAGCTGATCGTCATCGACCGGGATGGCACCCTGAACCAGGACCCCGAAGACTTCATCCGCACCCCCGACGATTGGGTTCCGCTGCCCGGCGCGCTGGAGGCGGTGGCCCGCCTGAACCAGGGCGGCTGGCGGGTGGTGGTGGCCTCCAACCAGTCTGGCCTGGGCCGCGGCCTGTTCGACGTGGCCACGCTCAACGCCGTGCACGCCCGCATGCACAAGATGCTGGGGGCCGTGGGCGGCAGGGTGGAGGCGGTGTTCTTCTGTCCCCACGCGCCCGAGGACGATTGCGACTGCCGCAAGCCCGCGCCCGGCCTTTTCCACCAGATCGCTGCGCGCATGGGTACCCCGCTTGCCCAGATTCTGGCCGTGGGCGATTCCGTGCGCGACGCCCAGGCCGCCGTGGCCGCCGGTTGCCAGCCGCATCTGGTGCTGACCGGGCAGTCTGCCTTGCACCGCGATGGCACCCTGCCTTCGGGCCTGCCCGAAGGCGTGACCGTGCACCAAGACCTGTCGGCCTTTGCCGACGCCGTGCTCGCGCTTGACGCGCAGAAAGCTTCCTGATGTCCGCAATCCGTTCGATCCTGCACCTGCTGTTCATGGCGGTGACCGTGGTGCCCTGGGCCCTGGCGGTCATCATCGTCTCACCGTTCCTGAGCAGCACAAAGCTCTACTGGATGTGCGCTGGCTGGCTGCGGGTGGCGGTGTGGGGCGGGCGCTGGATCCTGGGCATCCGCAACCACGTCATCGGATACGAGAACCTGCCCGTGGGCAGCAAGGCGCCCGCCGTGCTGCTGTTGAAGCACCAGTCCACGTGGGAGACCTTTGCCATGCCCGCGCTGATGCCGCATCCGCTGGCCTATGTGTTCAAGAAGGAACTGCTGTACGTGCCTTTCTTCGGCTGGGCCATGTCGCGCCTGGACATGATCCACATCGACCGCAGCAAGCGCGCCCAGGCCTTCAACAAGGTGGTGCAGCAGGGGCAGCGTCTGCTGGATCAGGGCACCTGGGTCATCATGTTTCCCGAGGGAACCCGCATCCCGCGTGGGCAGAAGGGGCAGTACAAGTCCGGTGGCACCCGGCTGGCGGTGCAGACCGGCGCACCGGTCATCCCCATCGCGGTGACGTCGGCCAAGTGCTGGCCGCGCCGCGCCATCATCAAGAAGCCGGGCGTGGTGGAGTTCTCCATCGGCAAGCCCATTCCCAGCCAGGGGCGTGATCCCGATGAGCTGATGCGCGAGGTGGAGGACTGGATCGAGGCGGAGATGCGGCGCCTGGACCCCGAGGCCTACAGCACAAGTACCAGCGCCAGCACGGCGACAGCCTGAAACGGCAATGCGGCAGACCGCCGGGGAAACGCTGCAGCTCGACCTGTTCGGGGCGCAGGCCCACGACTCCCTGGTCTGGCGGCACCCGCGCGCCAACCGCCAGTGCCGTGTGGGCGAGGCCGTGGTGGCCTACGAGTTCAAGCGCGGCCAGCGCCGCACCATCGGCCTGTCGGTGGGGCCGCTGGGTTTGAGCGTGCGAGCGCCGCGCTGGGCGCCCGTGGCCGAGGTGGAGGCCTTCATCCAGACCAAGGCCGCGTGGGTACTGGACAAACTGCGGCAGATGCAGGAGCACGGGCGCAACGCGCAGCCCCCGCAGCGCTGGCACGATGGCGCCACGCTGGACTACCTGGGCTGCAGCCTGACGCTGGTGCTGGACCCGAGCCACGCCTTTGACGGCGCGGGTGCCTGCGTGCAGGGTGACCGCCTGCTGGTGGGGCTGGCGCGTGACGCGGATGAGCAGCGGCTGAAGGACGCCGTGCACGCCTGGCTGATGCGTGAGGCGCGCGAGCTTTTCCGTCAGCGGTTGGACCACTTTGCCGCGCACATGGGCGTTCGTTACACGCAGCTCAGCCTGTCCAGCGCGGGCACGCGCTGGGGCAGTGCCTCGTCAGACGGTCGCATCCGGCTCAACTGGCGGCTCATCCACCTCGCACCGGACCTGATCGATTACGTGGTGGTGCACGAACTGAGCCACCTGCGCGAGATGAACCACAGCCCGGCCTTCTGGGCCGTGGTGGCCGCCGTGCTGCCCGACCATGCCGAGCGGCGGCAGGCACTCAAACGCATACGGCTCAGGCAGGCCTGAGGGCCAACGTTACTGGCCGCCTTAGCGCGGCATGCTCAGCAACCCGGCGGCCATGCCCAGGCCGTGCACCACGGTGGCGGCGATGGTGAGCACGATGGCCGGGCGCAGCGTTTCGGGCCGTGCAGCGCGCTGCCACACCAGGGCGGCCGCGCACAGCGACAGCGGCAGCGACAACAGCCCCCAAAGTGCCTGCATGGGCGGAATGAGCAACCAGGCGCTGAGCGCCAGCCAGCCGTGCGCCAGCAAGGCCAGCAGCAGGTAGAGCAATGCCGACAGGCGCGGCCCCAGGCGAACCGCCAGTGTGTGCTTGCCCACCTGTGCGTCTGACGCCGCATCGGGCAGGCCATTGACCAGCAGGATGTTGGCCACCAGCATGGCGTAGCTCAAGGCCAGGCTGGCCGGGATGGGGAAGAACTGGCTGCGTTGCGCGTAGTCCGCGCCGATCACCATCAGCCACCACACGCCTGCCACGGTGAGTTCACCCAGGCCACGCGTCATCAGTGCCAGGGGCGGGGCGGAATAAGCCCAGCCCAGGAGCAGCCCCGCCATGCCCACGAGCAGCAAACCGCCGCCGCTCTTGACGGCCAGCCACAGCCCGCCCAGGGCGGCCAGGCCCAGCAGCATCCACGCCAGCCGCCTGGTGTCTTCGAGCGACACCGCGCCCTGCTGGATGAGCCGCGAGCCGCCGGTGAAGGGGCTCAGCGGCGCGGGGTTGGCCGCATCGGCGCCGTTGCGCGCGTCCTGGTAGTCGTTGAGCACGTTGGCGCCAGCGTGGGCCATGCACGCGAGTATGACCGTGACGCCTGCCTTCATGGTGTCGAATCCGCAGCCGCAGGCTGCCGCAGAGGCCATGCCCAGCAGGGTTGCCACCACGGTGATGACGAGAAAGCCCGGGCGGCAAAGGCGCCAGGCTGTGCGCAAGGACAGGGGAGCGGCAGCGGTTTCCATGAGGTAAATATACCCCCTGGAGCACCACGGGGATGCACGCGACGAGGCCTTCCGCTAAGATTCGCCCATGACGTTGACGTAAACGTCAATTTCCATCGACGCAACATGGCAACTGTCACCACTTACACCATCAGCGATCTGGCCAAGGAATTCGACCTGACCACGCGCGCCATCCGCTTCTACGAGGACATGGGGCTGCTGCAGCCTCGCCGCGAAGGGCCGGCTGGTCGCAACCGTGTCTACACGTCGCGTGACCGCACTCGCCTGAAGCTGACGCTGCGCGCCAAGCGCCTGGGCCTGTCGCTGACCGAGGCCAAGGACATCATCGACATGTACGACAGCCCGCGCGACACCGGGCCGCAGTTGCGCAAGTTCCTGGCCGTGCTGGCCGAGCACCGCCGCCAGATCGAGGAGCAGCTGGCCGACCTGCAGGCCAACCTGGACGAAGTGAAGGTCCACGAAAAAGAAGCCCGCGCCCTGCTGGCCAAGCTCGACAAGAACGGCGTGCCCGCCTGAACGGCGACCCCTCGGGAAGCCCCTTAGTCGACAACGCCCGGCTTCGTTGCATAATTGACGTTTACGTAAACGTCAATTGTCGTGTGGAGCACGAACATGCAGGAGACCCATGAGCCAAACCGCCGCCCCCGCCGATGAAGCTGCGCTGCGTGAACGCGTGCAGGCCAGCCTGGCCCGCCAGGGCATGATGCAGCACTTGGGCGTGCGCCTGCTGAGCGTGGCGCCCGGCGAAGTGACGCTCGCCGTGCCGTATTCCGACCGTGTGACGCAGCAGCAGGGCGGTTTCCATGGCGGCGCCATGGGTGCACTGGCCGACATTGCCGGCGGCTACGCGGCCCTTACCGTGGCGCCGCCCAAGATGGAGGTGACCACCGTGGAATACAAGATCAACTTCCTCGCGGCGTTCCAGAGCGGCGAGCTGCAGGCGACCGGCCGCGTGGTCCGCGCAGGCAAGCGGCTGATCGTCACCACCGCCGAAGTCACACACGTGGCTGCCGACGGCAAGCGCAGCGACTGCGCGGTGATGCAGCAGACCCTGGTGCCCGTGCCCAAAACGTACTGACAGTACTGACTACCCCGACCACACATTCCGCAACAGGAGACTTTTCCCATGAACGCACTGCCCAACCTGCCCGGCCTCGACTTCATGCTGGGTGACGACATCAACGCCCTGCGCGACGCCGTGCGCGACTTTGCCCAGGCAGAAATCGCACCGCGTGCCGCCGAGATCGACCGCACCGACCAGTTCCCCATGGACCTGTGGCGCAAGATGGGCGACCTGGGCGTGCTGGGCATCACCGTGCCCGAAGAGTACGGCGGCGCCAACATGGGTTACCTGGCGCACATGATCGCCATGGAAGAGATCAGCCGCGCCAGCGCCTCGGTGGGCCTGTCCTACGGCGCGCATTCCAATCTGTGCGTCAACCAGATCAAGCGCAACGGCAACGAGGCGCAGAAGCGCAAATACCTGCCCGGGCTCATCAGCGGTGAGCATGTGGGCGCGCTGGCCATGAGCGAGCCGGGTGCGGGCTCGGACGTGATCAGCATGAAGCTGAAGGCAGAGGACAAGGGCGGCTATTACGTGCTCAACGGCAGCAAGATGTGGATCACCAACGGGCCCGACGCCGATACGCTGGTGGTCTACGCCAAGACCGAGCCGGAGATGGGCGCGCGCGGCGTGACCGCCTTCATCATCGAAAAGGGCATGAAGGGCTTCAGCATTGCGCAAAAGCTCGACAAGCTGGGCATGCGCGGCAGCCACACGGGTGAACTGGTGTTCAACAACGTGGAAGTGCCCGAAGAAAACATCCTGGGTGGCCTGAACAATGGCGCCAAGGTGCTGATGAGCGGCCTGGACTACGAGCGCGCCGTGCTGGCGGCCGGGCCCATCGGCATCATGCAGGCGGTGATGGACAACGTCATCCCCTACATCCATGACCGCAAGCAGTTCGGCCAGAGCATTGGCGAGTTCCAGCTCATCCAGGGCAAGGTGGCTGACATGTACACCGTGTTGCAGGCTGGCCGCGCGTTCTGTTACCAGATCGGCAAGAACCTGGACCAGCTGGGCGCGCAGCACGTGCGCCAGGTGCGCAAGGACTGCGCCTCCGTCATCCTGTGGTGCGCTGAGCAGGCCACGCGCATGGCGGGCGACGGCATCCAGATCTTCGGTGGCAACGGCTACATCAACGAGTACCCGCTGGGCCGCCTGTGGCGCGACGCCAAACTGTACGAGATTGGCGCGGGCACCAGCGAGATTCGCCGCATGCTGATTGGCCGCGAACTGTTCGCCGAAACCTGCTGAGCCGGGGCTCCCGGTGTGTCGGCGGTGGCCCGCATGGGCCACAATCGCGGCATGACTCATCCCCTCCAGAACCTCATTGAAGCCAATCGCCGCTGGGCCGCCCAGGTCGAGCAGGAGCGGCCGGGCTATTTCCAGCAACTGGCGCGGCAGCAGAACCCGAAGTACCTGTGGATCGGGTGCTCGGACAGCAGGGTTCCCGCCAACCAGATCACGGGCCTGGAGCCGGGTGAAGTGTTCGTGCATCGCAATGTTGCCAACGTGGTGGTGCATTCGGACTTGAATGCCTTGTCGGTGATCCAGTTTGCCGTGGAGTACCTGAAGGTGGAGCACATTCTGGTGGTGGGCCATTACGGTTGCGGCGGTGTGCTGGCCACGCTGCGCGGCGCGCGGGTGGGTCTGGCCGACAACTGGCTGCGCCATGTGCACGACGTGAAAATCCGCCACCGCCGTCGCCTGGAGCACCTGCCCGAGCCTGAACAGGAAGACGTGCTGTGCGAGATGAACGTGATCGAGCAGGTGGGCAACGTGGCGTTGACCAATGTGCTACAGGACGCCTGGGCGCGCGGGCAGCGGGTTTCGGTGCACGGCTGGTGCTACGGTTTGAAGGACGGTCTGGTGAAAGATCTGGGCGTGAGCATGAGCCGCCCTGAAGAGGTGATGCAGGTTTTCCGCGATGCCCTCAAGCGCTATCCGCGCGGGGTGCTCCCGGCGGCCCGCCCATAGCCTTTCCCTCATGCTGCCCCGTCGTCTCGACTCCTCCGTGGCCGTGGATATCGCGCGGGCGATGATCGACGGTTTCAACAGGCACTACCGCCTGTTCCGTACAGAATCTGCCCGGGCCAAGCACCGCTTCGAAACGCAGGACTGGCACGCCCAGCAGCGCGCGCAGCGCGAGCGCATCGAGTTCTACGACCTGCGCGTGAAGGAATGCGTGACACGGCTGGAGCGCGAGTTCAAGGCCGCGCAGCAGCCTATGGATGTGTGGCAACAGGTCAAGCTGCACTACATCGGCATGCTGGTGGACCACCGCCAGCCCGAACTGGCCGAGACCTTCTTCAACTCGGTGACCACTAAGATCCTGCACCGCAGCTACTTCCAGAACGACTTCATCTTCGTCCGCCCGGCGGTCAGCACCGAATACATCGAGCCCGAAAACCCCGACGCCCACCCAACCTACCGCTGTTACTACCCCACGCAGCACAACGTGCTGGATGAGATCCGGCGCATGGTGGCGGACTTCGGCCTGCGCGTGCCGTTCGAGGATTTCGAGCGCGACACGCTGAGTGTGTGGCAGGCCCTGCAGCCGCTGTTCGACCACGAGAAGCTGCGCGCCAACTTCCAGGTCCAGGTGCTCCACAGCCTGTTCTTCCGCAACAAGGGTGCTTACGTGGTGGGCAAGCTCATCAACGGTTTCCAGGAGGTTCCGTTCGCACTGCCCATCCTGCACAACCGCAAGGGCCAGCTCATCATCGACACGCTGCTGCATGGCGAGGACGACCTGCTGATGATCTTCAGCTTCGCGCGGGCCTATTTCATGGTGGACATGGAGGTGCCGAGTGCCTACGTGCAGTTCCTGCGCAGCCTGATGCCGCGCAAGCCGCGTGCCGAGTTCTACAACGCGCTGGGCCTGGCCAAGCAGGGCAAGACGCTCTTTTACCGGGACTTCCTTTACCACCTGCGCCACAGCACCGACGTGTTCCGCATCGCACCCGGCATCAAGGGCATGGTGATGCTGGTGTTCGACTTGCCGAGCTTTCCCTTCGTGTTCAAGGTGATCAAGGACCGATTCCCGGCGCCCAAGGACACCACGCGCGAGCAGGTGCGGGGCAAATACCTGCTGGTCAAGCAGCACGACCGCGTGGGCCGCATGGCCGACACACTGGAGTTCTCAGGCGTAGGCTTTCCGCGTGAGCGTTTCAGCGACGAGTTGATCGCCGAGATCCAGAAGCACGCGCCCAGCCAGATCGAGATCGGTGACCGCAATGGCGACGGCAACATCGAGGTGCTGATCAGGCATGTCTACATCGAGCGGCGCATGATCCCGCTCAACATCTATCTGCAGGAGGCGTTCGATGCCTTGCAGAAGAACCCTGGCGACGAGCGGGCACGCGGGCAGATCGAGCATGCGGTGGTGGAGTACGGCAAAGCCATCAAGGACCTGGTGGCGGCCAACATCTTCCCGGGCGACATGCTGTGGAAGAACTTTGGCATCACCCGCCACGGCAAGGTGGTGTTCTACGACTACGACGAGATCGAGTACATCACCGACTGCAACTTCCGCCGCGTGCCGCCACCGCGCGACGAAGAGGAGGAGATGAGCGGCGAGGTTTGGTACAGCGTGGGGCCGCACGATGTGTTTCCGGAGACCTTTGAGCCGTTTTTGCTGGGGCACCCACTGGTGCGCGAGGTCTTCATGAAGCACCACGCCAACTTGCTTGACCCGGGTTTCTGGCAGGCGCACAAGGAACGCATTCTGGCGGGGCATGTGCACGACGTTTTTCCTTACGAGCGGGAACGGCGGTTTGCTGTGAGGGCAGGGCGGGGTTGACGCTTGGACTTTCATCGCCTGGGGTGTTGGCGGGCCAAGGCTTGTTTCGAGCGCGGGTATTTGGTGACCAAGGCGTGTGCGTCCAGGGGCTGGCGCTTCAACGAGGTGGCACCTGCGTAGCAGGGGCTTCCCTGCGATGCTTGATGCCGTGGCTACGCGGCCGAAACTCCCTGCACGTTTCTAGCGAAACGCTCCGGCCGGACATCTGCCGCAGCAAGCGAGGTTCACCGCAGCAACAATTTTGAGAGCACAGATGACGCCAGCCAGAGACTCTGCGAGAATTAACGTTTACGTAAACGTCAACTAACCCTCACAGGAGCAAACCATGCAAGACCCCATCGTCATCGTCGGCGCCGCACGCACCCCCATGGGCGCCTTTCAGGGTGATTTTTCCTCGCTCGCCGCTCACGATCTGGGCGGTGCAGCCATCCAGGCCGCCGTGCAACGCGCTGGTGTGGCACCGGAACTGGTGACCGAGGTGATCTTCGGCAACTGCCTGATGGCGGGCCAGGGCCAGGCCCCGGCGCGCCAGGCCGCGTTCAAGGGCGGCCTGCCCAAGAGCGCTGGTGCGGTGACGCTCAGCAAGATGTGCGGCTCCGGCATGCGCGCGGCCATGTTTGCGCACGACATGTTGCTGGCGGGCAGCCACGAGGTGCTGGTGGCTGGGGGCATGGAGAGCATGACCAACGCCCCCTACCTGCTGCCCAAGGCGCGCGGCGGCTACCGCATCGGCCACGACCGCATCTTCGATCACATGATGCTTGACGGCCTGGAAGACGCCTACCAGCCCGGCCGCAGCATGGGCACCTTCGGTGAAGACTGTGCCGCCAAGTACAGCTTCAGCCGCGAGCAGCAGGACGCCTTCGCTACCGAAAGCGTCAAGCGCGCCCAACGTGCCACGCAAGACGGCAGCTTTGCCGCCGAGATCACGTCCGTGACGGTGAAGGAGCGTTCGGGTGAACGCGTGGTCAGCATCGATGAAGGGCCGGGCAAGATCAAGCTGGACAAGATTCCTGCGCTCAAGCCCGCCTTCAAGAAGGACGGCACCATCACCGCCGCGTCCAGCTCCAGCATCAACGACGGCGCCGCCGCACTGGTGATGATGAAGGCGTCCACCGCACAACGCCTGGGCTGCCAGCCGCTGGCGCGCATCGTGGCGCACGCCACGCACGCGCAGGAGCCGGAATGGTTTTCCACCGCGCCGGTGGGCGCCAGCCATCAGGTGCTGGCCAAGGCGGGCTGGAGCGTGGGCGACGTGGACCTGTGGGAAATCAACGAGGCCTTCGCCGTGGTGCCCATGGCGCTGATGGCTGAACTGAACGTGCCGCACGACAAGGTCAACGTCAACGGCGGCGCCTGCGCGCTGGGCCACCCCATCGGCGCCAGCGGCGCACGCATCATGGTCACGCTCATCCATGCGCTGAAGGCTCGCGGCCTGAAGAAAGGTGTGGCCACGCTGTGCATTGGTGGCGGCGAAGCCACAGCCGTTGCGCTGGAAGTCCTATGATCTGGCCTTTTTGCTGAGTGTGATACTTGGCTTGAGGAGGCCTGACTGATGCGTTTCGATACCCGTATCCTGTTGTCCGCAGTGCTGCCCGCGCTGCTGTTCATCCTTGGCCTGGCCGGGGGTATAGGAGGACTGCTGTACACCAAGCAGCAGTTCGGCGCCTATGTGCAGACGGAACAACGCATCAGCACTGGACTGACCGAGATGTACGCCCAGGGCCTGCAGATGGGCCAGGCGCTGCGCAACGTGGTGTTGAACCCCGAGGACAAGCGCGCGGTCGAGAACCTGGACAACGCCCGCAAGGCCTATGACAAGGCCTACGCGGACGTGACCCAGGTGTCGCAGGGCACCGGGTTCGAACAGGGGGTGCGTCAGCTGGCGGCGTTGCGTGCCAGCCACGCCCAGGCACAGGACCAGGTGCTGGCCAAGGTGCGCGAACAGGCGGCTGACACGGTTTCCTTCCTGAGCGGGACGGAAACCCCTGCCTGGCGCCAGCTGCGCGGCGAGCTGCTCAAGCTCATCGAGGCAGCCGGGGCCACTTCCGAGCAGGTGTTCGGCAACGTCAACCGCAACGTGGACCGGGCGGTGGCGTTTGCTGTGGCCCTGTCGATGGTGGCCGTGGTGGTGTCGGTGCTCTTCACCCTCTACATCCGCAACACGGTGCGGCGCGAACTGGGCGGTGACCCGGCCGAGGCCCGCTCTGCCATTGCGCAGATCGCATCGGGTGACCTGTCGGTGCCGCTGGCCGCCAGCGCGCACCAGAGCAGCCTGATGGGCGGGTTGGCTCGCATGCAGCAGTCGCTGCGGCAGCTCGTGGGCGAGGTGCGCCATTCCACCGGCAACATCACCACCGCCAGCGACGAGATCGCCACCGGCAGCCAGGACCTGAGCCAGCGCACCGAGCGCACGGCCGCCAACCTGGAGGAAGCGGCAGCGTCCATCGAGCAGGTGGCGGGCATGGTGCGCCAGTCGGCCGACGCCACGCGCCAGGCCAACCAGCTGGCCACTTCGGCGGCCGATGTGGCGTCCCGCGGCGGGGAGGAGGTGTCCAAGGTCGTGGCCACGATGGACGACATCCGCGCCAGTTCGCAGAAGATCGCCGACATCATCGGCGTCATCGATGGCATTGCCTTCCAGACCAACATCCTGGCCCTCAACGCCGCCGTGGAAGCGGCGCGCGCGGGCGAGCAGGGCCGGGGCTTTGCCGTGGTGGCCTCCGAGGTGCGCAGCCTGGCCAGCCGCAGCGCCGAAGCCGCCAAAGAGATCAAGACCCTGATCGGTACCAGCGTGGAGCGCGTGGAGGCGGGCTCGTCGCTGGTGTCCGGTGCGGGGCAGACGATGAGCGAGATCGTGGAGGCCGTGCGGCGCGTGGCCGACCTGATTGGCGAGGTGACCGCCGCCATTTCCGAACAGAGCACCGACATTGGCAACGTGAACGCCTCGGTGGTGCAGCTCGACCAGATGACTCAGCAGAATGCTGCACTGGTCGAGGAGTCCACCGCCGCAGCGATGAGCCTGCGCGAGCAGGCGCAGCACCTGAACCAGTTGGTGAGTACCTTCAAACTTTGAAACTTCACACAAACCCATGCTGCTGACCCAAGACCAGGAAATGATCCGTGACGCCGTGCGTGCCTTTGCTCAAGAGGAGCTGTGGCCGCATGCCGCCAAGTGGGACAAGGAGCACCACTTTCCCAAGGAAGCCCATAAGGGTCTGGCGGCGCTGGGCGCCTACGGCATTTGCGTCCCCGAGGAACTGGGCGGTGCTGGCCTGGACTACCTGACCCTGGCGCTGGTGCTGGAAGAGATCGCCGCTGGTGACGGTGGCGTGAGCACCGCCATCAGCGTCACCAACTGCCCGGTCAACGCCATCCTGATGCGCTACGGCAACGACGCGCAGAAGGCGAAGTGGCTGGCCCCGCTGGCGCGCGGCGAGATGCTGGGGGCCTTCTGCCTGACCGAGCCGCATGTGGGTTCGGACGCGTCTGCCCTGCGCACCACCGCCGTGCGCGAGGGCGACAGCTACGTCATCAATGGCGTGAAGCAGTTCATCACCAGCGGCAAGAACGGTGATGTGGCCATCGTGATCGCGGTGACGGACAAGGCTGCGGGCAAGAAAGGCATGAGCGCCTTCCTGGTGCCCACCGCCACGCCGGGCTATGTGGTGGCGCGGCTGGAGGACAAGCTGGGGCAGCACAGCAGCGACACCGCGCAGATCAACTTCGACCAGTGCCACATCCCCGCCGAGAACCTGATCGGCGAGGAGGGCGAGGGCTACAAGATCGCCTTGAGCGCGCTGGAAGGCGGGCGCATTGGCATTGCCGCGCAGAGCGTGGGCATGGCGCGCAGCGCGCTGGACGTGGCGATCGACTACGCCAAGCAGCGCGAGGCCTTTGGTACCGCCATCTTCAACCACCAGGCGGTGGGGTTCCGCCTGGCCGAATGCGCCACGCGGCTGGAAGCGGCGCGCCAGCTCATCTGGCACGCGGCCAGCCTGCGCGACGCGGGCCGCCCCTGCCTGAAGGAAGCTGCCATGGCCAAGCTGTTTGCCAGCGAGGTGGCCGAGAAGGTCTGTTCGGTGGCCATCCAGACGCTGGGCGGCTACGGTGTGGTGAGCGACTTCCCCGTGGAGCGCATCTACCGCGACGTGCGCGTGTGCCAGATCTACGAAGGCACCAGCGACGTGCAGAAGATCATCATCCAGCGCGGGTTGTGACGGCCGGCCAGAGCTGTGCCCGCTGCGTGGGCCACTGGTCGGCCCACGCGATCAGGTCGGCGCTGGCCATGGGGCGCGCGATCAGGTAGCCCTGCACGGCGTCGCAGCCGCTGGCACGCACGTAGTCCAGGTCTTCCGGCGTTTCCACGCCTTCGGCCACGGTGCGCATGTGGAGCTTGCGCGCCATCAGGATGGACGCGTCGAAAATGGCCTGGGCCGAGCTGTCGCGGCTGATGCCGTTGACGAAGCCTTGGTCGAGCTTGAGCTCGTGGAAGGGCACCTGCAGCAATTGCCGCAGCGATGAGTGGCCGGTGCCGAAATCGTCGATGGCCAATTGAATCTTGTGCAGGCGCAGGCGGCTGAGCACCTCCAGGGTCAGCTTGGGCTGGTCCATCAGGCGGCTTTCGGTCACCTCCAGGTTGAACCGGCCCAGCGAGACGCAGGATTGCGACAGCTGCTGCAGCACCCAGTCGGGAAAGTCCACCTGGGTCAGGTTGTCCATGGACACGTTGATGGACAGGGCGGGCTGCCAGCCCGCGTCGTGCCAGGCCCTGGCGTCTTGCAAGGCATTGACGATGACCGTTCGGGTCAACTGATCGATCAGGCCGTGCTGTTCCGCCAGGGAGATGAAGTGCTCCGGCGAAATCCAGCCGTCGATGCCATGGCGCCAGCGCACCAGGGCTTCCACGCCCTCCCATTCGCCGGTGCGGGCATTCACCTTGGGCTGGTAGACGTTGACCAATTCGCCGCGTGCCAGGGCGGTCTGCAGATCCACGTCGCGGTAGATCGGGCGGGCCTGCCGGGGCGGAGGGGGCGTGCGCAGCTCGTCAATCAGTGTGCGCAAGGCCGCCGGCCCCACCGGCTTGGCCATGGGGGGCATGACCGCCAGGCCGTGGCTGATGGCCACTTGCCGCACCGTGGCCATCAGCCGGGTGTCTTCGGCGCTGATCAGCACCAGCCAGCCGGGAAACGCCCGCTCCGCCAGCAGGCGGATCACCTGCACGCCGTCGAGCTTGGGCACCTGCAGGTCGCAGAACACGGCGTCCACGGGCGTGTCCGTCAAAGCCAGGTAGGACAGCATGTCGAAGCCGTCCTGAAACCCCCGGATGGTGCCTCCGCACAGGTGCTGCAGCACACGCTCCAGCAGCCGGAGTTGGACGGGGTCGTCCTCCAGTAGCACCAGATGCAGGGGGCGTGGGGTGCCGGTGTGGTCGACGGGGGGCATGGGTCAGAAGAGGGCGGGTGTCAGGCGCGTGTCAAAAATGTGTCAAAACGCCCCATTGTCCCCGATCCGTGGTGGCGCCAGCCCGCCACCGCTGACGCGTTGTGCCCGTATCGCTGTTTCGCCACACCGCGCTTTGCCGTGCAAACGCAGGCGCATAATCCTGTCCATGGCAGCCCTGCATTACTCACATGCGTCCCTCGCCTCACGGCGACGTGCCCTGCAGACCAGCTTTGGCCTGTTGCTTTCCCTGGCCCTGTGGCGCCGGGTGCACGCCCTCACGCTCGCTGATCTTTCCGCGTCGGACGCCAATGCCGGCGTCAAGACCGCCCTGGAACGGGGTGCGCTGGCGGCGGTAGGCCTGCTGGGCCGAGCCGATGGTTTTCTGGGCAACCCCAAGGTGCGCATTCCCCTGCCGGGTTACCTGGAAGATGCCGGGAAGCTGATGCGAACCTTCGGCCAGGGCCAGCGCGTGGACGAGCTGGTGACGGCCATGAACCGTGCCGCCGAGCAGGCCGTGCCCATGGGGCGCGATCTGCTGGTGAAGGCCGTGCGCGAGATGACCGTGACCGACGCGAAGAACATACTCACCGGCGGCGAAACGTCGGTGACCGATTTCTTCGCGGGCAAGACGCGTGACCCCCTGACGGGGCGGTTCCTGCCGATCGTGACCCAGGCCACGCAGAAGGTGGCGCTGGCGCAGAAATACAACGATTTTGCTGGCCGGGCCGCCCGCTATGGCTTGGTGCGCGAGCAGGATGCCAACCTGCAGCAGTACGTGACCGGCAAGACGCTCGATGGGCTGTACCTGGTCATCGGGGAAGAAGAAAAGAAGATCCGGCAGGACCCGGTGGGTACCGGCAGCCAGATCCTCCAGAAAGTCTTTGGCGCTTTGAAGTGACACCATGAACATCATCATCCTGGGCGCAGGCCGCGTCGGCGAGAGCGTGGCCGAGAGCCTTGTGTCCGAACAGAACGACATCACCGTCATCGATCAGGACCCGGCGCGGTTGCGCGCACTGGAGGAACGCCTGGATCTGCGGGGCGTCGTCGGCAACGGCATCCAGCCATCGGTGCTGCGCGAGGCGGGGGCCAAGGACGCCGACATGCTCATCGCCTGCGCGGCGGCGGACGAGTCCAACCTGGTCGTGTGCAAGGTGGCGCACGACGTGTTCAACGTGCCGACGACCATCGCGCGCGTGCGCTCGCCCGAATTCGTCGAGGGCGACGAACTCATGTCCAAGACGGGCTTCGCGGTGGACCGCGTGATCTGCCCGGAAGAGTCGGTGATGCGCTACATCCACCAGCTGATCGACTACCCCGAGGCCTTGCAGGTGCTGGAATTTGCCGAAGGCCGGGTGTGCCTGATCGCGGTTCGCGCGTCGGCTGGCGGCGCCCTGGTGGGGCATACCATCGGTGAATTCAAGGAGCGGTTCCCTCACGCCGAGATGCGCGTGGTGGCGTTGTACCGCCTTGACACCGAGATGGAGGCCACCAAGAGCACGCGCATCCTGCCGGGCGACGAGGTGTTCCTGCTGGCCGACAGCGACAAGATCCGCCACGTGCTGGCGGCCATTCACAACGTCGACAAACCGGTGCAGCGCGTGATGATCGCTGGCGGGGGAAAGGTGGGGCTGAGGCTGGCGCGCAGCCTGGTCGGCCAATGCCAGGTGAAGATCATCGAGCACGACGCCAAGCGCTGCGAGTACCTGGCCAGCCAGCTGCCATCAAGCATGCTGGTGCTCCACGGCGACAGCGTGGACGAGGACCTGCTCCTGGAAGAGAACGTCGCCGACATGGACCTGTTCCTCGCCCTCACCAGCGACGACGAGGACAACATCATGTCGGCCATGCTGGCCAAGCGGCTGGGCGCGCGCCGCGTGATGTCGCTGATCAACCGCAGGGCCTATGCGGACATGATGCAGGGCAGTGCCATCGACATTGCCGTTTCGCCTGCCCAGACGGTGATCGGTGAGCTGCTGGCGCACATCCGCCGTGGCGACGTGGTGGCGGTGCACAGTCTGCGCCGGGGTGCTGCGGAAGCGCTGGAGGGCATTGCACGCGGCGACGTCAAGACCTCACGCCTGGTGGGGCGGCGCATCGAGGAAGTGAAGCTGCCCAAGGGCGCGCGCATTGGTGCCATCGTGCGCGGTGAAGGGCGCGGTGCCCAGGTGCTCATGCCGCACCACGACACCCTGATCGAGACGGATGACCACATCGTCATCTTCATTCCCAACAAACGCCTGGTGCGCGAGGTGGAGAAGCTCTTCCAGGTCGGGGCCACCTTCTTCGGTTGACGCCCATGCCATTTGTTCGTGTTGCCCCGGTGTTCGGGGTCATTGTGATGGTGTTTGGCCTGACCATGCTGGTGCCCGCCGCCGTGGCAGGGTGGATTGGCGATGGGGCGGCCTGGGCCTACCTGTGGCCGATGCTGCTCACGCTGGTGTGTGGCGGGGCGCTCTGGCTGTTTGGCCTGTACCGCGGCGCGCTCAAGATGGACCTGCAGGCGCGCGATGGCATCTTGCTGGTGGGCCTGGCCTGGACCTGTCTGCCCGTGTTCGCTGCCTTGCCACTGTTGGCTTACTTTCACGACGCAGGCCAGCCGATCAGCTTCACCCAGGCCTACTTCGAGGCGATGTCCGGCCTGACGACGACGGGCGCGACCGTGCTGGTGGGACTCGACGCCTTGCCGGGCTCCATCAACCTTTGGCGGTGTTTCCTGCAGTGGCTGGGCGGCATGGGCATTCTGGTGTTGGCGGTGGCCATCCTGCCGCTGCTGGGCGTGGGGGGCAGCCAGCTTTTCCGCGCCGAGGCCACGGGGCCCATGAAGGACTCCAAGCTCACCCCGCGCATCACCGAAACCGCCAAGGGGCTGTGGAGCGTCTACGCCGGTATTTCGCTGCTGTGCGTTGGTGCGTACTGGTGGGGTGGCATGACCCCGCTCGACGCCTGGATACACATGTTCTCCACCATGAGCCTGGGCGGCCTGTCGTCGCACGACAGCAGCTTCGGTTATTTCCAGTCGCCAGCACTGGAATGGATCGCGGTGATCTTCATGGCACTGGCCAGCTGCAACTTCGCGCTGTATTTCATGGCCATCGTCAAGCGCAGCCCGGGGCGCATCTGGCGCGACTCGGAATGGCGTGGCACCATGATCATCCTGTCTGGCGCGTGCGTCTTCGTGGCGGGCCTGCTGGTGGCCAAAGGTACCGTGTCAGACCCCTGGGAGGCGCTTCGCATGGCTGCCTTCAACGTGGTTTCCATCGCATCCACCACCGGCTACTCGACGGTCGACTACACGCAGTGGCCGATATTCGCCCCCATCCTGATGATCATGCTGTCCGGTGTTGCCACGAGCGCAGGTTCCACGGGGGCGGGCATCAAGATGGCGCGTGTGGTGATCCTCATCAAGCAGGCCAGGCGTGAAATGGCGCGCATCATTCATCCGCGCGCGGTCAACCCGGTCACCATGGGGGGCGCCGTGATCGACAGCGCCACCATCTTCTCCGTGCTGGCCTTCATGCTGGTGTACGGCGGCACCATCATCGGCCTGACGATGTTGCTGCTGCTGACGGACATGAACTTCGACACCGCCTTCAGCGCCGTTGTGGCCAGCGTGAACAACATGGGCCCTGGCCTCAATGAGGTTGGCCCTGCGGGCAACTTCGCTGGACTGACACCGTTCCAGTTGTGGATCTGCACGCTGGCGATGCTGCTAGGGCGGCTGGAGATGCTGTCGTTCCTGGTGTTGTTCACGCGCGGTTTCTGGCGCAAGTAGGGTGCACGCATGATGCAGCTTTTCGGTCCGGTCCTGGCCTTGCTGGCGCGCATTGTGATGGCGTTCGCCTTTGCCATGCTGGTGCCGCTGGCGTGGGCCTGGCCGCAGGACGCGGAACATCTGCGGACTGTCTGGGGCGGCTGCTTCGGTTTCACGTTCGCCAGTGGCTGGCTGCTCTGGCAGTTCACGAAGAACTACCGCCGCGAGCTGCTGCCCCGGGACGGCTTCCTGCTCGTCAATCTGGTGTGGCTGGTGCTCACGGCGTATGCCGCTGTTCCGCTGATGTTCACCGTGCCGGACATCACCTGGAGCAAAGCCTATTTCGAGGCGATGAGCGCGCTGACCGCCACCGGATCCACCGCCTTGTCGGGGCTGGACGACCTGCCGGTGTCGGCCAACATCTGGCGGTGTTTCCTGCAACTGGTCGGGGGCCTGGGCATCATGCTGCTCGTGGTGGCGGTGCTGCCATTGCTGGGCCTGGGCGGTGTGCAGCTCTACAAGGCCGAAACGCCGGGGCCCATGAAGGACGCCAAGTTCACGCCGCGCATTTCGGAGACGGCGCGCGGCCTGTGGGGGGTGTACTTCCTGTTCTCGGGTGCCTGCTTCCTGGCCTACCGGTGGGCCGGCATGAGCTGGTCCGATGCCTTCATGCACATGTGCACGACCATGGGGCTGGGCGGTTTCTCCTCGCACGACGCCAGCTTCGGGTATTGGGATTCCGCACGCATTGAAATGGTGGCCGTGTTCTTCATGACGCTGGCCGGGATCAGCTTCCTGCGCCATTTCGTGGTGTTGCGCTCCTTGTCCCTGCGCCCCATCACCGGGGACCGGGAAATCCGCACCTACCTCACCGTGCTGGCGGCGTCCATCGTGCTGGTCGCCATGATGCTGGCCGTCCACGGCACCCACGACAGCTTCCCGCAGGCCCTGCGCAGCAGCGCCTTCCATGTGCTTTCGCTGGCCACCACCACCGGTTACGCCGCCGCCGACTACGCGCAATGGCCCACCTTCATCCCGGTGTTCCTGATGTTCCTGGGATGCTTTGTGTCGTGCGCCGGGTCCACCGGGGGTGGCATCAAGATGGTGAGGATGGTGCTGCTGATCAAGCAGGCCCGGCGGGAGATGGTGCGCATCATCCACCCGCGCGTGGTCAACCCCGTGACCCTGGGCGGGCAGACCATTGCGCCTTCCGTGATGACCACCGTGCTCGGCTTCATGCTGATCTACGGTGCGGCGACCATGGGGCTGACTTTCCTGATGCTGCTGTCCGGCCTGGACATCGTCACGGCGTTCTCGGCTGTGGTGGCCACCGTGAACAACATCGGACCGGGGCTGGGCGACGTGGGGCCTTCGGGGAACTTCGGCGTGCTCAACCCCTTTCAGCTGTGGGTGCTGAGCTTTGCCATGCTGCTGGGCCGCCTGGAACTGCTGACGGTGCTGGTGCTGTTCACCGGCCAGTTCTGGCGCCGTTGAGTGCGGCCATGGCAGGCAAAAGCGTGGCAACCGACTGGCATGCGCAGGAGTTGCTGCTGCTGCGGGAGGTCACCCGCCTGATCGGCCGCAGCCTGAGCCCGGACGTGGTGCTGCGCGAGATGCTGCACCTGATGAGCGAGCTGCTGGGCCTGAACCGGGGCCGGGTGGTGCTGGAGGACGAGCCGGGCGGCGCCAAGGCGCGCATCCGCCATGCCTACGGCCTGACCCGGGCCGAGGTGACGCGCGGGCAGTACCAGCGCGGCGAAGGCGTCACCGGCCGCGTGTGGGCAACGGGGCAGCCTGTCCTCGTGCAGGACGTGGACGAAGAGCCCGCCTTCCTGTTCCGTGCCGTGCGCCGCAAGGATCTGCCGCCTGAGACGGTGGCCTTCATCGCCCTGCCTGTGGAGGTCAACGGCCGCACGGTGGGCGTGCTGGCCTGCCACCGCATTCGCAGCAGGCAGCGCCGCCTCAACGACGACATGGCGGTGCTGCGGGTGCTGGCGACGCTGGCCGGACAGCTGTTGCAGCTGCAGGCCCTGGTCCAGGAGCGGACCGGTGAACTGCAGGCGCAGAACGAACGCCTGAGCAAGGCCCTGGAAGTCCGCAGCGCGCGTTACGGCATTCTGGGGCGTTCCCCGGCGCTGCTGGGCGCTCTGGCCGAGCTGGAGCGTGTTTCGCAGTCTGCGGCGACGGTGATGCTGCTGGGAGAGTCCGGCACGGGCAAGGAGCTGTTCGCGCGTGCCGTGCACCTGTCCAGCGGGCGGCGCGACGGCCCGTTCATCAAGGTGAACTGCGCGGCGATTCCCGAAACGCTTTTCGAAAGCGAGCTTTTCGGGCATGAGCGCGGGGCCTTCACCGGGGCGCAGGCAGCCCGTGCGGGCTGGTTCGAACAGGCCGACGGTGGCACCCTGTTCCTGGACGAGATCGGGGAGCTGCCCGCGACGCTCCAGCCCAAGCTGTTGCGCACGCTGCAGGAAGGCACGCTGGTGCGCCTGGGCGGGCGGCGCGAGCAGAAGGTGGACGTGAGGCTGGTGGTGGCCACCCACCGCGATCTGGCGCAGGAGGTGGCGGCAGGGCGCTTCCGTCAGGACCTGTACTACCGGTTGCACGTCATTCCCATCCGCCTGCCTTCGCTGCGCGAGCGCCGCGAGGACGTACGGGAACTGGCCCTGCACTTCCTGAGCCGGGCCAACCAGGCTCACCAGCGCAACGTACACCTGGCGCCCGAGGCCCTTGCGGTGCTGGAGGCGCACGACTGGCCGGGCAATATCCGCGAGCTGGGCAACCTGATCGAGCGCGTGGTGCTGCTGACAGAGCGGCCACAGATACAGGCGGCCGACCTGCGCCGCTACATGCCCATGAAGGACCGGGACGAGCCGTTGGCCGCCCGTGCCGCCCAGCCTGCCGTAGCCGGGCTGGTGCGTGAATACCTGCCCGCGCACGCCCATTCGGTTGAAGCGCTGCAGGCTGCGTTGCACGAGCACGCGGGCAACCAGTCGCGCGCGGCGCAGAGCCTGGGGCTGACGCTCAGGCAGTTTGGCTACCGCTTGCGCAAGGCCGGTTTGCGTTGATGTTGTTGCCATTGTGTTGACAATTTGTTAACAATGCGTCCCGCGAGGCAACTGATGCAACCCGTTTGCCGGGCCGTGTTCTGGCGAATTTCCTTTTGAAAACAATGGTTTGAGTTTCTGGTGCGGCCGTGGCACGGCGCTTGCGATGGAAGGAGCGAGTCTTCCGCTTCTTTCTTCAACGCAACCACCAGGAAAACCATGTCCACCACCGAACTCACTCCCTCCGTCACCACCGTCAAGTCCTACCTGCGCCCCATCGATGCCAAGGGCCTGGCCGAATTCGCCGCCGGCGGCAAGGCCAACCCCGCGCGTCGCGGCACCAACAAGGTCCACACCGTGATGGAGGGGCAATACCGTTCCCTTTCCCAGGTCGGCGACAAGCACACCGTCGTCGTTGACGAGCCCCTGCACCTGTTCGGCCAGGACACCGCTCCCGCGCCGGGCGAAATCGTGTTGTCCGGTCTGGGCGGCTGCATCGCCGTGGGCGTGACGGCCGTGGCCACGTGGAAAGGCATCAAGCTGACCCGGCTGGAGGTGTTCCTGGAAGGCGACATCGGCAACCCCGCGGCCTGGGGGGCTGGCGGCGCGCTGGAGATGACCCCGCCGCAGATGGGCTTTCAGGAAGTGCGCGTGAAGGTGCTGGTGGAAGGTGACGCGCCGCGCGAGGTGCTGGAAGAGATCGTGCAGCACGCCAACTTCTATTCACCCGTGGCCAACACCATCCGCAACCCTGTGCCTTTCAAGATCAGCATGGCCTGAGCCCGCACGCCTCGCATCACCATTGAAGGAAGCCCACCATGAACGCCATCGACCTGCCTGCAGACGTTTCCGCCGCCGTCCAGACCGAAGACCTGCTGAGCGCTGTGCGCGCCATTGCCCAGGGGCCGCTGGCCGAACGCGCGCCTTCCATCGACCAGGACGGCCACTACCCGCTTGACCTGTTGCAGCAACTGGCTGCCGCCGGGGCCATGAGCGCCCACATAGACCTCCCGGGGCAGCCGGGCGACTACATGGCAGCCATTGGCGCCATGGCCGAGGTGGGCAAGGTCTGCGGGGCCACGGCGTTCATGATGTGGTGCCAGTCGGTCTGCGCGCTTTACATGTCGGCGTCGGGCAATCCGGCGCTCGCTGGTGACCGGCTGGCGCGGCACATGCGGGGCGAAACCATGGGGGGCACTGGACTGTCCAACCCGATGAAGAGCTTTGCGCAGATCGAGAACTTCCTGCTCAAGGCCACGCCGGTGGAGGGGGGATACCTGGTCAATGGCACGCTGCCCTGGGTCAGCAACCTGGGCGCCAACCACTGTTTCGGCGCGATTGCCGCAGTGACCGGCGAGAGTGGCCGGGAGCTGATGTTCATGCTCAATTGCGACGCACCCGGCGTCACGCTCAAGGCCTGCCCCAAGTTCTCGGGCATGGAAGGCACGGGGACCTACGCCGTTGCGTGCAAGGACCTATTCGTGGGCGCGGCCGACGTGGTTGCCGACCCCGCGCGGCCGTTCATTCGCCAGATCCGCGCGGCCTTCGTGTTGTTGCAATGCGGCATGGCAGCGGGCATTGCCCAGGGGGCCATCGACAGCATGTGGGCGGTGGAAGACCAGCTGGGCCATGTCAACCAGTTTCTGGACGACCGGCCGGACCAGCTGCAGGCCGAGCTGGACGACCTGCTGGCGCGCGTGGCCGAACTGGCCCGCACGCCTTACGACTCGACCAACGCGTTTTTTGTGGACGTGCTCAGCGCCCGCCTGGCGGGCGGCGAACTGTGTCTGCGCGCCGCCAACTCGGCCCTGATGCACCAGGGCGCGCGCGGCTACCTCATGCGGTCGGACGTGCAGCGCCGCGTGCGCGAGGCGCAGTTCGTTGCCATCGTCACACCGGCCATCAAGCACCTGCGCAAGGAAGTGGCGGCACTCTGCGCCGAGGAGCTGCCCGCATGACTGCCGTGCCGCCCTACCGCCAATACATCTGCAACGCTTGCGGGCTGATCTACGACGAGGCCAAGGGCGACCCCGACAGCGGCCTGCCGCCCGGAACGCGCTTTGCCGACATCCCTGACGACTGGGCCTGCCCGTTGTGCCAGGTGACGAAGGCGGACTTTGTTCCCTACACGCCACCGGGCCGTGCCACTGCCGTGCAGCACCAGGCCGCTGCCAGACCCAGCGTGGGCCGCATGGCAGCGCGCCAGGCACCCGGTGTGGTGGTGGTTGGCGGTGGGCGGGCAGGCTGGGCCGTGGCCGAGGCGCTGCGGCAGCTGGACGGTGCCGTGCCCATCACCCTGGTGAGCGCCTGCACGGGGGACGTGTACGACAAGCCCCTGTTGTCGGTGGCCCTGGCCAGGGGGCTGGCGCCTGGCCGGCTCGTGCGCGAGTCCGGCGCTGCCGCGGCCGCCCGCCTGAACGTCAGGCTGATGCCTTTCACGCAGGCCACCCGTGTCTGCCCGCGCACGCTCACGCTGTCGACCACCCGGGGTACCTTGCCCTTCACCGAGCTGGTGCTGGCCCACGGGGCGCAGGTGGCCTTGCCCTCCGCGTTGCCGCCAGACCAGTGCTGGCGCATCAACCACCTGGACGCCTACCTCAAGTTCCGCGCCGCACTGGAAGGCGCCAGCGCTCCGGCCGCGCAACGGCACGTGGCGGTGGTTGGGGCGGGACTGATTGGCTGCGAACTGGCCAACGACCTTGCACTGGCGGGCCACCGCGTCACGCTGCTGGACCCCCAGCCCGAACCGCTGGCGCGCTGGGCAAAGCAGGGTGCAGGGGGGCAGATGCTGGCTGCATGGCAAGACTTGCCCATCACTTTCCTGGGGGGCGCCCAGGTGCTTGCCGTGGCGAGCGAGGGCGGTGACAAGGTGCTGACACTTGCCGACGGCAGGCGACTCGTGGTGGACCAGGTGGTTGCCGCCACGGGCCTGGCCACGCCCAACCGGCTGGCCGCCAGCGCGGGCCTGGCCTGGAACCAGGGCATCGCCGTGGACGCGCGCACGCTTGCCACGAGCCATCCGCGCATCCATGCGCTGGGCGACTGCATCACCATTGACGGCCAGGCTTGCCGCTACATCGAGCCGATAACGCGGCAGGCCGCGACCATCGCCGCCAAGCTGGCGGCACGTCTCCAAGGTGCCGGGCTGGACGCTTGCCCGCGCCCCTACGAGGCGAAGCCGGCCGTCGTCAGGGTCAAGACCACCTCCTGCCCGCTGACCCTGCACTGACCTGTGCCGGGTGCCGCCGGTCAGTGCCTGGCGGGTGCGGTTGCCCGGCTCGCGGCATCAAAGCCACCCTTGGCTTTCCACTCTTCCATGCCACCTTGCAGAATGCGCACGTTGTCCCAGCCTGAAACGCGCAGGGCAAAGCCCGCCTGCGCCGAGAGCGAGCCCGTGTTGCAGTAGATCAGCACCGGGCGGTCCCGGGGAATCTCGTTGCGCCGGGCCAATACCTGTCGCCAGTCCATGTTGATGGCACCGGGAATGTGGCCGCGGGCAAACTGGCCTGCATCGCGCGCGTCGATCACCAGGATCTTGGGCCATTCGTCCTTGGGAATCTGTTCGGCGAAGATGACCCCGCCCCCGTAGTCGACGAATTCCAGGTAGCCCTCCATCTCGTCGATGGCGGCGCCCTTGTCGGCAAGGGCGGCAGGGGCTGTCAGCACGGACGCCGCCAGGACGGCGGCGATCATGGCAAGGCGGGCGGGGGACGGGTTCACTGGGCGATCCTCGGGGGAAAAGGATCAAATATAAGTCATCAATGATGTTTTGTCAGTCCGCTTTTTCCCCAGGTGGCGGCCCGGGACGGCCGCCTGCCTTGCCCGGGCGGGCGCCGGTCAATACTGCTTGTACGGCAGGAACTTGCCCGACAGCACGACGTTCACGCGGTCGCCCTTGGGGTCGGCCTCGCGCTGGATGTCCATGCTGAAGTCGATGGCGCTCATGATTCCATCACCGAATTCCTCGTGGATCAGTTCCTTGATCGTGGTGCCGTAGACGCTCACGACCTCGTACCAGCGGTAGATCAACGGATCGGTGGGAACCTGGGAGGGCAGCGAACCCTTGTAGGGCACGACCTGCAGCCATTTCTGCTCCTCGGCGGTGAGGCCGAAGATCTTGCCCAGGACCTTGGCCTGTGCCGGGGTGGCGGTCATCTGGCCCAGGCACAGCGCGGTGGTCCATTCCTTGGACTGGCCGACCTTCTTGGCCACATCGGCCCATTGGATGCCCTTGGCCACTTTGGTGCTGATGATTTTTTCGGTGACGTCCATGCGGTTCATTTGGTTTCCTTCACAGGTGCTTCGAGGGTTAAAAAATGGAAAGAGGGGAGCGGGACTGGCCGGGTCAATGCGCTTTGGCGCGCGTGACCAGGAAGTCCACGATGTGGTTGCGCAGCTCGTAATAGCCGTCCAGGTGGTGCAGCCCGGCACGCGTACGTTCGCGCGGCAGGGGGTTGCGCACCACCTCGGCAATGCCGCCCGGCACGTAACCCTGGGGGGTGTCGCTGCCGTTGCTCATCAGCAGGATGCGGTCGGCCAGCAGGATGGCCTCGTCGACGTCGTGCGTGATCATGAACACCGTCTGCTGGGTCTGGCGCACGATGGACATCAGCTCGTCCTGGATGGTGCCGCGCGTGAGCGCGTCCAGGGCGCCGAAGGGCTCGTCGAGCAACAGCATCTTGGGGGCGATGGAGAAGGCGCGGGCGATGCCGACGCGCTGCTTCATGCCGCCCGACAGCTCGCTGGGCTTCTTGTCGATGGCGTGGCTCAGGCCGACCATGGCCACGTACTTCTCGACGTGATCGTTGATCTGGCTGGCGTTCCAGTCCGGCCAGCGCGACTGCACCGCGAACGCGATGTTGCGCCGCACCGTCAGCCACGGCATGAGCGCATGGCCCTGGAAAACCACGCCGCGTTCCAGGCTGGGGCCGGAAATCTCCCGGCCATCCATGAACACGTTGCCGCTGGTCGCGTTGTCGAGCCCCGCGAGCACGTTGAGGATGGTCGTCTTGCCGCAGCCGGAATGCCCGATCACGCAGACGAACTCGCCCCGGTCGATGCCGAAGGACACGTCGGCGAACACGGGCCTGGCGGCCGAGTAGGCCTTGCTGAGTTTTTCGATTTTCAGGAAGTCACGCATGGCGGTGGCCTTGGCGGTGGGGTAGGTGGCGCTGGTGTTCAGCGCCGGTTCTTCCAGGTGCGTATCACTCCACATAGGTCACCCACTTCTGCAGTTGCCCGAAGATCTGGTCGAGGAACATGCCGACCAGGCCGATGGTGAGGATGGCGAAGATGACGTTGGTGAGCGACAGGTTGTTCCATTCGTTCCACACGAAGTAGCCGATGCCTGTGCCGCCAACCAGCATCTCCGCAGCCACGATCACCAGCCACGCGATGCCCATGCTGATGCGCATGCCAGTGAGGATGGTGGGCGCGGCGGCGGGCAGGATCACCCGGAACGCCTTGCGCAAGGGCGACACCTCCAGCGTGCTGGCCACGTTGAGCCAGTCACGCTTGACCGACGCCACGCCGAAGGCGGTGTTGATGAGCATGGGCCAGACCGAGCAGATGAAGATCACGAAGATGCCGCTGACGTCGGAGTCCTTGAGCGTGTAGAGTGCAAGCGGCATCCACGCCAGGGGGCTGATGGGCTTGAGCACCTGGATGAAGGGATCGAAGGACTTGCGCATCAGCGGCGACATGCCGATGACGAAGCCCAGCGGCAGCGCCACGGCAACAGCCAGCGCAAAGCCCAGGCCAACCCGCCCCAGCGAGTGCAGCAGCTGTATGCCGATGCCCTTGTCGTTGGGGCCCTTGTCGTAGAACGGGTCCGACAGATGCCCCCAGGATGCCCGGGCCACCTCCAGTGGCGTGGGGAAGCCGCTGCTCTTGGCGGTACCCGGGTCCTTGCCCATCATGCGCAGGTACTCCAGCTCCTCGGCCGACAGGTTGGTGGCCGCCGGGCCCACGCTGGCGCCCGTGGTGGCCAGCTGCCATGCCCCTACCAGCACCAGCAGGATCAGCAGCGAGACGATGGCCGAGCGCAGGTTCAGGTTCTTGTGTGTTTTCATGCGGTCAGACCTTCTGGATGGCAAAGCCCTTGAGGTAGTCCTCCGGCTTGGCCGGGTCGAACTCCTTGCCCATGATCTTGTGCTTCTTGTAGGCCGGTCCGGCCTCGAAGCCCTGGCCCAGGTCCTTCATGTGCTTGCGCGCGTCGGTGATGAGGAAGACCTTCTCGGCGATCTGCCTGTAGTTCACGTCGCCCTTGATGTAGCCCCAGCGCTTCATCTGAGTGAGCATCCACACGGCCATGCTTTGCCACGGCATCGGGTCGAAGTCGGCGCGGTCGGGCACGTTCTGGATCTTGCCCAGGCCGTCGGCGAACTTGCCGGTGAGCACCTGCTGCAGCACCACTTCCGGCTGGTTCAGGTACTGTGCGGGCGCAATCACCTTGGCGATGAGTTCGCGGTTCTTCGGGTCGCGCGCCATGGCGGCGGCGGTCAGCACCGAGCGGTACAGCGCGGCAAAGGTGTTGGGGTTCTGCTGGATGAACTCGGTGGTGGTGCCGAAGGCGCAGCAGGGGTGTCCGTTCCACAGGTCCTTGGTGAGGGTGTGGATGTAGCCCACTTCCTCGAACACGGCGCGCTGGTTGAAGGGGTCAGGGCCCAGGAAGCCGTCGATGTTGCCCGCGCGCAGGTTGGCCACCATCTCGGCTGGTGGAACGACGCGCAGCTGCACGTCGGTGTCGGGGTTGAGCCCATGCTCCGCGAGGAAGTAGCGCAGCAGGAAGTTGTGCATCGAGTATTCAAACGGGATGCCGAACTTGAAGCCCTTCCAGTTCTTGGGGTCGCGGTTGTCCTTGTGGCGGACAGAGATCGTGATGGCCTGGCCGTTGATGTTCTGCACCGTGGCCACGTTGGTGGCGATGGGGTTGGACCCCAGGCCCAGGCTCATGGCCAGGGGCATGGGCGACAGGAAGTGCGACGCGTCGTATTCCTTGTTGATGACCTTGTCACGCACCAGTGCCCAGCCTGCCGTCTTGGTGACTTCCACGTTCAACCCCTGCTTCTTGTAGAAGCCCAGGGGGTGGGCCATGATGAGCGGCGTGGCGCAGGTGATGGGGATGAAGCCGATCTTGAGGTTGGTTTTTTCCAGGGTGCCTTTCTCCTGGGCCATGGCCTGCAGGCTGGCAACGGGCAGCACGCTGGAGATGGCGGCCATCGCCGTGCCCTTGCCCACTGCGCGCAGGAAGCGGCGGCGCACGGCGTCGTGCGGGAAGAGGGATTTGATCAGCGTGGCTTCGATGAACTGGTTGGAGTAGTCCTCGAACTCGGCGGTTTCGCTGCGCCGGCGGAGTTCGGTGGCGGCCTGCTGCGCGGCCAGTTCCTGCTGGTGCTCTGCCACCGTGTGGTCGCGGCCACAGCTGCACTTGAGCATCAGGGGACGGTCTGCGTTGTAGGGATCGAAGAACTGAGTCATGTGACACCTCGCTGGAACAAAGATGTCTGCACCAATGCAAGCATCGGGCCTGTTTGGTGCCCAGGTGTGCCACCAGGGGTATGCAAATGCAAAGTCACCGAAGGTTTGGGCATGTCTTGTAGTGGTGGCACTACAAGGCTTGTCGAAGCTTCAATAGGGGGCGTGCTGGCCCGCCTGTCGTTCGGCGTAAAGGGCCAGCTCCACGTCGTTGCGCGTGCCCGTCTTTTCCAGCACCCGTGCACGGTAAGTGCTCACGGTGTTGGCAGCCAGGCCCAGTTGTGCACCAATTTCGCTCACGCTCAGGCCGGCGGTGAGCAGGCGGTACACCTGGTGCTCGCGGTGGGATAGCGCTTCCGTGCCCAGCCGTGTCTTGGGGGCGCCCACCGCCTTGGCCAGGGCCTCTGCCGTGGCCGGGGTGACGTACACCCCCCCGCTGGCCACCCGGCGCACGGCGTCCACCATGGCGTCGGGGTCGGCGCTCTTGTTCAGGTAGCCCGATGCGCCCAGGCGTATGCACCTCACCGCGTATTGCTTTTCCGGGTAGGTGCTCAGCATCAGCACCGCCACGCCGGGGTGCTCGCGCTTGAGCTGCTGCAGCACCTCCAGGCCATCCAGGCCCGGCAAGGCAATGTCCAGCAGCACCACGTCCACGTGCCCGCCGCTGCACACCAGCTGGAGCACCTCGGTGCCGCTGGCGGCCTCGGCCACCACGGCGATTTCCTGCGCGTCGGCCAGCACCTGCTTCAGGCCTTCGCGCACGATGCGGTGATCGTCGCCGATGAGCACGCGAATGGAAGGAGCGTTCACGCCTGAGCCTCCAGTGGCAGATCCAGCCGGAAGCACGACCCCTGGCCCGGCTCGCTCCAGATGTGCAGTTCGCCGCCGAGGTGACGTGCGCGTTCCCGCATACCCAGGATGCCATAGGCATCCGCCGCCTCGAACGCCTGCATGGGCGCGCCCACGCCGTTGTCGCAGACCAGGATGCGCAGCGCGCCATCCAGGGTTTCGATGCGCACATTGAGTGTGCTGGCCCGGGCGTGGCGCCCCACGTTGCTGAGCATTTCCTGGAAGATGCGGAAGACGGCCATGGCGTCGGCCTCGGGCAGTTCCAGCCCTTCGTTGACCTGCATGTGCCACAGCAGCGACAGCTCTGCGGACTGCACAAATTCCTGGGTCTGCCATTCCAGCGCGGCCCACAGGCCCTGGTGGTCCAGAATGCTGGGGCGAAGGTCCGTGATGATGCGCCCGACGTTGTCCACCGCGTTCTCGATCAGGCGGCTCATGTTCTGGCATTTGCAGCGCAGGCGCTGGCGCATGTCGTCCTGTGCCTCGGGGCTGCGCTGCGGCTGCTCCGACAGGCGCTTGTCCATCCAGTTGACGTCCATCTTCAGCGCCACCAGCAGGCTGCCCAGTTCATCGTGGATCTCGCGGGCGATGCGTGTACGTTCCTCTTCCCGCACGCTGTTGGAGTGGGCCGCCAGCTCGCGCAGCTGGGTGAGGGCGGAGCGCAGTTCGCGGGTGCGCTCGCTGATGCGCTCTTCCAGGGCTGCGCGGGCGTTACGCATGGCTTGTTCGGCCTGCTTCCTTTCGGTGATGTCGACAAACGTGATGACTGCCCCCAAGATGCGAGTGCCGTCCTGGATGGGGTAGCTGGAGTATTCGACCGGGAAGGCGCTGCCGTCACGGCGCCAGAACACCTCGCTGTCGATGCGGCAGGGCAGCCCCTGCCGGAAGGCGTTGAAGATGGGGCAGCATTCGACCGGGTAGGGGTGGCCCTGTGCATCGGAATGGTGCGTGACGTCGTGCATGTTGAGCCCATGCAGTGCACCAGGGGTGTCGTAGCCCAGCATGCGTGCGCCGGCACGGTTGATGAAGACGCACAAGCCGTCGAGATCGATACCGAAAATGCCCTCGCCGGTGGACTCCAGCAGCAAGCCCAGGCGGTCGTACCAGGCGCCTCCGGGCAGTGCCGGTGCGCTTGTGCTTGCCTCAAGGGGCGGGCTATGGACGGTCATGCAGGCACTTATGCAACGGGTGTGCCAGCCCACCTTCTTGCTTCCCTGGGAATGCCCAATATGATAGGGGTCTTATGCACTGCTGTCCGTTAACCTGATGCTCAAAAAGATTCCCGTTCAGGATTTGCGGCTGGGTATGTTCATTCATGCCTTTTGCGGCTCGTGGCTCGACCACCCGTTCTGGCGATTGCGTTTCGTGGTCGAAGACCCGGCTGACCTGGCGTTGGTGCGCGCCAGTGCGGTCAGGGAGCTGTGGATCGATACCGCACAGGGGCTCGACGTGCCGCCAGACCACGAGCCCGTGCCGGAACTTGAAACGGTGGAGCAGGTGGCTGCCGCAGAGGCCTTCGACCGCATCACCGAGCGCTCACTGGCAGCCACATCCACGCAAGAGGAGTTCCGGCGCGCGGCAACGCTGGTCAAGAACGCGCGGGGCGCGGTGACCAGCATGTTCGCCGATGCGCGCATGGGCAAGGCCATCAACGGCGAGGTCGTCCGCCAGGTGGCGGAGGACATCGCCGACTCGGTCACGCGCAACACGCACGCCCTCATCAGTCTGGCACGCCTGAAGACGGCGGATGACTACACCTACATGCACTCGGTGGCCGTGTGCGCGTTGATGGTGGCGCTTGGCAGGCAGCTGGGCCTGCCGGACGAGCAGGTGCGCCAGGCTGGTATGGCGGGCCTGCTGCATGATCTTGGAAAGGTGGACATTCCCCTGGAGGTGCTGAACAAGCCGGGCCGCCTGACCGACGAGGAGTTCACCCACGTGCGGCAGCACCCGGTCAACGGCCACCGGCGTCTGCTGGATGCGGGCGTGAAGGATGAGGTGACGCTGGACGTCTGTCTGCACCACCATGAAAAGCTGGACGGGACGGGGTACCCGGACCGGCTCAGTGGTGACGCCGTCAGCCTCATGGCCCGCATGGGGGCGGTGTGCGACATCTACGACGCTGTCACGTCCAACCGGCCCTACAAGGCGGGCTGGGATCCGGCCGAATCGCTGGCGCAGATGGCGCGCTGGGTGGACGGGCATCTGGACAACCGCGTGTTCCAGGCCTTTGTCCGCAGCCTTGGCATCTACCCTGTCGGCTCGCTCGTGCGGTTGAACTCGGGCAAGCTGGCGGTGGTGGTTGACCAGTCCCAGAAGTCGCTGCTCAAGCCCGTCGTCAAGACCGTGTATTCCGTTTCCAGCCAGGAGCGGCTGGTGCCCGAGCTGATTGACCTGTCCAGCCCGTCGTGCCGGCACAGCATCGTGACCCGCGAAGACCCCGCCAAGTGGAACATCTCGGGGCTGGACGACATCTGGTCCGGCGGGATTCTGGCGGCGGGCTAGGCCCGCGACAGGACGCTTCGGGTCAGCGCGTCAACGTGGCTGGCCCAGTCCTCGATCTGGCTGGGGTAGACGCCGTCGCGCCCCGCACCCCAGCGGCGCCGCGCCTGACGGGCCAGCACATGCAGCTGCCATGCCGCCTCCTGCGCCAGCAGGGTCAGTTCGCGCTGCACCATCGGGTCGTCGGCCGCCGCCCCCAGCTGTTCCAGTTGGGCGGGGGTGATGCCTGCCTCTGCCAGGTTGCGGCCCACCTGGTCCACCAGCACCGAAACGGCATCCATGGCCTCCCGCCTGGACGCCGTGACGCCCGAGAACTGCGAGGCATCGCGCGGCCAGGACTGCAACGCCTCATGTACGGCTGCCAGCACCCGCTCGGGTTGTTCAAGCCGGTCGAGTTGCTCGCTGCGCGAATCTTCTTCCGGGCGCAGCACGGCCAGCATCTGGTCGATGAGAGATCGCTCGTAACGGTGGGTGTTCAGGCGCAGCAGCACACCCAGCCGCAGTTCGCTGCCGCCATGGGTGCCGTTCGTCATTGCGACGACCAGGTCGCAAAGCGCCAGCCGCTTGCCCATCAGGCTGATCTGCGCGCCGGCCAAGTGCCGGGGGTAGCCCGATCCATTGAGGTATTCGTGGTGCTGGATCACGCCCTCCAGAACCTCCCTGGGGTAGGCGTGGTGGCGTTCGATCAGCAGGTTGCTGACGATGGGGTGGCTGTAGAGTTCGCGCCGCAGTTCGCGCGTCAATTCGGTCTCGTGGTCCAGCAGCACAGGGCTGAGGTGCAGCATGCCCAGGTCGTGCAGCAGCCCCGCGGCGGCGGCCATGCCGATGTCGAACTGCGACTCTCCCGCACAGTGCGCTAGCCACGCCATGAGCCAGGCCGAGCGCAGCGAATTGTCGAAAAGCCTGGGCCGCGTTGCCCGCGCCACCGTCAGCTGGAATGCAAGGGGTTCTGGCAGCGGCAGTTTTTCGATGATGTCGAGCAGCCTCTGCCGCTCCAGCGGCGCCGTCAGCAGACGGCCATACAGGGGCTCTGCGCTGATGAGCATCTCTATGCCCGTCACCAAGGACCGGCCATCCACCAGCCCTTCGATCGTGACCGATTCCTCGATCGGCTGGCTCAGCTTGTGGGTGGTGAGGCGTTCGTAAAGGCCCTCATGCAGGCGCGCGCCCTTGTCGAGGAGTTTGATGCCCTGGGCATTGAAGATGGCTTGCTTGGCGACCACGGGGCGTTCGGCCCCGAGTTGGAGGATCGCTCGCGTCAGATGCGAAGTGTTTATTGTGATTTCTTGCGACATCTGTTTTTGATAATAATTAACAAATAAGAGCTTTTGCCGCAGTAATCGGGGGTGCCTTCAGGGGTTCCAGGCAAACGTCACATATTTACTATTGTGGCAGAACTTCGCGTGTCTTTTTCCCCGGGGCACTTGCGCGTTGCTGCCGCTCCATAATGAACGAATGAGCGAAACAGCATGCCCCTGTGGCGGGCGCGATGCGCGCGGGCGCGCCTTTTCCTTCACCGATTGTTGCGGGCCGCGCATGGAGCCCGGCGCTGCCCAACCCGCACCAGACGCCGAAGCGCTCATGCGCTCGCGTTACACCGCCTTTGTGCAGGGCCGGGTGGATCACCTGCTGGCCACATGGCACACCAGCACGCGCCCGGCCGAACTCACGCTGGAGCCCGGCGTGAAGTGGTTGGGGCTGGAGGTGCGTGATCACCGCGTGATCGACGAAGACCATGCCGAGGTGGAGTTTGTGGCCCGTTCTCGCGTGGCGGGCCGTGGGCAGCGCCTGCAAGAGCGCAGCCGCTTTGTGCGCGAGGGCGGGCGCTGGTATTACGTGGACGGCGACTTTCGCTGAGTGGTCTGGCTCCCGCGCGTCAGGCTGAGGCGGTGGCGGGTTGGCCGCCTTGTCGGCGGAACTCGGCGGGCGTGAGCCCCGTCCAGCCCCGGAAGGCGCGGATGAAGCTTTTTTCGTTCTGGAAGCCGGCGGCCTCGGCCACCTGCTTGATGGGCTTGTTCGTGCGGTGCAGCAGTTCGCTGGCGCGTTCGCGGCGCACGGCGTCCTTCAGGCCCTGCAGTGTGGCGCCTTGCTCGTGCAACTGGCGGTGCAGGGTGCGGGCCGACACGTGCAGCAGCGCGGCCAGGCGCTCGGCGTTGTGCGTCTGCTGTGGTTGGGTGAGCAGCAGCTGCCGCGCGCGTTCCACCAGCAGGCGGTCGCGCCGGTAGGCCTGCACCATCAGCGGCAGCGCGTGCTGCAGCATCTGGTTGAGAGCCAGTTCGTCGCGGCGCAGCGGCAACTCCAGGTAGCGCGCGTCAAAGCGCAGCAGCGTTTGCGTGGCGCCAAACTGCGCGGGCGCGGCGGCGGGGAACAGCACCGTGTAGGCGTCGTGGTGCGCTGGCGCCGGGAAGGCAAAGCGTGCCGCCAGCAGCGGAATGCGGGAATCGATGAGCCAGCTGCCCAGCCCGTGCACGTTGCGCAGCACCGACACCAGGCAGAACTCGCGCAGCCCGCCCAGGTCGCGCTGTTCGGTGACCACGATGTCGGCCACGCCGTCGGCGGTGAGCAGGCGCAGTTCCAGGTCGGCCGTGAGCAGGCCGTGGTGGCGGCACCAGCGCTTGAGCGCCACGCCCAGCGTGGGCGCGCTGATGGAGGCGCGTGCCAGCATGCCGTAGCTGCCCCAGGGCAGGCGGCGGCTGAACCAGCCCAGCGCCTCGTCGTCCAGCTCGCGCATGGCGTGGCCGGAAATGCGCTCCATCTGCGCGGCGGTGATGCGGGCGTCTGGCCGCGCCAACTGCTCCGGCGCGATCTGTGCCACCGCCAGGGCGCCCGCCGGGTCCAGCCCGCGCTGCTGGTAGGCCTGTACGATGGCGCGCACGAAAGCCATGGGCGTGGCGGCACGCCCTCCGGGTTTGGGCGAAGGTGCGGAAACGGGGCCGGGCTGGGGAGGGGCGGGCCGTGCGAGCATGCCGCAAGTGTGCCAAAAAAAGTCCATTCTGTGGCGGGATTTGCACCCATGTTGACGGCCCCGCAGGTTGGCCGTGTCGCCAGGGCTGCCGCACAATCCGCTTAGCAAACTTGCCCACGGAAAGCACGCCATGACCGTATTGGAGACTCAGCTCAACCCCCGATCCGCCGACTTCCAGGCCAACGCGCAAGCCATGCGTTCGCTGGTGGATGACCTCAACGCCCGCATTGCCCAGGTGGCGCAAGGCGGTGGCGAGGCGGCGCGCGCCAAGCACACCGCGCGCGGCAAGCTGCTGCCGCGCGACCGCGTGCAGATGCTGCTCGACCCCGGAACTCCCTTCCTGGAGCTGGCGCCGCTGGCCGCGCTGGACATGTACAACAACGAAGCGCCTTGCGCGGGCCTGATCGCAGGCATCGGGCGGGTCAGCGGCGTGGACTGCATGATCGTCTGCAACGACGCCACCGTGAAGGGCGGTACCTATTACCCCATGACGGTGAAGAAGCACCTGCGGGCGCAGGAGATCGCGCAGCAGAACGGCCTGCCGTGCATCTACCTGGTGGATTCGGGCGGTGCCAACCTGCCCAACCAGGACGACGTGTTCCCCGACCGCGACCACTTCGGCCGCATCTTCTACAACCAGGCGAACATGAGTGCGCAGGGCATTTCGCAGATTGCCGTGGTGATGGGCTCCTGCACGGCGGGCGGCGCCTACGTGCCCGCCATGAGCGACGAAACCATCATCGTGAAGAACCAGGGCACCATCTTTTTGGGTGGCCCGCCGCTGGTGAAAGCTGCCACCGGCGAGGTGGTGAGCGCGGAGGATCTGGGTGGCGGCGACGTGCACACGCGCCTGAGCGGCGTGGCCGACCACCTGGCGCAGAACGACCTGCACGCCCTGAGCCTGGCGCGTGAGGCCGTGCGACACCTGAACCGCGAAAAGCACACCGACACGGCCCTGCGCGAACCGCGCCCGCCCAAGTACGCCGAGGAAGAGTTGTACGGCGTGATCCCCACGGACACGCGCAAGCCGTTCGACGTGCGCGAGATCATCGCGCGCATCGTGGACGGCTCCGAGTTGCACGAATTCAAGCCGCGCTTCGGCACCACGCTGGTGTGCGGCTTCGCGCACATCGAAGGCATGCCGGTGGGCATCATCGCCAACAACGGCATCCTGTTCAGCGAATCGGCGCTCAAGGGGGCGCACTTCATCGAACTGTGCTGCCAGCGCAAGATTCCGCTGGTGTTCCTGCAGAACATCACCGGCTTCATGGTGGGGCGCAAGTACGAGAACGAGGGCATTGCCCGCAACGGCGCCAAGATGGTGACGGCTGTGGCCACGGCCAGCGTGCCCAAGTTCACCATCATCATTGGCGGCAGCTTTGGCGCGGGCAACTACGGCATGTGCGGCCGCGCCTATTCGCCGCGCTTCCTGTGGATGTGGCCGAACGCACGCATCAGCGTGATGGGTGGCGAGCAGGCCGCCAGCGTGCTGGCCACGGTGAAGCGCGACGGCATTGAAGCCAAGGGCGGCAGCTGGAGCATGGAGGAAGAGGAGTCTTTCAAGGCGCCCATCCGCCGCCAGTACGAGGAGCAGGGCCACCCCTACTACGCCACCGCCCGTCTGTGGGACGATGGCGTGATCGACCCCGCCGATACGCGCCGCATGCTGGCGCTGAGCCTGTCGGCCAGCCTCAACACCCCCACGCCCGACACCAAGTTCGGTGTCTTCCGCATGTGACCCCTCTTCCGAAAGCCTGAACATCATGTACCAGACCCTCGACATCCAGATCGACCAGCGCGTGGCCACCGTGTGGATGAACCGCCCGGACGTGCACAACGCCTTCGACGAAACCTTGATCGCGGAACTGACCGCCGCCTGCCGTGCGCTGGACGCCGACCCCGCCGTGCGCGTGGTGGTGCTGGCGGGCCGGGGCAAGAGCTTTTCGGCGGGCGCCGACCTGAACTGGATGAAGCGCGCCGCCCAGAACGGCCTGGACGAAAACCTTTCGGACGCGCGTGACCTGGCAGGCATGCTGCGCGCGCTGGCCGAGATGCGCAAACCCACCATCGCCCGCGTGCAGGGCGCGGCGCTGGGCGGTGGCACCGGCCTCACGGCGGCGTGCGACATCGCCGTGGCTTCCACACAGGCGGTGTTCGCTACGTCCGAAGTCAAGTTCGGCCTCATACCCTCGGCCATCAGCCCCTACGTGGTGCGGGCCATTGGCGCGCGCCAGGCGCACCGCTACTTCCTGTCGGCAGAGCGCATTGACGCAGCCCGTGCCCGCGAGATCGGGCTGGTGCACGAGGTGGTGGCACCCGAGCAGCTGGACGCCAAGGTGCAGGAGGTCGTCAACGCGCTGATGCTGGGCGGGCCGCTGTCGCAGGCCGCCGCCAAGGACCTGATCCGTGCCGTGGACAACCAGCCCATCACCGACACGGTGGTGGAGGACACGGCCCAACGCATTGCCCGCTTGCGCGCCACGCCCGAGGCGCGCGATGGCATCGCCGCCTTCCTGGACAAACGCCAACCCGGCTGGCTGGCCTGAGCGGTTTCGACGCGGAGACACATCATGTTTAAAAAGATTCTCATCGCCAACCGCGGCGAAATCGCCTGCCGCGTGGCCGCCACTGCGCGCCGCATGGGCGTGAAGACCGTGGCCGTGTATTCCGACGCCGACGCCCACGCCAAGCATGTGGCCGCGTGTGACGAGGCGGTGCACATTGGCGGCAGCGCGCCCAAGGACAGCTACCTGCGCTGGGAACGCATCATCGAAGCCGCGCAGGCCACGGGGGCGCAGGCCATCCACCCAGGCTATGGCTTCCTGAGCGAGAACGAAGAGTTCGCCAACGCCTGTGCTGCTGCCGGGCTGGTGTTCATCGGCCCGCCCGCGTCGGCCATCCAGGCCATGGGGCTGAAGGCCGAGTCCAAGCAGCTCATGGAAAAGGCGGGCGTGCCGCTGGTGCCGGGCTACCACGGCACCAACCAGGACGCCACGCTGCTGCGCGCCGAGGCCGAGCGCATCGGCTACCCCGTGCTCATCAAGGCCAGCGCGGGCGGCGGCGGCAAGGGCATGCGTGCCGTGGAGCGCGCTGAAGATTTCGACGAGGCCCTGGCCTCGTGCAAGCGCGAGGCCATCAACAGCTTTGGCGATGACGCGGTGCTGATTGAAAAGTACGTGCAGCGTCCCCGCCACATCGAGATTCAGGTGTTTGGCGACACGCACGGCAACTGCGTGTACCTGTTCGAGCGCGACTGCTCGGTGCAGCGCCGCCACCAGAAGGTGCTGGAAGAAGCCCCGGCCCCGGGCATGACGCCCGAGATGCGCGCCCAGATGGGCCTGGCCGCCGTGGCTGCTGCGCGCGCCGTGAACTACGTGGGCGCGGGCACGGTGGAGTTCATCGTGGAGCAGCGCGATGACGGCAGCATGAACTTCTTCTTCATGGAGATGAACACCCGCCTGCAGGTGGAGCACCCCGTGACCGAGGCCATCACCGGGCTGGACTTGGTGGAGTGGCAGCTGCGCGTGGCGTCTGGCGAACCGCTGCCGCTGCGCCAGGAAGAGCTGGCCATCCACGGCCATGCCATCGAGGCGCGCATTTGCGCCGAGAACCCCGACAACCAGTTCCTGCCTGCCACCGGCACCCTGGCCGTGTACCGCAAGCCTGCGTGCGGCACCTTCCGCGTGGCAGACGTGCGCGTGGACGATGGCGTGCGTGAAGGCGACACCATCAGCCCCTTCTATGACTCCATGGTGGCCAAGCTCATCGTGCACGGTGCCACCCGCGAACAGGCGCTGGCCCGGCTGGACGAAGCCCTGGCGCACACGCACATCGTGGGCCTGTCCACCAACGTGCAGTTCCTGCGGCACGTGGTGCGCAGCGAATCGTTCGCGCAGGCGCGGCTGGACACGGCGCTCATCCCCCGCGAGGCGGCGGTGCTGTTCCAGCAAGAGACCGTGGGCCTGCCGCTGGCCGTAGCCGCCGCCGTGGCCGAAACCCTGCTGGCCGAGCGCGCCGCCGAGGGCAACGACCCCTTCAGCAAGACCGACGGCTGGCGCAGCCACGGGCTCTTCACGCGCCGCTTTGCGTTTGATTTCCAGGGGCAGTCCTATGGCGCCACGCTGGCCTACCTGCACGACGGTGGCCTGCAGCTCACGGTGGGTGAGGGGGCAGACGCCACCAGCGGCCTGCTCACCTTCGCCCGCGCGCCGCATGGCAGCGGCTGGGCGCTGGACCTGAGCTTTGCTGGCGAGCGCACCCGCGCTACCGTGTACATGCAGGGCGAGCGGGCGCACGTGTTCCTGCCACGCGGCGCCACGCAGATTGTCGAGATCGACCTGCTGGCCCACGCTGGCGATACCGCCGCCGAAGGCGGGCGCCTGACCGCGCCCATGCCGGGCAAGGTGGTGTCCTTCGCCGTGAAGGCGGGCGACGCCGTGAAGAAGGGCCAGCCGCTGGCGGTGATGGAGGCCATGAAGATGGAGCACACCATTGCCGCACCGGCAGACGGCACCGTGGCCGAGCTGCTTTACGCCCCTGGCGACCAGGTGGCCGAAGGCGCGGAACTGCTCAAGCTGGCGCTGGCCTGAGTCTGAGATTGCACAGCGGTTAACCTTGCGCCATGCGCATCTCTTTCTGCTGTTCCGATACCCGCCCCGAGCCCTGGCTGGAGGGCCTGCGTGCCGCCTTGCCCGAGGCCGAAGTGAGCCTCTGGCAGGCCGGTGAGCCCACAGAACCTGCCGACTACGCTGTCGTCTGGGCGCCGCCCCAGGCCTTCATCGACGCGCAGCCCAACGTGCGCGCGCTCTTCAACATCGGCGCGGGCGTGGATGCTCTGCTGCGCCTTCGACTGCCCGATGCCTTGAAGATTGTGCGGCTGGACGACGCAGGCATGGCCATGCAGATGGCCGAGTACGTGTGCCACGCCGTCATCCGCCACTTCCGCGAGTTCGACCTGTACCAGCAGGCGCAGGCGCGCGGTGAATGGGCGTTCCGCAAACCCCGCCGCCGCGAGGATTTCACCGTGGGCGTGATGGGCCTGGGCGTGCTTGGCTCGCGCGTGGCGCAGGCGCTGCGGGGTTTCGACTTCCCGGTCAAGGGCTGGAGCCGCAGCCCCAAGGCGCTCGACGGCGTGCAGACCTTCCACGGCATGGGCGAAGGCCTGCATGCCTTCCTGGCCGCGAGCCAGGTGCTGGTGAACCTGCTGCCCCTCACACCCGACACGCGCGACATCCTCAACCGCGACACGCTGGGCCGCCTGCGCCCGGGCGGTTACGTCATCAACGTGGCTCGCGGCGCGCACCTGGTGGAAGAAGACCTGCTTGCGCTGCTCGACAGCGGCCACCTGGCCGGCGCCACGCTGGACGTCTTCCGCACCGAGCCCCTTCCCGCCGCACACCCATTCTGGACCCACCCCCAGATCACCGTCACCCCGCACACCTCGGCCCGCACCCTGCGTGACGAAAGCATTGCCCAGATCGCACGCAAGATCCGCGCGCTGGAGCAGGGTGAGCCCATCGCGGGCGTGGTGGACCGGGCACGGGGTTACTGATCTCCCAAGGACCATGCCATGAACACCCAACACTATCCCGCCCGCGTCCGCCTGATCGACGTGGGCCCGCGCGACGGCCTGCAGAACGAGAAGCAGCCTGTCCCTGCCGCAGTGAAGATCGAACTGGTGCACCGCTTGCAGGCCGCCGGGCTGAAGGAGGTGGAAGTCACCAGCTACGTGAGCCCCAAGTGGGTGCCGCAGATGGCCGACAACCACGAGGTGATGGCGGGCATGCAGCGTCAGGCGGGTGTGCGCTATTCGGTGCTCACGCCCAACATGAAGGGCTTCGAGGCCGCGCTGGCCGACAAGCCTGACGAGATCGTCGTCTTTGGCGCGGCGAGCGAAGCTTTCAGCCAGAAGAACATCAACTGCAGCATTGCCGAGAGCATCGAACGCTTTGCGCCGGTGGTGGAGGCTGCGCTGGCCGCGGGCATTGCGGTGCGTGGCGCCATGAGCTGCACCGTGGGCTGCCCTTACGAAGGCGACGTGGCGCCCGAGCGCGTGGGCATGCTTGCCCGGCTGATGAGGGACATAGGCGTGCAGCGCGTGGACGTGGCCGACACCATCGGCGTGGGCACGCCGCTGAAGGTGCAGCGCGCGATTGATGCGACGCTGCAGCACTTTGGCATTGACGAGGTGAGTGGCCATTTCCACGACACCTACGGGCAGGCCCTGAGCAACACGCTGGCCGCGCTGCAGATGGGGGTGTGGAACTTCCAGTCGTCGGTGGCGGGGCTGGGCGGCTGCCCCTACGCCAAGGGGGCCACCGGCAACGTGGCCACCGAAGACGTGGTCTACCTGCTGCACGGGCTGGGCATAACCACCGGCATCGACCTGGACGCGCTGGTGGACGCCGGGGCCTACATCAGCGAGCAACTGGGGCGGCCCACGGGGTCCCGCGTGGCGCGCGCGCTGCTGGCCAAACGCGCGGGATAATCACCCGCCATGTGTGGAGCCGAACTCAAATCCTTGCCCGAAGGGGTGCAACGCGTTGCCGCTGTGCTGACAGAGCGCGGGCACCCGCACCTGCCCGTCATGCTCGATGACGCCGCGCGCACCGCGCAACAGGCGGCCGACGCTCTGGGCGTGGCGCTGGGCCAGATTGCCAAGAGCATCATCTTCCGCCGCAAGCCCGACGAGGCGGCGGTGCTGGTCATCACGTCTGGCGACCGCCGCGTGGACGAGAAGAAGGTGCAGGCCCTGGTGTGTGCCGATGGCCAGAAGCTGGGGCGCGCCGATGCCGATTTTGTGAAGTCGCGCACGGGTTTTTCGATTGGCGGTGTGTCGCCCGTGGCGCATGCCGAGGCGCCGGTGACGCTGATCGACGAGGAGTTGTTCCGCTTTGATGTTGTGTGGGCGGCTGCCGGGCACCCGCATGGCGTGTTCCGCCTGACACCACACGATCTGGGGGCTTTGACCGGGGCACCCGTGGCGGACGTGACGCTGCGCTAGAGTGCGCGCATGTCTGAAGCCGCCGAACGCCGTTTCCTGTCTCTTGAAGTTGCGCTGCGCCGCGCCCCGGCGGGTGTGACTGTGCCTTCGCCTTGTGTGGGGGTGTGCCGCATGAGTCCGTCCACGGGTTGGTGTGAGGGCTGCTTTCGCACGATCGACGAGATAGCTGGGTGGAGCCGCAGCACGGACGACGAGAAGGTTGCGGTTTGGCGGTTGGTGGAGGCTCGGCAGCGGGGGGCTTGAGCTGCTCCTGTGTGTGTTGCTTGGACCTTGCTTGCTGCGGCAGGCCTGGCCCTGTGGGGGCTCATCCAGGGTGGTCGGCTTTGCCGACTTCGCTGTGCCTGACGGCCTGGGGCTGGCGCGGTGGAACTCGCTGCGCGCTTAGCTGCCGCGAGTCAGTTGACGAAGCGCGCCAAAGGCGCGCCCAGCCGCAGGGCGCACACGCCTTGGCCGCCAAAACTCCACAGCAGAAACGCCTCACCCCGCTAAAGGCAATACCGACTCCACATCCAGCACCAACCCCGTGCGGCTAGCGTCGTAGCCTTTCAGCCCTGCCACCCGCGCACGGAACCCCGGTGACTGCAGCACCCGCAAGACCGGCTGCAGGCGCGGCCCGTCCAACTGCCTGCGTTGCACGGCAAAGAAATAGCGTTCCTTCGTCAGCGGAATGAAGTGCAGCCCAAAGCGGTGTGCTGCCGTTTGCACACCTATGCCCACGTCCGCCATGCCGCTGGCCACAAACGCCGCCACCGCCGCGTGCGTCAGCTCCGTGGTGCGGTAACCGTTCACCGCCTCCGGGCGCAGCCCCGCGTGTGCCAGCATCAGGTCGGTCAACATGCGCGTGCCCGACCCCGGCGGGCGGTTCACAAAGCGCAACTCCGGGCGTGCCAGGTCGGCCAGCCCGTGCACACCCAACGGGTTGCCCCGCGCCACGAACAACCCCTGCGTGCGCACCGCCAGCTGGATCAGGCAGTGTTCGTCGGGCCGCAGCCATTGCCGGTAGCGTTCGCCAGCCGCCTTCTCGAAAGTGCCCAGCGGCACATGGAACCCCGCCAGTTCGCAGTCGCCCGCAGCCAGCGCGGCCACCGCTTCCAGGCTGTTGCGGTAGCGTATGTCCACCGCCGCGCCCTGCTGGCTCAACTGCTCGTGCAGGGCCTCCACCGCAAAGCCGTGGCTGGCATGCAAGCGCGGGGGCGGCAGCGTTTCGGGCGCCAGCCGCCCCAGCTCACCCGCCATTTCAGAAGCCAGCGATGCCATCAGCGGTTGCAAGCGCGCGGCAATGCGGGCGTCCGACCACACCAGCCGGGCACCCAGCTCCGTCAACTGGCAGCCGCGCCCACGCCCGCGTGCGCGCACCAGCAGCGGCTGGCCCAACAGCGCTTCGGCACGCTCGATCAGGCCCCACGCGTGCCGGTAAGACAGGTCTGTGTCGCGTGCCGCCTGCGCAATGCTGCCGCTTTGCTGTACGGCAGCCAGCAAGGCCAGCAAAACCGTGGCGTCCACGGCTGATGACGATGCATCGGAAAACGCCCAGCGGGGCTGAAGCTGGATTTGCAGCATGGCTGGCCAACGGGCAAGTGGAAGAAGGAATAAATTATGCAATCAACAACATATTTATTCGCATGCTTGCTGCTACGCTGAAACCATGCAAAGCCATCCCTCATCGACACACCGTTCGCAGCCTTCCGGCGCGGTGATCCCCATCCTTCCCGAAGGGCAGGCCGCCCGCCGCTGGCGCCCCACGCCCAAGGGCCGCCAGGTGGCGGACGCGGACCGCCAGTGCGTGGCCGATTTGTGCGAAGGCCTGGAACCCCGCTCAGACCTGCTGATTGAACACCTGCACCGCCTGCAGGACGGTGAGGGCGGCCTGCGCAAAGGGCGCCTCGCGGCGCTGGCCGAACGCTTGCGCCTGAGTCAGGTGGAGGTGTACGAGGTGGCCACCTTCTACCACCACTTCGACGTGGTGGAGGACGCCGCCGCGCTGCCCGCCGTCACCGTGCGTGTGTGCACCAGCCTGCCTTGCCAGATGGCGGGCGGGCAGGACCTGCTGCGCGCCGTGCAGGATCGCTTGAACGGTGACACCGCCGTGCGTGTGGTCGAAGCCCCCTGCATCGGCCAGTGCCATCAGGCGCCCGCCGCCTGCGTGGGCCAGCACCAGTTGCCGCAGGCCAGTGCCGACGCCGTGCAAGACTTGCTGGCCAAGGGCGAAACGGCCCCGCGCGCGCTGCCTTCGCTCGGCGTGCCCGTGCACCCCGGTGACCATGCCCAGCTGCGCCGCTTGCTGGCGGGCGAACTGAGCGCAGATGCCGTGCTGGCCGAACTCAAGGCCTCTGGCCTGCGCGGCCTGGGCGGCGCGGGTTTCCCCGCCTGGCGCAAGTGGGAAACGGTGCGCGCCCAGCCCGGCCCGCGCCACATGGTCGTCAACCTGGACGAAGGCGAAATCGGCACCTTCAAGGACTGGCACCTGCTGGCCACTGCGCCGCGCCAGGCGCTCGAAGGCATGCTCATCGCTGCACTGGTGGTGGGGGCGGAACACGTCTGGATTTACCTGCGCGACGAATACCACGATGCCCGCCAGGTGTTGCAGGCAGAACTTCGCATGCTGCAGGACCACATCGCTGAGTGGCGCACGCAGTACCCGGGCGTGGCCTTTCCGCAGGTGGAGCTGCGGCGCGGCGCGGGCGCCTACATCTGCGGTGAGGAATCCGCGCTCATCGAATCGGTGGAAGGCAAGCGCGGCATGCCACGGCTCAAGCCGCCCATCGTGGCCATGAACGGCGTGTTCGGCAGGCCCACGCTTGCCCACAACTTCGAGACCCTGTGGTGGCTGCCCGACATTCTGGCGCGTGGCGGTGCCTGGTTGGCCGCGCAAGGGCGGCGTGGGCGCAGCGGTTTGCGGCGCTTCAGCGTGTCTGGCCGGGTCGCAAAACCTGGCGTGTACCTGGCGCCTGCAGGCATTACCCTGCGTGAATTGATCGACGAGCATGCGGGCGGCATGGCCGAAGGCCACGAACTCTACGCCTACCTGCCCGGCGGCGCCTCCGGCGGCATCCTGCCCGCCAGTCTGGCGGACGTGCCACTGGACTTCGACACCCTGGCCGAACACGGTGCCTTCGTGGGTTCCATGGCCGTGGTGGTGCTGGGCCAGCACGACCGGGCCCGCGACGCGGCACTCAACCTCATGCACTTTTTCGAACACGAGTCCTGCGGGCAGTGCACGCCCTGCCGCGCAGGCACCGCCCAGGCGGCCAAGCTGATGCAGGCGCCCGCATGGGAAGTCGACGTGCTGGGCGACCTGTCCCACGTCATGCGCGAAGCCTCCATCTGCGGCCTTGGCCAGGCGGCGCCCAACCCCTTCGATTCTGTGCTGCGGTTTTTCCCGCAGGAGGTGCGGCCATGAACAACACCATCGACTTCACGCTGGACGGCCGCCCCGCGCAGGCCCAGCCGGGCGAAAGCCTGTGGGCGGTGGCAAAGCGCATGGGCGTGGACATTCCCCACCTGTGCCACAAGCCAGGCTTGCCAACGGCGGGCAACTGCCGCGCCTGTGTGGTGGAGGTGGCGGGCGAACGCGTGCTGGCCCCATCGTGCTGCCGCGCGCCGCAGGCGGGCATGCAGGTGCAGACCCAAACCCCGCGCGTGCAGCGCGCCCAGCGCACCGTGCTCGAACTGCTGCAGGCCGACGCACCCGCCACAACCAGCCTCAAGGTCAACAGCGAACTGGCCCAGTGGGGCCAGCGCCTGGGCGTGCAGGCCACGCGGTTTGGCGGGCGAGGCGCGTCGCAGGCTGCCGCCATGGTGGCTGGCCCCGACTGCACTCACCCCGCGCTCGCCGTCAACCTGGGCGCCTGCATCCAGTGCACCCGCTGTGTGCGCGCCTGCCGTGACATCCAGGGCAACGACGTGCTGGGCCTGGCCTTCCGGGGTGGGCAGGCGAGCATCGTGTTCGACCAGCAGGACGCCGCCGGGCAAAGCACCTGCGTGGCCTGCGGCGAATGCGTGCAGGCCTGCCCCACGGGTGCCATCGCACCGGCCAACGGCGCCTACGCCCGCGTGGCCGACCGCACGGTCGATTCCGTCTGCCCCTTCTGTGGCGTGGGCTGCCAGCTCACCTACCACGTGAAGGACGGGCGCATCGACCACGTGGAAGGTGCCAACGGCCCCGCCAACGAGGCGCGCCTTTGTGTGAAAGGGCGCTTCGGCTTCGACTACGCCCACAGCCCGCAGCGCCTCACACACCCGCTGGTGCGCCGTGACGATGCCCCCAAGGAGCCGGCCATCCTCACCCGTGGCGAGGGCGGGCGCGCCAGCCCCGAAACCCTGCGCGCGCAGTTCCGCGAAGCCACCTGGGAAGAGGCCCTGGAACGGGCCGCCCAAGGCCTGCTGCGCACACGCGACGCCCACCCCGCCAAGGGCCGAGACGCCGCCGTGGCAGGCTTTGGCTCGGCCAAGGGAACCAACGAAGAGGCCTATCTTTTCCAGAAGCTCATCCGCAGCGCCTTTGCCACGCACAACGTGGACCACTGCACCCGTCTGTGCCATGCGTCCAGCGTGGCCGCGCTGATGGAGGGCGTGGGCTCAGGTGCGGTCAGCAACCCGTTGCGCGACGTGGAGCACGCCGACCTCATCTTCCTCATCGGCGCCAACCCTTCGCAAAACCACCCGGTGGGTGCGAGCTGGATCAAGAACGCCGTGAAGAAAGGCGCGCGCCTGGTGCTGGCCGACCCGCGCCGCACCGAGCTTTCGCGCCACGCCTGGCGCACGCTCAACTTCCGCCCGGGTACCGACGTGGCACTGCTCAACGCGCTGCTCAACGTCATCGTCACCGAAGGGTTGACCGACCAGGCTTTCATCGAACAGCGCACGCTGGAATACGCGCAACTGCGTGAACACATCCAGGCCTTCACGCCCGAGGTCATGGCGCCCATCTGCGGCATTCCCGCCGAGACGCTGCGCGAAGTGGCACGCGCCTACGCCACCTCACGCGGCAGCATCATTTTGTGGGGCATGGGCGTGAGCCAGCACACCCACGGCACCGACAACGCGCGCTGCCTCATCGCGCTGGCCATGGTCACGGGGCAGATCGGCCGCCCCGGCACTGGCCTGCACCCCTTGCGCGGCCAGAACAATGTGCAGGGCGCGAGCGACGCGGGCCTCATTCCCATGGTGCTGCCCGACTACCAGCGCGTTGGCGAACCCGGCGCGCGCAGTCTGGCGGAACAGACCTGGGGCTTGTCTGCTGGCGCGCTGGACGACCAGCCCGGCCTCACCGTCGTCGAGATCATCGACGCCGCCTACGAAGGGCGCATCAAGGCCATGCTCATCCAGGGCGAGAACCCGGCCATGAGCGACCCCGACGCCGAACACGCCCGCGCTGCGCTGGCCGCGCTTGACCATCTTGTGGTGCAGGACATCTTCCTGACCGAAACCGCCGCACTGGCCGACGTGGTGCTGCCCGCCACCGCCTGGCCCGAGAAGACCGGCTCTGTCACCAACACCGACCGCACCGTGCAGCTGGGCCGCAAGGCCGTGGACGCTCCCGGCGAAGCGCGCGCCGACGCCTGGATCACCGAACAGCTGGCGTTGCGTCTGGGGTTCGACTGGGGCTATGGCATTGCGCCCGACGGCAGCGGAGCCGAGCCGGGCAGCGGCATCGGGCAGGTGTATGACGAAATGCGCTCGCTCATGCCTTCCATTGCCGGGCTGTCGTGGGAGCGCCTGCTGCGCCAGGGTGCCGTCACCGCGCCCGTGGCCAGTGCGCAAGACCCGGGCCAGCCCATCGTGTTCACCGACCGCTTTCCCACGCCCACTGGCAAGGCCAGGCTGGTGCCCGCAAGCGTGACACCGCCCGCCGAGCAGCCAGACGCCGAATACCCCATGGTGCTCATCACCGGGCGACAGCTGGAGCACTGGCATACCGGCTCCATGACGCGGCGCAGCGAGGTGCTGGATGCGCTGGAGCCCGCGCCCGGCGTGAGCCTGCACCCGGCCACCGCCGAGCGCCTGGGCCTGCGTGCGGGCGACTGGGCCCGCGTGCGCACGCGCCGGGGCGAAGTGCGGCTGCGCGTTCGCGCCGACGACGGCATGCCCGCCGACGCGGCCTTCATCCCGTTTGCCTACGTAGAGGCTTCGGCCAACCTGCTTACCAACCCGGCGCTGGACCCCTTCGGCAAGATCGCTGAGGTGAAGTACTGCGCCGCGTGTGTGGAGCCCTTGCCGGCCGAGGCTTGATCTGAGACAACCCCGGGCCCCGCGCCCGGGGTTAGACTGCGGTGTCCACAAGACATGTGGCATTCCACACAACCGCTCATACAGGAGGTAAGACCATGTTCAAGAAGATCCTTGTGCCGTCCGACGGCTCTCAGCTGGCCCACGAGGCTGCCGAATTCGCCGCCGACCTCGCCAAGACCCACGGCGCCCAGGTCGTGGGCGTCTACGTGATCGACCCCTTCCCCTACATCGGTATCGGTGATGCATCCGCCGTCGGTCTGCAGGCCTACATGGCCGAAGCCCAGGCGGCAGCGGGCAAGTCGCTGGACGACATCCGCCAGTGCTGCGAAGCCCGTGGCGTGGCCTTCGCGGGCGACACCATCGAGCGCAACGTCACCTACGAAGGCATCCTGGAAACCGCCCAGGCCGAAGGCGTGGACCTGATCGTCATGGGCTCGCACGGGCGCAAGGGCGTGCAGGCACTCATCCTGGGCAGTGTGGCCCAGAAGGTGCTGACGCACGCCAAGGTGCCCGTGCTGATCGTCAAGCCCTGAGCGTCGCCGGTCAGTTCAGCGCCGCCGCCGGGCCGAAGAACTCGTAGCGCGTCTGCGCTTCGGGCACACCCAGTTCGGCCAGGTGGCGCTTCACCAGTGCCATGAACGGCTTGGGCCCCAGGAAGTAGGCGTCCACGTCGCGGCCGGGCAGCCAGTTGGCCAGAAGGTCCTTGTCCAGTAGTCCCACGGCGTCCGCGCCATCTTCAGGGGCGGCCTGGTCGTAGCAGTAGAAACGGCGCAGCTGCGGGTGCAACGCGGCCAGCGCGTCGATCGCCTCGCGGAACGCGTGCACGGTGCGGTTGCGCGCACAGTGAATGAAGTGCACCGTGCGGCCGGTGCCCAGCGCTTCCTTCAACATCGCCAGCGTGGGGGTGATGCCCACGCCACCGCTGATCAGCACCAGCGGCTTGTCGCTTTCCTGCAGCGTGAACGCGCCTGCAGGCGGATACACCTCCAGCGTGTCACCGGCCTGGATCTGGTCGTGCAGGTGGTTGGACACCAGCCCGCCCGCTTCGCGCTTGACGCTGATGCGCAGTTCCCGGCCGTTGGGCGCGTCAGACAGCGAGTAATTGCGGCGCTGCTCCGTGCCGTTGATGTTCATGCGCAGGCCGATGTATTGCCCGGGCTGGTGGGCCACCACGGGCTGGCCGTCCACAGGGCGCAGGTAGAACGATGTGATCTCGCTGCTCTCGGGCACCTTGCGCTCCACGCGGAACACCCGCACGCCGCGCCAGCCACCGGGCGCTGCCGCGTTGGCGGCATACACCTGTTCCTCGGCCCCGATCAGGATGTCGGCCAGCTGCTGGTAGGCGGCGCCCCAGGCGGCCAGCACCTCGTCGGTGGCGATTTCGGCGCCCAGCACTTCGCGGATGGCGCGCAGCAGGCAGGTGCCCACGATGGGGTAGTGCTCGGGCAGCACCTGCAGCGACACGTGCTTGTTGATGATCTGCGCAGGCAGGTTGCCCAGGTTTTCCAGCTTGTCGATGTGGCGCGCGTACATGAGCACGCTGTTGGCCAGGGCACGCGGCTGGTCGCCGCTGGCCTGGTGGGCCTGGTTGAACAGGGGCCGGACCTCGGGGTACTCGCCCAGCATGATGCGGTAGAAGTGGGTGGTCAGGGCTTCACCGCCGGTTTCCAGCAGGGGTACGGTCGCTTTGACTATGGCGCGTTGAGCGTCGTTGAGCACGGGGTCTCCTTCAATATGTTCGACATGGCCACGGCGGGCCGGGGCGTTCTGCATGGCAAGGCCCGTGCCAAAGAACTTTGCCTTACGTGACAAGGACTTGTGTGCTAACGTGTCGCATTGACATGTCTTTGAGTCGTGTCGGTATGACCTGTTTTAAGTCGAAATGACATCTTCCTTGTGGATCAAGGCCCTGGTGCCGCTGGTGGCCGACCTGTCGCGCGCGCTGCCCGAGCCGGAGCGCTACCGCCGCCTGCTCGAAGCGCTGCGCGCGCTTTTCCCATGCGATGCCGCCTGCCTGCTGCGGCTGGAGGGCGACTGGCTGGTGCCTCTGGCCATCGATGGCCTGAGCCGCGACACGCTGGGGCGGCGCTTTCGTGTGGCGGAACACCCGCGTTTCCAGGCGCTGCTGTCGGCCGGCGGCCCCAAGCGCTTCGAGCCCGGCAGCCCCTTGCCAGACCCCTACGACGGCCTGGTGGAGGGCGGCAGCGGCACCCTGGAGGTGCACGACTGCATGGGCTGCGCACTGCAGGTGGAGTCGCAGCCCTGGGGCCTGCTCACGCTGGACGCGCTCACCCCAGGCAGCTTTCAGCCCGAACATCTGGAGGTGCTGAGCGCTTTCGGCAACCTGGCCGCCGCCACGGTGGCTGCGGCCACGCGCATCAACCGCCTGACCCTGGCGGTGGAAGACGAGCACATGCAGGTGGAGCGTTACCAGCGCGCGGCAGGGCAGCCCAACCGTCGCCTGCTGGGGCAAAGCGCGGCCATGCGGCAGATGCTCAAGGAAATCGACCTGGTGGGGGCGAGCGACCTCACAGTGCTGGTCACCGGCGAGACCGGCGTGGGCAAGGAACTGGTGGCGCAGGCGCTGCATGCGCGCTCCAGCCGTGCCAACCGGCCGTTGGTCAGCCTCAACTGCGCGGCCCTGCCCGACACCCTGGTGGAAAGCGAACTGTTCGGTCATGTGCGCGGCGCCTTCACCGGTGCCGTGAGCGAACGCAAGGGCAAGTTCGAACTGGCCGACGGCGGCACCTTGTTCCTGGACGAGGTGGGCGAATTGCCCCTGCCGGTTCAGGCCAAGCTGCTGCGCGTGCTGCAGAGCGGCCAGCTGCAGCGCCTGGGTTCTGACCGTGAACACCATGTGGACGTGCGCCTGATCGTGGCCACCAACCGCGACCTGGCCGCCGAAGTGCGTGCCGGGCGGCTGCGCGCCGACATCTACCACCGCCTCAGCGTCTATCCCTTGCGTGTGCCGCCGCTGCGCGAGCGCGGGCGCGATGTGCTGCTGCTCAGCGGCTTCTTCCTGGAAGAGAACCGTTCCCGCCTGGGTCTGGGCAGCGTGCGGCTGGATGAACTGGCTCAGTCGGCCCTGCTGGCCTACGACTGGCCGGGCAATGTGCGCGAGCTGGAGCACCTCATCGGCCGCAGCGTGCTGCGCGCCGTGGGGCGCCAGCAGCCCCGGCCGCGCATCCTCACCCTCACGGCAGCAGACCTGGGTCTGCCCGCCGCCGCCCCGCCACAGCCCCAAGGGGCGGTGCCCGCTGGGCAAGAAGCGCAAGCCTCGCCTGTACCGGGCGAGGGTGGCACGGTTGGTTTGCGCTCCCGGGTGGACGCCTTTGAACGCCAGCTGGTGGAAGACTGCCTGCGGCGCCATGGCCACAACTGGGCCGCCGCCGCGCGCGAGCTGCAGGTGGACCGCGCCAACCTGGTGCGGCTGGCGCGCCGCCTGGGTGTGGCCGGGCGCACACCGCCGGGCTGACACAGCGCAGGCAAGGGTCATCATTGCCTGCCTAGAATGTTTGCCTTCAAGCCAAGGCAGACCATGTCAGAGCCCAACAACGCCCCCAGCCTTCCCGTTTCTGCTCCTGAGACCCCCGCCCACGACGGCACGGGCCTCATCCGCATCCGTGGCGCGCGCCAGCACAACCTCAAGCACGTCGATCTGGACATCCGCACCGGCGAGCTGACAGTGGTCACCGGCCCCAGCGGCTCGGGCAAGTCCAGCTTGGTGTTCGACACCCTTTTTGCCGAAGGGCAGCGCCGCTACGTCGAGACCTTCAGCGCCTACGCGCGCCAGTTCCTCGACCGCATGGACAAGCCCGCCGTGGACAAGGTGGAAGGCGTGCCCCCGGCCATCGCCATCGACCAGACCAACCCCGTGCGCTCGTCGCGCTCCACCGTGGGCACGATGACCGAACTGAACGACCACCTCAAGCTGCTCTACGCGCGCGCTGCCCAGCTGTTCGACCGGCGCACCGCGCTGCCCGTGCGGCACGACTCGCCCGACACCATCTACGAAGAGCTGCGCCAGCGGGCAGAGGCAGCGGGCGATCCCAGGTTGGTCATCACCTTCCCCGTGGAACTGCCCGCCAGCGCCACGCCCGAAGACATCGAACAATGGCTGGCGGCCAGCGGCTTCACCCGCGTGCAGGCCGAGCGCGTGGTGACCCGCCCGGCGCCGCACGACACCGCCAAGCCAGCCAAAGACACGGGCAAGGCCAAGAAAACCGCTACGCCTGCCGACCTGCAGGTTCGCGTGCTCGACGTGGTGGCCGACCGCTTCCGCTTCAGCGGGGCCGAGCGTGCCCGAGTCGTCGAGGCCATCGAGCTTGGCATCAAGCGTGGCAGCGGGCGGCTCACCGTGTACGCCCTGCGCCCGGCGGGTGATGATGGCAACGAACCCGAGCCGGAACTGTGGAAGTTCTCCACCGGCCTGCACTGCCCCGAAAGCGACCTGCGCTACGCCGAGCCGCTGCCGTCCATGTTCTCGTTCAATTCCGCCGTGGGCGCGTGCGACACCTGCCGGGGCTTCGGGCGCGTCATCGGCGTGGACATGGGCCTCGTCATCCCCAACGACAGGCTCACCCTGCGTGCCGGGGCCATCAAGCCCATGCAGACCCCCGCGTGGAAAGAGTGCCAGGACGACCTGATGCGCCACGCCGAGGCCGCAGGCATTCCGCGCGACACGCCCTGGTACCAGCTGAGCGAGGCGCAGCAGCAGTGGGTCATCGAAGGTTCGCCCAACTGGAACGGCAAGTGGAACCAGCAGTGGTACGGCGTGCGCCGCTTCTTCGACTACCTGGAGAGCAAGGCCTACAAGATGCACATCCGCGTGCTCTTGTCCAAGTACCGCAGCTACACCGAATGCCCCGCGTGCCGGGGCGCGCGGCTCAAGACAGAGAGCCTGCTGTGGCGCCTGGGTTCCAAGGCCGATGCGGACGCCGTTCTGCCGCCTGCACAACGTTTCATGCCCACGGGTGTGGACTGGACGCGCGAGCAGCTCGAAGCGCTGCCCGGCCTGTGCCTGCACGACATGATGCAGCTGCCCATAGAGCGCCTGCGCGAATTCTTCGCCCGGCTGGCCCTGCCCGGTGCCAGCGAAAGCGGCGAACAGCAGGCCCTCAAGCTGCTGTTCGACGAAATCACCACCCGCCTGCGCTACCTGTGCGACGTGGGCATCGGCTACCTGACGCTCGACCGGCAAAGCCGCACGCTCAGCGGCGGCGAGGTGCAGCGCATCAACCTCACCACAGCGTTGGGCACCTCACTGGTCAACACCCTGTTCGTGCTGGACGAGCCCAGCATCGGCCTGCACCCGCGCGACATGAACCGCATCAACCAGGCCATGGCGCGCCTGCGCAACGCGGGCAACACCCTGGTGGTGGTGGAGCACGACCCCGCCGTCATGCTGGCGGCCGACCGCGTCATCGACATGGGCCCGGGCCCCGGCGAGCGTGGCGGCAGCATCGTGTTCGACGGCACCGTGGACCAGTTGCGCGAGGCCGACACGTTGACTGGCGCCTACCTGGGCGGGCGCAAGCAGGTGGGTTTCGGCTTCAAGCGCATGGTCACCGACGCCACGCCCCGCCTGGTGCTGGAGGGCGCGCGCGAACACAACCTGCGCCACCTCAACGTCGAATTCCCGCTGCAGCGTCTGGTCACCGTCACGGGCGTCAGCGGCTCGGGCAAGTCCACCCTCATCCAAGACGTGCTGGCCCCGGCGCTGATGCGCCACTTCGGCCAGGCCACCGAATCGCCCGGCGCGCACGACCGCCTGCTGGGGGCCGATCACCTCAGCGGCGTCGTGTTTGTTGACCAGTCCCCCATCGGCAAGACGGCGCGCTCCAACCCGGTGAGCTACGTCGGCGCATGGGACGCCATCCGCGACCTGTTTGCCACCGCGCCGCAATCGCAGCAGCGCGGCTACACGGCGGCCAAGTTCAGCTTCAACAGCGGTGACGGGCGCTGCCCCACCTGCGGCGGCTCGGGCTTCGAGCACGTGGAGATGCAGTTCCTGAGCGACGTGTACCTGCGCTGCCCCGACTGCAACGGCCAGCGCTACCGCCCAGAGGTGCTGGAGATCACCATCGAGCGCGGCGGCCGGCTGCTCAATGTGTCCGACGTGCTGGACCTGACGGTGAGCGAGGCCGCTCAACTGTTCGCGCATGACCGCGAGGTCATCGTGGCGCTGCAGCCCATCGTGGACGTGGGTCTGGAATACGTGAAGCTGGGCCAGCCGGTGCCCACACTCAGCGGCGGCGAGGCGCAGCGCCTCAAGCTGGCGGGTTTTCTGGCCGAGGCCGCCAAGGCGGGCAAGAAAGGCAAAGGCGCTCGTTCGGGTCGCACCGCGTCGGGCCAGCCCCTGGCCACCAAGGGCATGCTCTTCCTGTTCGACGAGCCGACCACTGGCCTGCACTTCGACGACATCGCCAAGCTCATGCGCGCGCTGCGCAAGTTGCTGGAGGCGGGGCATTCGCTCATCGTCATCGAACACAACCTGGACGTGATCCGCGCGAGCGACTGGCTGATCGACCTGGGGCCGGACGGCGGCGACCAGGGCGGCCTGGTGGTGGCCGAGGGCACGCCCGAGGAGGTGCGGCTGCACCCGCACAGCTATACCGGCCAGGCGCTGCGGGAGTACGCCGAGGCGGTGGGCGAGCTGTACATGGCGCAAGAAGGGCGTGTGACGGATTACCTGCCTGTGCGGGGAGAGGTGGGTTCTGCGCCAGTGGTCGCCAGGGCTGATGTGTTGGCTCCCGCTGCCGCTTCAAGGGCCGCAGCCATTGAATCGGCGGATGTGGGCGTACCTGCGCTGGAAACCGCCGCGTCACATGCGCATGCCATCCGCATCATCAACGCGCGGGAACACAACCTCAAGGGCCTGTCGGTGGACATTCCCCGAGGCAAGTTCAACGTCATCACTGGCGTCAGCGGTTCGGGCAAGTCCACGCTGGCGTTCGACATCCTGTTCAACGAAGGCCAGCGCCGCTACCTCGAAAGCCTCAACGCCTATGCGCGCAGCATCGTGCAGCCCGCAGGCCGGCCTGAGGTGGACGCGGTCTATGGCATCCCGCCCACCGTGGCCATCGAGCAGCGGCTGTCGCGCGGCGGGCGCAAATCGACGGTGGGCACCACCACCGAGGTCTGGCACTTCCTGCGCCTGCTGTACGTGAAGCTGGGCACCCAGCATTGTGTGCACGACGACACCCCCGTGCAACCGCAAACGCCCGAAAGCATCCTGGCGCAGCTGATGACGGCCTTCCGTGGCCAGCACATCGGCCTGCTGGCGCCGCTGGTGGTCAACCGCAAGGGCGTCTATACCGAACTGGCCGACTGGGCGCGCCCACGTGGCTACACCCACCTGAGGGTGGACGGCGAATTCCTGCCCACGCAGGGCTTCCCACGCATCGACCGCTTCAAGGAACACACCATCGAACTGCCCGTGGGCAGCCTGGATGTGGCCCCCGAACACGAAGCCGAACTGCGCCAGGCCTTGATGCGAGCGCTGGAACACGGCAAGGGCGTGGTGCACGTGCTGTCGGGCATGCACGGGCTGGAGGCGGCCATGGCCAACGGTGAATCTACGGTGGGTATTGGGCGGTTGCAGGTGTTTTCCACGCTGCGCGCCTGCCCGGTGTGTTCCACCAGCTACGCCGAACTGGACCCGCGCCTGTTCTCGTACAACAGCAAGCACGGCTGGTGCCCGGACTGCGTCGGCACGGGCGTGCAGCTCACGCGCGAGCAGCGCAAGGCGTTCGACGATTCCGTGCGCGACGACGACCAGAAAGGCCGCGAGCAGAGCTTTGCAGAGCCCGAGGTGGAAGACGTGGCCGACCAGCCCTGCACCAGTTGCGGCGGTACGCGCCTCAACGCCACGGCGCGGGCCGTCAAGTTCCATGGGCAGACCATCACGTCACTCGCGCGGCTGAGCGTGCGCGACGTGCGCCTGTGGGTGCAGGCCTTGCAACAGGCACCGCTCGCCGTGGCAGGCTCTGTGCAGGGTGATTCGTATGCCGTGCAAGGTCTTACCACGCGAGAGGCCGACATTGCCCGCGACCTGCTGCCCGAAATCCAGAGCCGTCTGGAGTTCCTGGAAGAGGTGGGCCTGGGCTATCTCACGCTCGACCGTGGCGCGCCCACCCTCAGCGGTGGCGAGGCGCAGCGCATCCGCTTGGCGGCACAGCTCGGCTCCAACCTGCAAGGCGTGTGCTACGTGCTCGACGAACCCACCATCGGCCTGCACGCGCGCGACAACCAGATCCTGCTCGACGCCCTGCACAAGCTGGGCGACAAGGGCAACACCCTGGTGGTGGTGGAGCACGACGAAGACACCATCCGCCGTGCCGACCACGTCATCGACATCGGGCCCAGCGCGGGCCTGCGCGGCGGGCGCGTGGTGGCCGAAGGTTCGGTGAGCGACGTGATGGCCGCCCACGATTCACAGACCGGGCGCTACCTGCTGCACGCCATGCGGCACCCGTTGCAGGCGCGCCGCCTGGTGGCCGCCGAATCCGTGCAGGCCGATGCCGAAGAACAGCAGTGGCTCACCGTCAAAGGCGCCAACCTGCACAACTTGCAGAACGTCACCGCGCAGGTGCCGCTCAAGCGCCTGGTGGCCGTTACTGGCGTGAGCGGCTCGGGCAAATCCACCTTTGCGCGCGACGTGCTGCTCACCAATGTGGCCGCCGCCGTGCAGATGCAAGCGACCAAGGCCGGGCGCGACGCCTGGCACGCAGGCGAACGCCCCAAGTGGCAGGGCTGCGAAGGCGTGGTGGGCAGCGAGGCCATCCAGCGCGTGTTGGAGGTGGACCAGACCCCCATCGGCAAGACGCCGCGTTCCTGCCCGGCCACCTACATCGGCTTCTGGGACACCATCCGCAAGCTCTACGCCGAAACGCTGGAAGCCAAGGCACGCGGCTACGCGCCGGGGCGCTTCAGCTTCAACACCGGCGACGGCCGCTGCCCCACCTGCGAAGGGCAGGGCATGCGCACCATCGAGATGAGCTTCCTGCCCGACGTGAAAGTGCCCTGCGAGGCTTGCCACGGCGCGCGCTTCAACCCCGAGACGCTGGCCGTCACATGGCGCGGCAAGAGCATTGGCGACGTGCTGCGCATGGAAGTGGACGAGGCCGTGGACTTCTTCGCGTCCATGCCCAGCATCGCCCACCCGCTGCAACTGCTGAAGGACGTGGGGCTGGGCTACCTGACTTTGGGCCAGCCCTCACCCACGCTCAGCGGCGGCGAGGCGCAGCGCATCAAGCTCGTCACCGAACTCACCAAGGTGCGCGACGAAGTGGGGCGGCGCGGCCAGAAGGCGCCGCACACCCTGTACGTGCTCGACGAACCCACCGTGGGCCTGCACATGGCCGACGTGGACAAGCTCATCCGCGTGCTGCACCGCCTGGTCGATGGCGGGCACAGCGTGGTGGTCATCGAGCACGACCTGGACGTGATCGCCGAAGCCGACTGGATCATCGACCTGGGCCCCGAAGGCGGTCAGGCCGGTGGGCGCATCGTGGCCGCCGCGCCGCCGGAGGAACTGGTGCGGCTGGGTACGCACACGGGCAGGGCGCTCGGGCCGGTGTTGGGCCGGGGGTGAGGGATGGGTGAACGGTTGTTGTCGCCGTGCAAGTGGCGTTGACCGGCCCGGGCTTCACCCAGACGACCCGGACTCACGGGGCAGCAGAGGCGGCCAGCGGCTGTCCCTTCTGAACCACGTAAGTGGCAATGACTTTAGCGCCTTCGGTCCCAGACTTGGCGTCATGCACTGTGCCGGACGGAACCTGGTATGACTCCCCGGCCATGATCAGGCGCGGTGCCTGCCCGTCAACGAGCAGTTCGAAACTGCCCGTGATCACATAGCCCGACTCGGGGCCCGGATGCGTGTGGCGGCCAATGGTGACGTTGGGCGCAATTTCGGCGATCCCGATCACGGTTTCGAACGAGGTGCCAGGCACGTCGAAGCGCTGCAGCGGGATGCGCTTGATCGGCTGTGTCGCATTCATGGTCTGCGGCGGTACCGGCACGGCGGTTTGTGCAGCGGCGGGCAGTGCCATCGAAAAAGCCATCAGAAACAGGGCGGTACAAGGTTTTGCTGACATGGTCGTCTCCTTTAAGACAGGGCCTTGATTCTGAAAGCCGCAAACCCCGCTGTCTTGGACGCCTGCGAACCCCGCTGGGCTGCCAGCGAACGGACTTTCTGGACAGGCGGCTTCCCCGGTTCCAGAATTCATTCTTGCAGTCATGCCGGAAGGGGTTCAAATGACGACCGAACTGGAATCCTTCTCTACCTTGCGCATCACCACGGGCAGTTTGCCAGCCGCACGCCGTCTCCCCGCGCTGTCCGATCTGTTCGACCGATCGATTGGCATGGATATCGTCGGGGAGCGTGGTCAGCCCGTCGATCTGCAGATCCAGGTGGTGCCCGGTTTGCGCCGTGCTCTCATGTTGTGTCCGTTTACCGCGCAAGCAGCGCGTCCGGCAGTGCGTCTTTCTGATGGCGACGACACGGTTTGTCTGATGGTCAAAGCCAGTGGTCAGATAGCGCTGCGCCAGGGGCGGCGGGAGGGTGTTCCGGAGGTGGGGGACGGCCTTCTGCTGGTCTACCGGCAACCCAGCCAGATCCGCTTCCAGGACGCAACCTACCTCTCGGTCCGGGTTCCATTCCACGAACTGGCCTTGCTGGCAGACGTGGAGGCCGCCGCTGCGCGCTGCATTCCAAGCGAGACGGCAGCGCTGAAACTCTTGAGGCACTATGTGGCTAGCCTGCCCGACCGGCTTGCCGATCCGGAGATGGGCAGGCTGGTAGCCACCCATGTGTATGACTTGATGGCGCTGGCCATTGGCGCCAGTGGAGAAGGCCGCGAGATTGCACGTGGCCGCGGCGTGCGTGCTGCGCGGCTGGAGGCCATCAAGGCCGAGTTGACCGAGGACCCGGCCATTCCGATTGACGAAATTGCCCGTCGACAGGGCGTGACGCCGCGTTACGTGCAAATGCTCTTCGAAGAGCGGGGGACCACCTTTGGCGAATTTGTCACGGCACGCAGACTGGACGCTGCGCGCGCCATGCTGCGCAGCCCACGCTACGCCGCGTGGTCGATTGCAGGCATTGCCTTCGAGGCCGGGTTTCGCGACATCTCACACTTCAACCGGCGCTTCCGGCGGCGCTTTGGCACCACCCCAAGTGATTTCCGACGGGGTGGCTACGCATCTGTGGAACTTGAGGACCTCTCTGGTTGATTTGCATTGATCGAAACCCCTGTGGCTCGCGCGGGAGCGCGCGCCACAGGGCCAGGCCCATGATGCGTCGGATGCCTGACTGAAGAACTTCCGCCGCTGCTGTAACCTTTGCGGACCATGAAACGAATAAGGGCTTTAACTTCGACCAAGCGCGATCTGCATGGCCGGTTTGTGCAGGGCCTGTTGGCGGGCGCGCGCCTGCTGCGCTGGTAAGGGGCAGCCTTGGCACCACGCGAACAGGTCATCCACATCCACCCGCAGGCCCCGGCCAAGCCCCCTGTGGGAGCGCCCTGCAACGGCTGTGGCGTGTGCTGCCTGGCCGAGCCTTGCCCCCTGGGCATGGTGTTGTCCGGCCGCCGCAGGGGCGCGTGCACAGCATTGCGTTGGGCAGAAGTTGACAAGCGCTATGTGTGCGGCGCCATCAGCGATCCGGCAGGCGTGCTGCCAATGCGGTGGCGCTGGGCGGCCTTCCTGTTGCGGCGGCTGGCGCCACGCTGGGTGGCCGCCGGGCAGGGGTGCGACGCAGACCTGGAACCGGTGCGCCGCTGAAGGCCTGCGGCGCGCCAGGCGGGTTCAGGCGGGTTCGCCCAGCAGGTGCAGCATCAAATCCTGCACGGGGCGGATCTCGTGGCCGAAGGGCAGCTTGCCCGCCCCCCGGAAGAACAGGCCGCGCTCGGTGTCACCTTCCAGCGCGTGGCCCAGTTGCTGGTCGATGCAGAATTGCCCCATCTCGGCCTTGCCGTCGCGCAGGCCGCAGTGCGCCAGGCAGTCGAAGGACATGTTGCATTTCTTCTTCACGTGGGCCACGGCCTTGAGCTTGGGCTCCACGCGCAGGTACTTGTCCAGCCAGGGGGTGCGCACGGCGCGCGCGGGCAGGCCCGCCACGCTCACGAACTCCACCACGTCTTCGGGGCGGGCGTTGGCCAGCACCTGCTTGAAGTGGGCGTCGGCGTCGCTTTCCTGCGTCACGGCAAAGGCGGTGCCCAGCTGCACGGCGCTGGCGCCCAGGGCCTGCAGGCGGGCGATGTCCTCGTGGCTGCTGATGCCGCCCGCCGCGATCAGGGGAATCTCGCGTTCAATGCCCGCCGTCTTGAAGAAGGCCAGCACCTGCGGTATCACCACGTCGAAGTCGAAGCGTGTGTCCTGCAGGTCGCCCACCTTGGCCGCGCCCAGGTGGCCGCCGGCCAGCCGGGGGTGCTCGATCACGATGGCGTCGGGCAGGCGGCCTTTTTTCTCCCACTTGCGCACCACCAGTTGCACACCCCTTGCGTCCGACAGGATGGGAATGAGCGCCACCTGCGGGTGTTCGGCTGCCAGGTCGGGCAGGTCCAGCGGCAGGCCTGCGCCCACCACCACGGCGTCGGCGCCGCTTTCCAGCGCCTGGCGCACGTAGATTTCATAGGCGCTCAGGGCCTTCATCACGTTCACGGCAACCATGCCGTGGCCCTGCGACAGCGTGCGGGCCCGCTGGATTTCGCGGTCCAGCGCCGTCAGGTTGGCCGCGTCAATCTGCTCGCGGGCGTCGGGTTCCTTGTCCAGGTGCTGGGTCTGGGCCATCAGGTCGGGGTGCAGGCGGCGCAGGTCCACCGACGAGATGGTGCCCACGCCACCCAGCCGGGCCACGTGGCCCGCCAGGCCGCCAGCGGACACGCCTACGCCCATGCCACCCTGCACCACGGGCAGCAGGGTCTTGCCGCCCAGCTGCCACGCGCGCAAGCCCGAGGTGCGGGCCAGGTCGTGCAGGCGCTGGGCTGCTGTTTCAAGTGAGGGGGAGGGGATTGAATGTTCCATTTGCTCTGGCGGAGCGCGAATGCCTGCCGCGTGCTCAAAAAACCAGCGTGCAGTCTCGCAGGGTGTATCCCTTGGGGGGTTGATCTGGATCAACGCCCGTCTTTGGTAAAACCTTGAATATCATCTGTTAATGATTTACGGATGGAGCATGGGATGAACTGGGCGGGATGGAACGAGGCCTTTGGCGAGGCCGCCGTGCTGGCCATGGGCGGGCTGGCCTTGGGTGTGGGTTTTGGGTTTTTCGGGCAGCGCTCCAAGTTCTGCCTGCGCGCGGCGGTCATCGAGTTCTGGCACCGGCGCTTTGGCGACAAGCTGGCCGTCTGGCTGCTGGCGTTTTCCACCGCGGTGGTGGTGGTGCAGGCGCTGGTGCTGCTGGGCGGGCTGGATGTGTCCAGCGCGCGCCAGTTGTCGTCCCGCGGCAGCCTGTCTGGCGCGCTGATCGGCGGACTGCTGTTCGGCGTGGGCATGGTCATGACGCGGGGCTGCGCCAGCCGCCTGCTGGTGCTCTCGGCCAACGGCAACCTGCGGGCGCTGCTGTCGGGGCTCATCTTTGCCGTGGTGGCCCAGGCGTCTCTGGGGGGCATCCTTGCGCCCTGGCGCGAAGCCGTCAGCAGCTGGTGGGTGGTGGAGGGTGGCCCATCGCGCAGCGTGTTGGCCCTGATCGGCGGTGGCCCCATGGTGGGGCTGGCGTTTGGCCTGGTCTGGATGGCAGCCGCCTTGTTCTTCGCGGTGCGCAGCGGCTGGGGTTTCTGGAAGTGGTTCGGCGGCATGGCCACGGGTCTGATGGTGGCTGGCGGCTGGTATTTCACCTTTCAGGTGATGTCGAACTCGTTCGAGGTGGTGCAGATTCAGGGGCTGACGTTCAGCGGCCCTTCCGCCGAATGGCTGATGCACGTGCTGAACGACCCGGCAGGCCCCTGGACCTTTGGCCTGGGCCTGATGCCCGGGGTGTTTCTGGGTTCGCTGGCGGGAGCGCTGGTGGGGCGGGAATGGAAGCTCGAAGGCTTTGGCGGCGGCTACACCATGCCGCGTTACATCGTCGGCGCCGTGTTCATGGGGTTCGGCTCCATGCTGGCAGGTGGGTGTGCCGTGGGCGCGGGCATGACGGGCGGCTCCATCTTTGCCGTCACAGCCTGGCTGGCGCTGCTGGGCATGTGGGCAGGTGGCGGCCTGGCCGATCGGGTGCTGGACCGCGGCACGCATACCGCACCCGCGCCGGGTGTGGAGCCTGCGCGCGCGCCCTGAGGGCGCTGTCACCGCCCCCAGAAAGCCAGAGCGGCCAAGCCTGCTGCCAGCACGGCGGTGCCCACCAGCAGCCAGCGGGTGCGCAGGCGCAACAGCTCCACGGCGGCCACCAGCCGCGCGTTCTGTTCGGCCAGGTCGGCCACCATCTGGGTCAGCTGCGCCATGTCGGCGGCGTGCTGCCGCTCCAGCTGCTGCAGCCTGAGCTGCAGGGCGGGCAGGTCTGCCCCCGTTTCTCCGGCCGCAGGCGGGTCACCCGCCACGTGGGGGTCGTTCTGCCGTTCCAGCAAGCGGCGTGCGCCTTTGAGCACGGCTGGCGCGTGCTCGATCACGTCGCCCCAGGGGATCACTTTCAAGGCGGTCAGCCAGGATATGGCCATGTCGTCTCCTTTGTTCAGGCTTCGACCGCGAGCGGTCACATCCGTTCACCGATGCGGGCCTTCAGCAGCATCCACAGGCCCAGTACGGCCACCAGGATCAGCAGGGCAGGGAAGCCCAGCAATGGCGACCACTGCAGTGCCGCTCCACCCAGGGCGGGCGCCAGCACACCCCCGGCGGTGTAAGACATCACCAGCACCGCCGTGCTGTTGACCAGCGTCACGCCTTTTTCGCGGGAGCCGATGTCGATCATCGCCAGCGTGTAGAGGCTGCCGCCTGCACCGCCCCAAACGAAAGCCACCGGCCAGGCCAGCCACGGTGTGCCTGCCACCCAGGGAATGAGCGCCGTGGCTGCGAGCGTGATGGCGGCAAACACGCGCATCAGTTGCAGCCGGGTGTGTCGGGCGTCGCCCCAAAAGCCCTGGGGGTGGCGCAGGCTCAGGCGGTCGGCCAGCATGCCTGCGGGCAGCATCAGCACGGCGCTGCCCAGCCCGCTGGCCGACACCAGCAGTGCCGCCGCCGCCGCGCCCAGGCCCAATGCCAACCCGTACAGCGGCAGGATGGAGGTGACGCCGCTTTCAAAAAAACCGCCCGCAAAACCCGCCAGCATGATGACCGGGTGAGCCCACAGCGCATGCCACACGCCGCTCAGGCCCACCTTGGCGTCGGCCTCGTCGTGCGCGGGCGGCAGTGGTGGAATGGACAGGCTCCAGGCCAGCCCCGCCACCAGAAAGCCCACCGCCACCCAAAGGGATGTCATGGAGGCCGGGCCCAGCCAGGCCAGCAGCGCGGGGCCGAGCACGAAGGTGGCACCCACCATGGTTTCAAACAGGCCAACGTTGCGGCCCCGTTGGCTCGGTGCCGAAAATTCGGCCACCACGGCCTCGGCCAGCACCCAGCGCAGGCCTGAAGCCGTGCCTACCAGCATCTTCAGGCCGAACCACAGCACCAGCCCCTGCGCGAGGCCTTGCGTCAAGCCGAACACCACGCCAGCCGCCACTGGCACCGCGCCGGAAAGCCACAGCGTCGGCCGCCGCCCGAGCCGCCGGGTCACTGCAGAGGCGAAAGGTGTCATCAAAAAAATGCCGAGCCAACCGCTGGCCGCGAACAGCCCAGCCAGCGCCGTAGGCACGTCCGCGCTCTTGAGCCGCAGAATCAGCCAGGGCGTGAGCATGAAGTAGCCCACCAGCTCGAAGAAGGTGGAGCCGAAGATGCTGACCAGCCCCAGGCGGGCGTGGGCGGGCAGGGGGTGTGCTGCCTGACTCAAGCCATGCCCCCCACGCCCGGCAGCCCGCGCGCCTGCAGCAGGGCGCTGGCAACCTCCGCAAAGCCCGCGCCGCGCTCCTGCCGCGTCACATAACGTGGTGGCTGGCGCAGTTGCGGCAGAAAGCGCGCCACATTGGCCACGCCCACGCTGTGGCGAAAGTGCGCGAACATCACCTGGTCGTTGGTCGAGTCGCCCACGTACACCCAGCGGTCGGCCTCGGCGTCCAGCGTGCGGCCCAGCAGGTCGGCCACCATCCAGCGCGCGCCCGCCAGTTTGTCGTGGTTGCCAATCCAGCCGTTGATGTGGATGCTGCTGACCGTTGCGGTCAGGCCTTCTTCGCGCAGCAAGGCCACCACCCGGGCCACGGCGTCGGGCGGCAGGTGGGCGTGTTCGCTGTGGTCGATGGCGATGTCGGTCTCGCGTCCGGGGCTGTCCTGCGCCAGCGTGGCGCCGGGCACTTCGCGCAGCACGCGTTCTGCGGCGGCGTGCAGGCGCACAGCATTGGCATGGCGGGTGGTTTCGTCCTGCAGGTAACGCCTGCGGGTTTCGCCCGGCAGCAGGGCCACGGCGCCGTTCTCGGCCACGATGGCGTCCAGCGGGCAGGGCAGGGGGCCGCCCGTTTGGCCACGCAGCAGTTCCTCGCTCCAGCCGGCAGGGCGCCCGGTCACGGCGATCACGGGCAGCCCGGCGTCGCGCAAGGCATTCAGCGCTGCGCGCGCCAAGGGGCCAACCGCCCCGCCGTCGGTCAGGGTGTCGTCGATGTCGGTGAGCACGCCGGTGATGTGACGGCGTTCCGGCAGGGGCCAGTCGGCAAGGGCAAGCATGGGTGCAGCATAGCAGCGTGCGGGCCTGACTTGCGTGCGCGGGGCTTATCGGCTAGAATTCGCGGTTCGGCGGAAATCCGTCCGTCGAAATCACCATTCGAGGTTCATATGTACGCGGTCATAAAAACCGGCGGCAAGCAGTATCGCGTTGCCGTTGGCGAAAAACTTAAAGTAGAACAGATTGCTGCGGACGTGGGTCAAGAGATCGTGATCGACCAGGTGCTGGCCGTCGGCAACGGCGAAAGCATCAAGGTGGGCACGCCCTTGGTCTCCGGCGCAACGGTCACGGCCACCGTGGTTTCTCACGGTCGTGGCGACAAGGTTCGCATCTTCAAGATGCGCCGTCGCAAGCACTACCAGAAGCGCCAGGGCCATCGTCAGAACTACACCGAGCTGCAGATCGGCTCGATCAACGGCTAAGGAGTAAAGCACCATGGCACAGAAAAAAGGCGGCGGCTCAACGCGAAACGGTCGCGATTCCAAGCCCAAGATGCTGGGTGTGAAGGTGTTCGGCGGCCAGGAAATCTCCGCAGGCGCCATCATCGTGCGTCAGCGCGGCACCCGTTTCCACGCTGGTGAAGGCACCGGCCTGGGCAAAGACCACACCATCTACGCCACCGTGGACGGCAAGGTCAGCTTTGCCACCAAGGGCGCACTGAACCGCAAGACGGTTTTCGTCACCCCGGTGTAATGCACCTGCTCCGTGGCGGCGCCCCGTGCCCGCCCCGGCAGCTCCAAGGGCCCGCAAGCGCGGGCCTTTTGTGTTTTTTTGATTCAGGGACAATGCAGTCATGAAATTCGTTGACGAAGCCTACATCGACGTGGCCGCTGGCGACGGTGGCAATGGCTGCGTGTCCTTCCGGCACGAGAAATACAAGGAGTTCGGCGGCCCCGATGGCGGGGATGGCGGACGCGGCGGCCACGTCTATGCACTGGCCGACGAGAACCTCAACACCCTGGTGGACTACCGCTACTCGCGCCGCTTCGAGGCGCAGCGTGGCGAGCACGGCAAGGGTTCCGACATGTTCGGCGCCAAGGGCGAGGACATCGTCCTGAAGATGCCGGTGGGCACCATCATCCGCAACGCCGAGACCGGCGAGATCATGCACGAGCTGCTGCAGCCCGGGCAGCAGATTCTGCTGGCCAAGGGCGGTGACGGTGGCTTTGGCAACCTGCGCTTCAAAAGCTCCATCAACCGCGCGCCGCGCCAGAAGACGCCGGGCCACCCGGGCGAGCGCTTCAGCGTTCAGCTTGAGTTGAAGGTGCTGGCCGACGTGGGCCTGCTGGGCATGCCCAATGCGGGCAAGTCCACCTTCATCGCGGCGGTGTCCAATGCACGCCCCAAGATTGCCGATTACCCCTTCACCACGCTGCACCCCAACCTGGGCGTGGTGCGCGTGGGGCCCGAGAAAAGCTTCGTCGTGGCCGACGTGCCCGGGCTGATCGAAGGTGCCTCCGAGGGCGCGGGCCTGGGGCACCAGTTCCTGCGCCACCTCCAGCGCACACGCCTGCTGCTGCACGTGGTGGACATGGCCCCGTTCGACGATGCCGTGGACCCGGTGGCACAGGCCAAGGCCATCGTTGCCGAACTCAAGAAGTACGACCCCGAGCTGCATGCCAAACCGCGCTGGCTGGTGCTCAACAAGCTCGACATGGTGCCCGAAGAAGAGCGCGAGGCGCGCGTCAAGGACTTCGTCAAGCGTTTCAAGTTCAAGGGCCCGGTGTTCCAGATTTCCGCGCTCACGCGTGAAGGCTGCGAGCTGCTGGTGCAGAAGATCTTCCAGCACATCGTGGCCACCCGCGAGGCCGAGAAGCCCCCGGTGGACGTGGACCCGCGTTTCGATGCAGCGCGCGGCCCGGCTGACGAGGCGCCGCCTCCATCGGACGACCCGCGTTTTCGCGATTGACCCTGTATTGATCCAGCCTTTGCGGGGCAGCTCCTTGCCCCAGCCGCTCCCAGAGCCCGTTTTCTCTTCGCCTGACCGACGATCATGAGCCAAGAAATCGCTGCACCGGCCGTTGCCGCGCCCCAGTCCGCCCCCGCCGATGTGCTCAGCGCTGCGCGCCGCATCGTGGTCAAGGTGGGCTCCAGCCTGGTCACCAACGAAGGGCGGGGCCTGGACGAAGCGGCCATTGGTCAGTGGAGCGAGCAGCTCAGCGCCCTGGTCAAGGACGGGCGCGAAGTCATCATGGTCAGCAGCGGTGCAATAGCCGAAGGCATGAAGCGCCTGGGCTGGAAGGCTCGCCCCAAGGAAGTCAACGAACTGCAGGCCGCCGCTGCAGTGGGCCAGATGGGCCTGGTGCAGATGTACGAGACCAAGCTGCGCGAGCAGGGCATAGGCAGCGCGCAGGTGCTGCTGACCCACGCCGACCTGGCCGACCGCGAACGCTACCTCAACGCCCGTTCCACCCTGCTCACACTGCTGCAGCTGGGGGTGGTGCCGGTCATCAACGAAAACGACACCGTCGTCAACGACGAGATCAAGTTCGGCGACAACGACACCCTGGGCGCGTTGGTGGCCAATCTGGTGGAAGCCGACGTGCTGGTCATCCTGACCGACCAGAAGGGTCTGTATACCGCCGATCCGCGCAAGGACCCCGGCGCGCAGTTCGTGCATGTGGCGCGTGCGGGCGATCCCCAGCTTGAGGAAATGGCAGGCGGTGCCGGTTCGCGCGTGGGTACTGGCGGCATGATCACCAAGATCCTGGCGGCCAAGCGCGCTGCCGGGTCGGGCGCCTCCACCGTCATTGCCTGGGGCCGCGAACCCAATGCGTTGCTGCGCCTGGTGGCGGGCGAGCCCATAGGCACCTGCCTGATTGCCGACACCCCCAAGAAGCAGGCGCGCAAGCAGTGGATGGCCGACCACCTGCAGCTGCGCGGTGCAGTGATGGTGGACGACGGCGCCGTGGCCAAGATCGTGCAGGAGGGCAAGAGCCTGCTGCCCATCGGCATGACGGGTGTGGAAGGCGATTTCTCGCGTGGCGACGTGATCGCCATCCGCGACATGCGCGGTGCCGAAGTGGCGCGCGGATTGGCCAACTACGCTGCCAGCGAGGCGCGCCTCATCTGCCGCAAGTCGTCAGCCGATTTCGAGAAGCTGCTGGGCTACGCCGCCGAGCCCGAGATGATCCACCGCGACAACCTGGTGCTCACCCGCGTCTGAGCGGGTGCACCGGGCCGGGTTTCAGGGCTGCGTCGGGCGGCCGTAGCGCAGTTCGCGCAGCATCTTCGGCACAGGGCCGTTGGGTGCCGCTCCCTGGCACAGGCCGGCCCTGGCCAAGGCCAGCGCGGGCCGCGAAGCGGCGTTGCCTGCCAGCATCGGCCGCCATTGCGGCTGTTGCGCCAGCGTCCACGAGCCCGGAGGCGCGGGGTTCCAGCGGGCGTAGGTTTTCACTTCGCCAGTGGCGCAGCGCACGCCTTCATACAGTGCGTTGAGCGCACCGCTGCGGCTGGCCGCCACCATCACGTAGCGCACCACGCCGTCCTCGCCGATGCCGATGGACGCAGGGTCAACGCCGTAGCTCAGCTCCGAGTTCACCGATACGTCGAACTTCAGAAGCCCCTCGGTCCGCAGTGCGGGCGGCGCAGGGACTTCCGATTCGCGCCAATCCACGTCGTCCGCGGCGCGTTGAGCGAAGGCGCCCGCGCAGGCGCAGGACAGCAGCGCCGCAGCAAGCGACGGCGCCGAATGGAACGGCGCGCTCATGCGGGGCCTCCGGGGGAAGATGGTCTGGGGGCGGATTCCCGGGCGGGGTGTTGCGGGTCCGGGTCGAAACAGGCGCCGGGCGGCAGTTCCAGGTTCACGGGGACGCTCAGGTGGCTCGCGCGCGTCGCCGCCAACTCCTGGACGGGCTGCAACTGCCTGGGGCGCGCATTGCTGCGCAGGTAGCGGTTGCGGTTGTCCTGCCTGGGCAGGAAGCGCGCAAGCTCCGTCAAGGCCATCTCGTAGACGCCGCGCTTGAACTCCACGACCACGTCGAGCGGAACCCAGTAGTCGTTCCAGCGCCAGGCGTCGAATTCCGGATGGTTGGTGGCGCGCAGGTTCAGGTTCCAGTCGCCGCCCACCAGGCGCAGCAGATACCAGATCTGTTTCTGCCCCTTGTAATGACCGCGTGCATCCCGGCGGATGTAGCGGTCTGGCACTTCATAGCGCAACCAGTCCCGTGTGCGGGCAACGATGCTCACATGCTCCGGGCGCAAACCGATTTCCTCGTGCAGTTCCCGGAACATGGCCTGTTCGGGGGTTTCACCCCGGTCTATGCCCCCTTGCGGAAACTGCCAGGAGTGGGTGCGAATGCGCTTCCCCCAGAACACCTGGTTCTTCTGGTTGAGCAGAATGATGCCGACATTGGGCCTGAAGCCATCTCTGTCAAGCATAATCAACCCCAAATTTTGAAACTGTCTCGATTATGCATCGTAGGCCCGGGCTTGAGTAGCGTTTCGGGGGGGAAATCCCGAGGAGCGCCTGCCAGACCAGGCCACGGGCGGGTCGTGCAACACCCATCCATGAAAGCCTCCCAGTTCTTCATCTCCACCCTCAAGGAAGCCCCGGCCGATGCCGAGGTCGTCAGCCACAAACTCATGACCCGCGCGGGCATGATCAAGAAGCTCGGTGCCGGTATCTACACCTACATGCCCATGGGCCTGCGGGTGATCCAGAAGGTAGAAAAAATCATCCGCGAGGAGATGAACGCCGCTGGCGCGGTGGAGATGACCATGCCCGTCATCCAGCCCGCGGAACTGTGGCAGGAGACGGGGCGCTTCGACAAGATGGGCCCGGAGTTGCTGCGCATCAAGGACAGGCACGAGCGTGACTTCGTGGTGCAGCCCACCAGCGAAGAAGTGGTGACCGACGTGGCGCGCCAGGAGCTGCGCAGCTACAAGCAGCTGCCCAAGAACTTCTACCAGATCCAGACCAAGTTCCGTGACGAGCGCCGTCCCCGCTTTGGCCTGATGCGCGGGCGCGAGTTCATCATGAAGGACGCCTACAGCTTTGACCGCGACCGCGACAGCGCACAGATCAGCTACCAGGTCATGGCGGCGGCCTACCGCCGCATCTTCGACCGCTTCGGCCTGACCTACCGTGCCGTGGCTGCCGACAGCGGCGCCATTGGCGGCGACCTGAGCGAGGAGTTCCAGGTGATCGCCGCCACCGGCGAGGACGCGATTGTCTATTGCCCCGACAGCGATTACGCGGCCAACATCGAGAAGGCCGAGGCCCTGGCGCCCCAAGGCCCACGCCCTGCAGCCAGCCAGCCGCTGACCAAAACCCCCACGCCGGGCAAGAGCACCTGTGCTCAGGTGGCCGAGTTGCTGGGCGTGCCGCTGTCCACCACGGTCAAGTCCATCGTGCTGGCCACCGACGACATCAACGAGCGCGATGAAGTCGTCAAGTCCCGTGTGTGGCTACTGCTGCTGCGTGGCGACCACGACATGAATGAAGTGAAGGTCGGCAAGCTGCCTGGCCTGGACCTGGGCTTCCGTTTCGCGACCGAGGCCGAGATCGTGGCCCACTTCGGCTGCAAGCCGGGTTATCTGGGGCCCCTGAACATGAAGCAGCCGGTGACCGTGGTCGCCGACCGCGAGGTGGCCGTGATGGCCGACTGGATCTGTGGCGCCAACGAGGTGGATCACCACATCACCGGCGTGAACTGGGGCCGCGACCTGCCCGAGCCCGCGCTGGTGGCCGACATCCGCAACATCGTCGCGGGCGACCCGTCGCCCGACGGCAAAGGTGTGCTGGCCATCGAGCGCGGCATCGAGGTGGGCCACGTGTTCTACCTGGGCACCAAGTACAGCCGCGCGATGAACGCCACCTTCCTCGACGAGGACGGCAAGCCCAAGCCCTTCGAGATGGGTTGCTACGGCATTGGCGTGACGCGCCTGCCCGCGGCGGCCATCGAGCAGAACCACGACGAGCGCGGCATCATCTGGCCCGACGCCATTGCGCCGTTCACCGTGGTGATCTGCCCCATCGGCATGGACCGCAGCGAGGCCGTGAAAGCCGCCGCCGAACAGCTGCACGACCAGCTCGCCGCGCTGGGTGTGGACGTGATGCTGGACGACCGGGGTGAGCGCCCGGGCGCCATGTTCGCCGACTGGGAGTTGATCGGTGTGCCGCACCGTGTCACCATCGGCGACAAGGGCCTCAAAGATGGCCAGGTCGAATACCAGCACCGCCGCGATGCCGCCGCCACCAAGGTGGCCGCCGCCGACGTGCTGGGCTTGCTCAAGGAGCGTCTGGGGGTGTGATCGCCGTGGGTTCCGTCAGCCATTCACCGCAGCGCCGCCGTTGCCTGTCGTGGGGGCTGGGGGCTGCCATGGCCGGTGTGCTGCCCGGCGGCGCGCCTGTGGCGTGGGCAGGAGGGCAGCTGGAAGAGCCTCTGGCCGATTCGGTGCGTCTGGCCTTGCGCGCGGCGGTGGAATACGCTGGGCCGCCCGAGCCGGAATTCATGAGCACCGATGCCCGGCTGGCCTACTTGCGCTGGCTGGGCGAGATGAGTCCCAGGCTGCAGCGCCGCAAGCCCGAACTGCAGACCCGCGTCGAGTTTTTGCAGACCGTCTGGTACGAAACGCGCCGGGCCGGGCTCGACACCTCGCTGGTGCTCGGCCTCATCCAGGTGGAAAGTGCGTTTCGCAAGTTCGCCATCTCGCGCGTGGGGGCCCGGGGTTACATGCAGATCATGCCTTTCTGGGCACGGCTCATTGGCGACGGCGACGCGGGCAAACTCTTTCACATGCAGACCAACATCCGCTTTGGCTGCGTGATCCTGCGCCACTACCTGGACCGGGAGAACGGCGACCTGTTCCTGGCGCTGGGCCGCTACAACGGCAGCCGGGGCAAGCCGCAGTACCCGAACGCGGTGTTTGCGGCGCAGAAACAGTGGCGATTGGCCTGAGGCCGCGCCGAGTCCATGCTTCTGGCCGGTCAATTCAAGCGTTTGAAAGCGGCCTGCGCCGTGGCGGCGCTGGGTAGCACGGTGCGGGCGGCGGAGGCCTTGCACCTGTCGCAGTCTTCGGTGGCTCGCGCCGTGCAGGAGCTGGAGGAGGCGCTTGGTCAGTCGCTGTTCGACCGATCCGGGCGCGGCATGCGGCCAGCCGCGGCCGCCGCGCAGCTGCTGCGCCGCGCGGCGCGAGCGCTCAACCACCTGGCGCACGCACGGCCGCTGACGCACAAACCCCTCGACGGTGGGCTCGACTGGCTGGCCAGCCGGCTGGCCTTGGGAGCGGGCCAGCGGCACCTGCAGACCATGGTACTGCTGGCCGAGACCGTTTCCGAATCTGCCGCCGCGCAGCGGCTGGGCATCAGCCAATCGGCGGTACATCAGAGTCTGGCGCAGCTGGAGCACATGGCTGGCGCGCTTCTTTTTGTTCGGGCGCGCAAGGGCTTGCGGCTCACGGAAGTGGGCGAGGCGGTGCTGAAGGCCTCCAAGCTCTGCTTGGCCGAATTGCAGCAGGCGGGTGACGAGCTTTCCATGCGCGCTGGCGTGGTGCAGGGGCGCATTGTCATCGGTACCCTGCCTTTCTCCACAGGGCGGCTGCTGGCGCAGACGGTCGATGCCGTGCTGCGTGCCTACCCAGGCTTGAACATCACCATCATCGACGGCACCTACGATGCCCTGCTGCACCAGTTGCGGCACGCCGAGATCGACATGGTGGTGGGCGCGCTGCGGCCCGCGTTGCCGGGGCCGGACCTGGCGCAGGAAACGCTGTTCATCGACAGCCTGGCGGTGATGGCCAGGGCAGGCCACCCGCTCGCGCGGCGCCGCAGGCTGGTGTGGAAGGACCTGCGCGATGCCCAATGGGTGATGCCCATGCCCAACACGCCCGCGCAGGCAGCCTTTGAGCGGACTTTGCTTGCTGCCGGGCTGCCCATGCCTGCAAGCGCATTGCGCGTCAACAGCGCGATCATGATGCTGGCCATGCTGGCACAGAGCGACCGGCTGGCCATGATGGCGCCCCGCCAGTTGCAGCGGGAGATCGAGGCGGGTCTGCTGGTGGAGTTGAAACTGCCCGTGAGCCACGAGCCCCGCACGATCGGCGTGATCCGCAGGGCAGACTACTTGCCCACGCCTGCTGCACAGATGCTGGCCGACACCCTGAGGCTGGTTGCACAGGCTATCGCCGGAGCCGATGACGAGTAAGCTATAAGCAATTCGCATAGCTCGTCCGGCAATAGCATTGGACGCTTCCACGGTGTCCGCACGAAGATGTTTCCTCTGTGAGATCAACAACAGGAGACAGATTCATGCGCAAACGCCACTTCCTCAGCGCCCTTGCCACCATGGCCCTAGCTGGCCACATGGGCCACGCCTTGGCCCAGGAAACCTTCAAGATTGGCATGGTTCTGCCCATGACCGGGCCGTTCGCCTCCACTGGCAAGCAGCTCGAAGCCGCAGCCCGCCTGTACATGGCGCAGCACGGCGACAGCGTGGCGGGCAAGAAGGTGCAGCTCATCGTCAAGGACGACACCGGCGCACCCGATGTGACCAAGCGCATTGCGCAGGAACTGGTGATCAACGAGAAGGTGCAGGTGCTGGCGGGCTTCGGCCTGACGCCGCTGGCCATGGCCACGGCCCCGGTGGCCACGCAGTCCAAGACGCCGCTGGTGGTCATGGCTGCGGCCACGTCCAGCATCACCGAAGCGTCGCCCTACATCATCCGCACCAGCTTCACGGTGCCGCAGGTGGTGACCACGCTGGCCGACTGGGCCACCAAGAACAACATCAAGAAGGTGGTGACGCTGGTCACCGACTACGCCCCCGGCGTGGACTCCGAAAAGTACTTCAACGAGCGTTTCATCGCCAACGGCGGCCAGGTGATCGAGTCGCTGCGCGTGCCGCTGCGCAGCCCGGACTTCGCCCCCTTCCTGCAGAAGGTGCGTGATGCCAAGCCCGACGCGCTGTTCACCTTCGTGCCTTCCGGCGTGGGTTCTGCGCTGATGAAGCAGTTTGCCGAGCGTGGCCTGGACAAGGCCGGCATCCGCATGATTGCCGAGGGCAGCGTGACCGATGACGACATCCTCAACGGCATGGGCGACGTGGCGTTGGGCGTGGTCACCGCGCACCACTATTCGGCATCGCACAACTCGGCCCTGAACCGCCAGTTTGTTGAGGCCTTTGGCAAGGCCAACAATGGCATGCGCCCGAACTTCATGGCGGTGGGTGCTTACGACGGCATGCGTGTGATCTACGAAGCCGCGAAGAAGACCAAAGGCACCGGCGGCGAGGCCTTGTTGCAGGCCATGAAGGGGCAGGTGTTCGAGAGCCCGCGCGGCCCCGTTCTGATCGACGCGCAGACCCGTGACGTGGTGCACAACGTCTACGTGCGCAGGGTGGAGAAGGTCAACGGCCAGCTCTGGAACCAGGAAATCCAGACGGTGACCGACGTCAAGGACCCTGGCAAGGCGCGCTGACCCCGGACCTTCGGGACTTTTTTCTCGGCTTCCGGAGCGGGTGCCCCTGTGCCCGCTCCCGGGAGGAGTGTTTCCATGCTGACCATTCTTTTCGACGGCATCGCCTACGGCATGTTGCTGTTCATCCTGGCCGTGGGACTGTCGGTGACCATGGGTCTGATGAACTTCATCAACCTGGCCCACGGCGCGTTTGCCATGGCAGGCGGCTACCTGACGGTGGCACTGATGCAGAGCCACGGTGTGCCTTTCTTGATTTGCCTGCCGCTGGCCTTTGCGGGCACGGCGCTGGCGGGGGCGGTGCTGGAGCGCACGCTGTACCGGCCCATGTACGGCAAGCCTCACCTGGACCAGGTGCTCTTCACCATCGGGCTGACGTTCATGGCCGTGGCGGCCACCGACTACTTCATGGGGTCGCAGCAGCAGATCATCCAGTTGCCCGAATGGCTGCGTGGCCGCACCGAGCTGTTCGACGGTGCGCTGGGCATGGGGCATTACCGGCTCTTCATCATTGCCATCTGCGCCGCGTTCACCGTGGGGTTGCAGTACGTGCTGTCCAGCACGCGCTTTGGCAGCCGCCTGCGGGCCAGCGTGGACGACCCGCGTGTGGCCGCAGGCCTGGGCATCAACGTCAACGTGGTGTTTGCCGCCACCTTTGCGGTGGGCTCGGGCCTGGCGGGGCTGGGTGGCGCGCTGGGGGCCGAGGTGCTGGGTCTGGACCCGAGCTTCCCGCTCAAGTTTCTCGTGTACTTCCTCATCGTCGTGGCTGTGGGCGGCACCTCGTCCATCACCGGGCCGCTGCTGGCAGCGCTGCTGCTGGGCGTGGCCGACGTCGCTGGCAAGTACTTCATCCCCAAGCTGGGGGCGTTCATCGTCTATTCGCTCATGATTGCCATCCTGATCTGGCGGCCGCATGGTCTTTTCTCTCGCATGGGAGGTGGCAAATGAACACGCCGTCGCTGTTGCAGAAGGCCCGCTGGCGGCCTTGGGAATACGCGCTGTGGGTGGGTGCGCTGGCGTCGCCCGCCCTGTTCATGGAGCACTCGCTCATCATCAACGAGGTCGCCATCGTCGCGCTGTTCGCGGTGTCGCTGGACCTCATCCTGGGTTACACCGGCATCGTCTCGCTCGGGCATGCAGCCTTTCTGGGCTTTGGCGCGTATACGGCGGCGCTGTTCGCCAAGTTCGTGATGCCCGACCCGCTGGCCGGGCTGGTGGTGGGGGTGCTGGCGTCCACCGTGCTGGGAGCGCTGTGTTCCTTCACCATTCTGCGGGGCACGGACCTCACGCGCATCATGGTGACGCTGGGGCTGGCGCTGATTCTTTATGAGCTGGCCAACAAGCTGGACTGGCTCACCGGCGGTGCCGACGGCCTGCAGGGCGTGATGATGGGGCCGGTGCTGGGGCGCTTTGAATTTGACCTGTATGGCCAGGTGGCCGCGTGGTATTCGCTGGTGGTGCTGCTGGTGTGTTTTCTGCTGGCGCGCCGTGTGGTGCATTCGCCCTTCGGAGCCACGCTCATGGCAGTGCGCGACAACCGCCTGCGTGCCATGGCCATTGGCATTCCCGTGACGGCGCGGCTGGCTGTTGTCTACACCGTGTCGGCTGGCATGGCCGGGGCGGCCGGGGCCTTGCTGGCGCAAACCACGGGCTTTGCCTCGCTGGACGTGTTCTCCATCGAGCGTTCGGCCGACGTGATGCTGATGCTGGTGATTGGCGGCGTGGGCTGGCTCTACGGTGGCGTCGCGGGGGCCGTGGTGTTCAAGCTGATGCACGACGTGATCGCCGGGATCACGCCGCAGTACTGGACCTTCTGGATCGGCCTGTTCCTGGTGGTGCTGGTATTGGTCGGGCGCGACCGCCTGCTGCGCCCGTGGACGTGGTTTGGCCGTGGCGCGAAAGGCGGTGCGCGATGAGCGGGCAACCTGACTTCGTGCTGCGCACCGAGGGGCTGGTCAAGCAGTTTGGCGGCATCACCGCCACACAGAACGTGAGCCTGAACGTGGAGCGAGGCGCACGCCACGCGCTCATCGGGCCGAACGGTGCGGGCAAGACCACGCTGATCAACCTGCTGACGGGCGTGCTCAAGCCCACGGCCGGGCGCATCTTGCTGGACGGCGAGGACATTTCTGCCTTGCCGCCGCACCAGCGCGTGCGCCGGGGCATGGTGCGCACCTTCCAGATCAACCAGCTGTTCCACAGCCTGACTCCGCAGGAAACGCTGGCCATGGTGGTGGCGCAGCACCAAGGCCTGGGTGGCCGCTGGTGGCGCCCGCTGGGCAGCCACGCCCAGGTGAACCGGCGGGTAGATGAGCTGTTGCAGCAGTTCCACCTGGCTGACGTGGGCCACGTGCGCACCGAGCACCTGGCCTACGGCAAGCGGCGCCTGCTGGAGATTGCGATTGCGTTGGCCTGCGAGCCGCGCGTGTTGCTGCTGGACGAGCCCGTGGCGGGCGTGCCCGCAGGGGAGCGCGAGGAATTGCTGCACACCGTGGCAGCGTTGCCTGCGGATGTGTCGGTGCTGCTCATCGAGCACGACATGGACCTGGTGTTCGAGTTTGCGCGTTTCATCACTGTGCTGGTCAACGGCGCGGTGCTGGTCGAGGGGGAGCCGGGCGTGATTGCCAACGACCCAGGCGTGAAGGCGGTGTACCTGGGCCATGGCGCCTTGGCAGGCGCCTGAAGGCAGGGGGGAACCATACCTATGACGGATTTGCTGGACATTCAAGAACTGAGCGCAGGCTACGGCGAAGCGGTGGTGCTGACCGGCGTGAGCTTTTCGCTGCCCCAGGGGCAGACGCTTGCGCTGCTGGGGCGCAATGGCACGGGCAAGACCACGCTGCTCAACACCATTGCCGGGGCCACGCGCCAGCATGGTGGCACCATCCGCCTCGGCGGCGCGGACCTGCACCGCATGCCTTCGCACCAGCGTGCGGCGGCAGGTGTGGGCTGGGTGCCGCAGGAGCGCAACATCTTCAAGTCGCTGACCGTGGACGAGAACCTGACCGCTGTAGCTCGCGCAGGGCAGGGGCCGTCGCCCTGGACGCCGGCGCGCGTGTACGAGATGTTTCCGCGCCTGGCCGAGCGCAAGCGCAACCTGGGCACACAGCTGTCGGGCGGTGAGCAGCAGATGCTGGCGATTGGCCGCGCGCTGGTACTCAACCCGCGCCTGCTGCTGCTCGACGAGCCGTTGGAGGGGCTGGCCCCCATCATCGTGGAGGAACTGCTGCGCGCCATCCGCCGCATTACCCGTGAAGAGGGGTTATCGGCCATCATCGTGGAGCAGCACCCGCAGGCGGTGCTGGCCATCAGCCACCGTGCGGTGGTGCTGGACCACGGCAGCCTGATCCATCAGGGTGACGCACAGGTGCTGCTGAACGATCCTTCGCTGCTGGAGCGCTTGATTGGCGTGGGTGGTTCGGCAGGAGGCGATCATGCAGACTGAACCATTGCTGCTTGTGCCGGGGCTGATGTGCGACCACACTGTGTGGGAGCCGCTGCTGCCCATGTTGAACGCCGGGCGTACCTGCACGGTGGTGGACCATGGCATGGCCGACAGTCTGCCGCGCATGGCCCGGCAGTTGCTGGACGCTGCGCCTGACAGGTTTGCCATTGCCGGGCATTCCATGGGCGCGCGCGTGGCACTGGAAGTGTTGCGCCAGGCGCCCGGACGGATCACGCGCGTGGCGCTGCTCGACACCGGTTACCAGGCCCGAGCCAATGGCGCCGCCGGGGAGGAAGAGGCCCGCAAGCGCCATGCGTTGCTGGCGCTGGCTCGGGCGCAGGGCGTGCGCACCATGGCCTCCGCCTGGGTGCAGGGCATGGTCCATCCTGCTCGCCTGGCAGATGCGCCGCTGATCGAAGCCATTCTGGCGATGTTCGAGCGCAAGTCCGCAGACGTGTTTGCCTGCCAGATACATGCCTTGCTGGAACGCCCCGACGCCAGCGGTGTGCTGGCGAGCTTGCAGGTGCCAACGCTGATCCTTTGTGGCCGCCAGGACAGTTGGGCGCCCGTGGCGCAGCACGAGGCGATGCATCGGCTTGCGCCCCATGCCTTGCTGGAAATCATCGAGGACGCAGGCCACATGGCTCCGATGGAGCGCCCGGCCGCTGTGGCCGGCGCACTCGTCAACTGGCTCGCATCATGATGACGCCCCTGGAATGCCTGCTGGCGGAAAAAGCCTGCCGCGACGTGGTGCTGGCCGCCGCCGACGCGGTGGATGCGCAGGACCACGACGCCCTGGTGCGCCTGTTCACGCCCGACGCCACATTGGTGCGCCCGGGCGGCCAGCCCTTGCAGGGGCGAGAGGCCATCCGTGCCGCTTACGCAGCGCGCGACCCGGACCGGCTCACCCAGCACCTGATCTGCAACCACGCGGTCCAGGTGGAGCCTGGGGGCGCAGCGTTGTCGCGCTGCCGCGTGCTGCTGTGGAGCGGCAAACGCAGCGATCCGCTTACTCCCAAGGGGCGTCCCGCGGACGCTGCCGAGCAGGTTGGCGAGATCGTGGACCGGTTGACACTCACTTCGCAAGGCTGGCTTATCCAGCGCCGCGACGCCAGTTTCACCCTGTTCCGCTGAGGTTTGTTCCGGTGGACCGGATAATCGCTGCATTGCAGCAGTGTCAGCGTCCGCCATGTCAGAACAAAGCGCCAGCAGGGAGCGCCCCCCAGCCGAACCTCGCCGTCGGAACATCCGCCAGACGGGCCGAGTCGTCTTGCGCTCGGCACTGCGCATCGCGCTGGTGGTGACGCTGGTGCTGGTGGTGGCTGCGGGTGCGTTCGTGATCTGGGAGGCCGAGCACTCCCGCGTTCAGGCAACCGAGGCCAGCCGCTACGCTGCCACCCTGCGCCACGAGCTGGGCGCAGGGCCTAGCGAGCACATACGCTTTCCCACCCACGGGCCGTTCGACGAGCGGCTGGGCTATACGCGCATTCCCCACTTCACCCAGCGCCTGCAGGAGCGCGGCTTCGAGGTGGCCGAGCAGGCGCGCCACAACAGCGCGCTGCTGGCGCATCAGGACAGGGGGCTCTTCGCTCCCTATGCCGAGAAATCCCAGGCAGGCCTGACCGTGCTGGACTGCCGCCGCGAACCCATCTACGCCTTCCGCTACCCCTTCCGGCACTTCGAGTCCTTCGACAGCATTCCGCCCATGCTGGTGCAGGCGCTGCTGTTTATCGAGAACCGTGACCTGCTCGACGAAAAACGCCCATACATGAACCCGGCAGTGGACTGGGTGCGTTTCACCCGTGCCGTGCTGGGTCAGCTGGGGAGCAAGCTCCACCCTGAGATGGACACCCCCGGCGGCAGCACGCTGGCCACCCAGATCGAGAAATACCGCCATTCGCCCGACGGCATCACGCAGGACGCGCGCGAAAAGCTGCGCCAGATGGTTTCCGCTGCCGTGCGCGCCTACCAGCAAGGCGAAGAGACCTTGCCGGTGCGGCGCCAGCTGGTGCTGGACTACCTGAATACCGTTCCCCTGTCTGCCGCGCCGCGCCACGGTGAGGTCAACGGTCTGGGCGACGGGCTGTGGGTGTGGTTCGGCACCGACCCGGAACGCGCCCGCCGCCTGCTGGCCCCCCTGGACGGCCTGCCGGACGGGCAGGGCGAGATAGACCTGGAGGAGCGCGCCCAGGTGCTGCGACAGGCAGTGTCGTTGATGATCGCGCACCGGCGGCCATCGTGGTACCTGGCGCAGGGGCGCGATGATTTGAACCAGAGCACCGATGCCCACCTGCGCCTGCTGGCGGCCGAAGGCATCATCGACGCCGCCACGCGCGACGAGGCGCTGCGCCACCCCCTGGTGTTTCGCGACATGGCGCGCAACCCGCCGCTGTTGCCCGCGCAGTCCGGCAAGGGCACCACTGCCGTGCGCACCCGGCTGGCGGGTCTGCTCGACACCTCGCTCTACGGCCTGGACCGGCTTGATGCCGAGATGTCCGCCACGCTGCATGGCCAGCTTCAGTCGGCGGTCACCGACTTCCTGGGCAAGCTTTCCGATCCCGCCTTCGCGCGCGAGAGGGGCCTGTTTGGCGAGCGGTTGCTGCGGCCCGGCAATTTTGGCGAGGTGCGCTACAGCTTCACGTTGTGGGAAACCACCCCGCAGGGCAACCAGGTGCGCGTGCAGACCGACACCACCGCGCAGCCGCTGGACATCAACGAAGGCAGCAAGCTGGAGCTGGGTTCCACCGCCAAGCTGCGCGTGCTGGCCACCTACCTGGAACTGGTGGCCGAGTTGCACGAACGCCTGGCCCAGCTGCCCCCCGACCAGCTGCGCGCCACCGAAGTGGACCGGCAGGACAGCCTCACCCGCTGGGCGGTGGACCACCTGCTGGGGGCCGAAGACCGCGACCTCAACAAGATGCTGGACGCCGCCATGGACCGGCGTTTCTCCGCCAACCCGGCAGAGAACTTTTTCACTGGCGGCGGCCTGCACACCTTCGGCAACTTCAATCGCGAAGACAACAGCCGCAATCCCACTCTGCGCGAAGCCATGCAGGCTTCGATCAACCTGCCGTTTGTGCGGCTGCTGCGCGAGGTGGTGCGCCATACCATGGTGCAACTGCCAGGCAGCACTGCGCGCCTGTTGCAGGACGAGCGTGACCCGCGCCGCGAGGAATACCTGGCCCGCTTCGCCGACCGTGAGGGCCAGACCTTTGTGCGCCGCTTCTGGCGCAAGACCGATGGCCGCGAGCCGGAAGAGCTGCGCGCCATTCTGCTGGACGGGCTGGGGGCCTCGGCCGACCGCCTGGCCGCCGTGTTCCGTTATCTGGAGCCAGGCGCCTCGCCCCAGGCGCTGGCAGTCTTCCTGTCCGACCGCCTGGGCGACCGCGCTCCCAGCCCGGACCGTGTGCTGCAACTGCACCAGCGTTATGCGCCGGACGCGTTCGATCTGCCCGACCGGGGGTTTGTGGCACGCCTGCACCCGCTGGAGCTGTGGGTGGTGGCTTACCGCCTGAAGCACCCCCAGGCCACCTTGACGCAGGCGCTGGCCGCCAGCGCAGCCGAACGGCAGGCGGTGTACCGCTGGCTGTTCCAGACGCGCGCCAAGGACGCTCAGGACTCCCGCATCCAGACCATGCTGGAAGTCGAAGCCTTTGGCGAGATTCACCGCCGCTGGGCCCGGCTCGGCTACCCCTTCGGCCAGCTCGTGCCGTCGCTTGCCACGGCCCTGGGCAGCTCCGGCGACAGGCCTGCGGCACTCGTGGAGCTGATGGGCATCATCGTCAACGACGGCATGCGCCAGCCGTCACGCCGCATCTCGGCCTTGCGGTTCGCGCAGCACACGCCATGGGAAACGTCTTTCCTTCCGAAGGCGGTCGACAGCGAACGCGTGATGGCGCCCGAAGTTGCCCGTGCGCTGCGGCGGGCACTGTCGGAAGTGGTAGAGCGAGGTACGGCGCGGCGTCTGGCGGGAAGCTTCCGTGCCAGCAACGGCGAAGACCTTTCACCGGGCGGCAAGACGGGCACTGGCGACAACCGCGTTGTCGTCAGGGGACGCAGCACCTATGCCCTCAACCGCACAGCCACCTTCGTTTTCTATCTGGGGCCCAGGCACTTCGGCAGCATCACGGCTTACGTGGTCGGCCCCAACGCCGCCAGCCACAGCTTCACGTCGGGCCTGCCGGTGCAGATTCTGCGCTCGATGGGCCCTATCCTTGTTCCTCACCTCGACCCGGGGGCGGGCAGCGGCTGTCCGGAGTGACCCGGTTCAGATGCCTAGCAGCTTCTTCGCCTCGCCCAGCAGCTTCATCGAGTCATCGTGCGCCCCCGAGTTGTGGGCCGCTTCGCCACCGGCACGCAACTGCTTGACTCTCGTCAGGGTCGCTTCGTCGAGCGTGGGCTGGGTGGCCAGTTTGGCGTCGATTGCGGCCATCTCTGCGGGGCATCCGTGCGCCAGGGCCAAGGGCGCCGAGACAAGCACTCCAAGTGCCAGAACGATGTGTTTCATGGTGCATCCTCTCTGATGTTGTGCCAGTGGCGTGGCCTTGCGGCCATGAAGCGCCAGTGGCAGCGCAACCGTAGTCCCGAGTTGCCAAACCTGTCAACATGTCGGGTTTTCGGGGGGTGCCGTGCCCCGTGGGCGGCACAGGCCCGTTACTGCACGAAACCGATGCGCGTCTTGCCGTTGCCTGGCCGGGGCAGGTCCGTCACCTCGATCGCGTCGCGCCTGGCCAGCCGGGCGTTGCCAAAGCCGGTCATCAGCGCACGCCGCATCTCGCGCGGGGCCAGCGTGGCCAGCTGGTCCAGCACGTCATCGGCAGGTTCCTCGGCGAACAGGCGGCCCCAGTCGTGCTCGTCACGCAGGCCCTGGTAGATCTGCCGCGCGATCTGGCGGGCGGCCTCCAGACTCGGAGTGTCGATCTGGAACACGTTCATGCGGTTCAGGATGGGCTCGGGGATGCCACGCTCGTCGTTGGCGGTGGTGATCCAGATCACCTGGCTGGCGTCGATAGGCACCTCGGCGAATTCGTCGATGAAGTGCTGTGCCGTGTCGTGTTCCAGCAGGCTGTAAAGCGCACCCAGCGGGTCGTACTGGGCATCGGCGCTGGCCTTGTCGATCTCGTCCACCACGATCACCGGGTTGGCGTATTGCCCGTCCACCAGGGCCTCGAACACCTTGCCTGGGCGGGCGCCTTTCCACTGCGATGACGAGCCCGACAGCAACCAGCCCGCCGTCATGGAACTCATGGGCACCAGGTTCATGGTGGTGCCCAGCAGGTCGGCTACCTTGCGTGCGAAGTGCGTCTTGCCCACCCCGGGTGGACCCAGCAGCAGCATGGGGGTGAGTTCCAGGTTGTCCTGGCTGTCCTGGCTCAGCGCCACGTGGCGGCGCAGGTCGTCCAGCGGTTCGCCGAAGTTGGGGAGCTGGTCGTAGAGGGCGGCCATGTCGGGCACGCCCGAAGGCTTGACCGCGAAGCGCTGCGGCCCGCGTTCCAACATGCGCTCGTAGGTGGAGCGCAGGCTTTCGTGTTCGCGTTCGTTGCCCTGGGCCTGCAGCTTGGCCAGTTTGCGTTCCACGTCGTCGGCGCGGAACACGCTGCGCATGCGGGCAATGGGCAGCCCGAGAGACGGTACGGTGAGGCTGGTCGAGCTCATCGGAATCTCCTTCACGACACTGTGCTTTCATTCAAGCACAGCCCGTGCCAGCATTCAATGCCGGAAAAACCCCGGTAAACCCGCCAGTTGCGAAATTCAGACGCCGTTGCCGCCGATGAGCTGCTGCAGCTCGCCGGATTCGTACATCTCCATCATGATGTCGGAGCCGCCGATGAATTCGCCCTTGATGTACAGCTGGGGAATGGTCGGCCAGTTGCTGTATTCCTTGATGCCCTGGCGGACTTCCTGGTCTTCCAGCACGTTGACGGTGGTCAGCGTGCGCGGCTCGACGCCACAGGCCTTGAGGATTTGCACCGCGCGGCCGGAAAAGCCGCACATGGGGAAGCTCGCCGTGCCTTTCATGAAGAGCACGATGTCGTTGTTCTTGACCAGTTGGTCGATGCGTTGCTGGGTATCGCTCATGGTTGCCGTTTCCAAAAAGTGGGTGCGGCCACCGGCCGCGTGTCCCATGCCCCGGATTATCCCCGTTGCGGGGAGTCCCCTCAAAACGGTGTGGGTTGGCCCGGCCAGGCTGCACCGGTGCAGCGCACGTGTCCGGCCAGGTCTTGCCGGTGCGCGATCTGGCGGTAACCCGACATGTTCAGCAGATGGGCCACGTCCGCGCCCTGGTCCCAGCCGTGTTCCAGCAGCAGGTGGCCGCCCGGCCGCAGGTGTGCGCGCGCCTGCACCACGATCTCGCGGATGTCGTCCAGGCCGTCGGCGCCGCTGGCCAGGGCCTGCATGGGTTCGTGCGTGAGCGCGGCCAGGTGCGGGTCGTCGGCGCGGATGTAGGGTGGGTTGCTCACGATCATGTCGAAGCGGGCGGGCGGGGTGTCGGTGGTGCCCGTGGGCCAACCACGCAGCCAGTGGCCCAGCCGAAAACGCACCGGCAGGCCCAGACGCGTGGCGTTGCCTTGTGCCACTGCCAGCGCGTCGGCGCTCGCGTCCACAGCCCACACCTGTGCATCGGGACGGCGGTGTTGCAGCGCCAGGGCAATGGCGCCGCTGCCGGTGCCCAGGTCCAGCACGGTGGGGGCAGTCTGGCCTGCCAGCACATCCAGCGCCCAGTCCACCAGGGTTTCGGTGTCGGGGCGTGGGTCCAGCACGCGGGCGTCCACCTGCAGCGTGAGCCCATGGAATTCGCGCTGCCCCACCAGGTAGGCCACAGGCTCGCCTGTCAGCCGACGCTGGCACAGCGCGGTGAACCGTTCAGCTGCCTCCGTGGGCAGGGTGTCGCTGTCGTGCGCAATCAGCCAGGCGCGGTCGTGGTGCTCGCGCCCCAGGCAGTGCAGCAGCAGCACCTGGGCGTCCAGCCGGTCCAGCCCGGTCTGGCGCGCTGCCTGCAACGCGTCCCGCACCGTTGTTCGGTGATGTGTCATGCCAGCGCGCCGTTACCGGCGCGGTCTTCCAACTCGGCCAGCATCTCGGCGCCACGTGCCACCTGCAGGGCGTGAACGACTTCGTCCAGGTCACCTTCCATCACGAAGGTCAGCTTGTACAGCGTGAGGTTGATGCGGTGGTCGGTCACGCGGCCCTGGGGGAAGTTGTAGGTGCGGATGCGGTCGCTGCGGTCGCCGCTGCCCACCAGGCCCTTGCGGGTGGCGGCTTCCTTGGCCTCGCGCTCGTTGCGTTCCTTTTCCTGCAGACGCGCCAGCAGCACCTGCAGGGCCTTGGCCTTGTTGCGGTGCTGGCTGCGGTCGTCCTGGCACTCGGCCACGATGCCCGTGGGCAGGTGCGTCACGCGCACGGCAGAGTCGGTCTTGTTGATGTGCTGGCCGCCCGCGCCGCTGGCGCGGAAGGTGTCGATGCGCAGGTCCGCAGGGTTGATCTGCACGGCCTGGGCTTCGTCGGGCTCGGGCAGCACGGCCACCGTGCAGGCACTGGTGTGGATGCGGCCCTGCGATTCTGTGGCAGGCACGCGCTGCACGCGGTGGCCGCCCGACTCGAAGCGCAGCCGCCCGTAGGCGTGGTGGCCCAGCACACGCAGCACCACCTCCTTGTAGCCGCCCAGTTCGCTGGGGGACTCGCTCATCACCTCCACACGCCAGCCCTGCCGTTCGGCGTAGCGGGTGTACATGCGCGCCAGGTCGCCCGCGAAAAGGGCCGCCTCGTCACCACCCGTGCCCGCGCGGATTTCCAGGAAGGCGTGGCGCTCGTCGTCGGGGTCCTTGGGCAGCAGCAGGGTCTGCAGTTCGGTGTCCAGCGCGGCCAGGTCGGCCTGGGCCTGTGCGGCCTCGTCCTGCGCCATGGCGGCCATGTCGGCGTCACTGTCCCGGCACATGGCTTCGGCCTCGCGCAGGTCGGCTTCGCGTTGCAGGTAGCGCAGGTAGGGCTGCACCACGGCGTCGGTGTCGGCGTGTTCGCGCGTCAGCTTGCGAAAGCGCTCCATGTCCGCCACGGCGTCGGGCGCGCTCAACAGGGCGTCCAGCTCGTGCAGACGCAGGCGCTGGCGTTCCAGGGTGTCGCGGACGAAGGGTTTCATCCCCGCTCACCGCCGCCGCGCAGGAACAGGCGCGAGACGGTTTCAGCGGTGGCCTGGCGGGTGCGTTCGTCGCCTGCGTGCAGTTCGGCCAGGGTGCCGTGCAGCATCTTCTGGGTCAGCCCGCGCGACAGGGCCTCCAGCACGGTGTCGATGTCGTCGCCCCTGGCCAGCAGCTTGCGGGCGCGGGCGATCTCGTTGGCACGCCAGGCGTCGGCCTGCGCATTGATCTGGCGGATCAGGTTGACCGTGCCGTGCCGGGGGTCGCGCTGCTGCATCCAGTGCATGAAGCTCTGCACCCCGGCGTCGATGATGGCCTCGGCCTGCGCCACGGCTGCCTGGCGGTTGTCCTTGCCGGTCTGCACCACGGCGGCCAAGTCGTCCACGGTGTAAAGGTACACGTCGTCCAGGTGCTTGACTTCCACCTCGATATCGCGCGGCACGGCCAGGTCCACCATGAACATGGGGCGGTGGCGGCGTTTCTTCAGCGCGCGTTCCACGGCACCCAGGCCGATCAGGGGCAGGGTGCTGGCGGTGCAGCTGATGACGGCGTCGAACTCGTGCAGGCGTTCGGGCAGGTCGGACAGGCGCATCACCTCGGCGCCAAACCGGCCAGCCAGTTTTTCGCCACGCTCCAGCGTGCGGTTGGCTATGGCCATGGACTTGGGTGTCTTGGCCGCGAAGTGCGTGGCGGCCAGTTCGATCATCTCGCCCGCGCCCACGAAGAGCACGCGGATGTCCTTCAGGTCCTCGAACAACTGGCCAGCCAGGCGCACGGCGGCGGCCGTCATGCTGATGGAGTGGGCGCCGATCTCGGTGGAGCTGCGCACCTGCTTGGCCACGGCAAAGGAGCGCTGGAACAGCTGGTGCAGCGTGGTGCCCAGGGCGCCGACCTCATCGGCCACGCGCACGGCGTCCTTCATCTGACCCAGGATCTGCGCCTCACCCAGCACCATGCTGTCCAGGCCGCTGGCCACGCGGAAGGCATGGCGCGCGGCCTCGTCGTCACGCAGCAGGTAGGCATGCTCACGCAGCACATGCGGCGGCACGCCACCGGTCTCGGCCAGCCAGTTGAGGGTGGACTCCAGCGCGGGCTCGTCAGCGGCGCAGTAGATTTCGGTGCGGTTGCAGGTGGACAGCAGTGTGGCTTCCGGTTCCCGCACCAGGGCGGTGCGGAAGCGCTGCAGCGTCGGGGGGAGCTGATCGAGGGCGAACGCAAACCTTCCGCGCAGATCGAGCGGAGCGGTTTGGTGGTTGATGCCGAGCGCCCAGACAGCCATAAGGCGTGGATTATAAAATTGACCGCACTACCTTGGCGCCTGACGCGCAATTCATGGGCATCCTCGACCTTTTCTTCCACGTCATCAACTTCCTGCTGCCTGCGGTGGCCTTGGCTGGCCTGCTCACGCCTGGCGTGGTGGGGTGGCGCGGCCTGCGTCTGACCGGCCCCGCTGCGCGCCGCTTCCTGCACGTGTGGCTTGTGCTCGGCGGGGTGGGCATGGGGGTTCTCATGATCGGGCTGGCCTGGTACGGGCGCGACGGCAGGATGGCCACCTATGCCGCTCTGGTGCTGGTCATGGGCAGCACGGCGTGGTGGCTGCGCAGGCACTGAGTCGCCGCCGGGCCGCCCCAAGGCGATGAAAGCCCCCTCGGGGGGCAGCGAAGCGTGGGGGGCATGAGCCCTGCCCGCCCGGCCGCCCTCAGCCGCGCGGCTCGAACCGGTCCACCGCGTCGGTGATCAAGCCGTCCAGGCCCAAGGCCCAAAGTCGCTGGGCTGTTTCTTCGTCGTTGACGGTGTAGCTCAGCGCGCGCCAGCCGTTGGCATGCACCTGTTGAACCGTATCTGGCGTCCAGATCGGGTGGTGTGCCACGATCGCCGCGCAAGCTCGTTCTTTGGCAGCCTGGTCCCAGCCGGGCCACCACTCCTGCAGCAGCAGGCCGCGTGGCAACACAGGGGCGGTTTCCCGAGCGGCCGCCAGCGCTTCGGGGCTGAAAGAGGTCAGCAGCGGCCAGGGAATGCCCGCCCCGGCGCCGCGCAGCCGCCAAAGCCGTTCGGCGTGTTGTGCCACCACGCGGCCGGTCTCGTCTTCCTGCCCAGGGGTGGGCTTGATCTCGATGTTCAATGCATAACCGTGGTCCAGGCAGAAGTTGGCGACCGCTTCCAGCGTGGGCAGCCGTTCACCCTGATAGGCCGGGCCATGCCAGCTGCCGGCGTCCAGCGCTTTCAGGGCAGACCAGGCCAGCGCGCCAGCCGTGCCGCGGCCATTCGTGGTGCGTTCCAGCGTGGCGTCGTGCAGCAGGAACGGCACGCCGTCGGCGCTGAGCTTCACGTCGCACTCGAACATGCGCCAGCCATGCGCGGCCCCCAGCCGGAAGGCCGCCAGGGTGTTCTCCGGGGCCAGCTTGCCTGCGCCCCGGTGGGCGATCCAGCGCGGGTAGGGCCAGTGGGGGAGTGCTGTCTTGTTCATGCGTCGATGCGCCGGCCGGTGTCGGCGTGGAAGCGGTGCAGCTGGTCAGGGCGGGCCTTGATGCGCACCACCTGCCCCAGGCCCGGTGCGGGCTGGTCGGTGTGCGTGCGCACAATCACCTGTTCGTCCCCCACGCGGGCGTAGATCAACCGCTCCGCACCCAGCATCTCGGTCGTTTCCACCTGTGCTTCCCAGCCATCGTCGCCCAGGGTCAGGTGTTCGGGCCGCACGCCCAGAATCTCGCCGGGGCGCGTGCCTGGGGCGTGTTGCAGCAGGTTCATGGGTGGAGCGCCAATGAAGCTGGCCACAAAGGTGGTGGCAGGCCGGGCGTAAACCTCTTCCGGCGTGCCGAACTGCTCCATGTTGCCTGCGTTCATCACAATCATGCGCTGCGCCAGCGTCATGGCTTCCACCTGGTCGTGCGTCACGAACAGGCTGGTAATGCCCAGTTCCCGGTGCAGCTTCTGGATCTCCAGGCGGGTCTGGGCGCGCAGCTTGGCGTCCAGGTTGGACAGCGGTTCGTCGAACAGGAACACCTGCGGCTGGCGCACGATGGCACGGCCCATGGCCACGCGCTGCCGTTGCCCGCCCGAAAGCTGGCGCGGCTTGCGCTCCAGCAGGTGCGACAGCTCAAGAATGCCCGCCGCCTTGTCCACCCGGGCCTTGATCTCGTCCTTGGGCACCTTGGCGATCTTCAGGCCGTAGGCCATGTTGTCGAACACGCTCATGTGCGGGTAGAGCGCGTAGTTCTGGAACACCATGGCAATGTCGCGCTCGGCCGGCTCCAGGCTGTTCACCACGCGCTGGCCGATAAGGATGTCGCCTTCGGAAATCTCCTCCAGCCCCGCGACCATGCGCAGCAGGGTCGACTTGCCGCAACCCGACGGGCCGACGATGACGATGAATTCGCCATCAGCGATCTGCGCGTTCACACCGTGGATGACCTGCAGCGACTGCTTGCCCTGGTGGTAGCGCTTGATGACGTTCTTGAAGGTAATGGAAGCCATGTTGTCTGTCTTTTTTACTTTTCGGTGTCAACCAGGCCCTTGACGAACCACTTTTGCATGAGGATGACCACCGCGGCTGGCGGCAGCATGGCCAGGAAGGCGGTCGCCATCAGCACGTTCCATTCGGTGTAGGCCTCGCCCGAGACCAGGCGCTTGATGCCCAGCGCGATGGGGTACATGTTTTCGTTGGTGGTGACGAGCAGCGGCCACAGGTACTGGTTCCAGCCATAGATGAACTGGATGACGAACAGCGCCGCGATGCTGGTGCGCGACATGGGCAGCAGCACGTCCCAGAAGAAACGCATGGGGCCCGCGCCGTCCACCCGGGCGGCCTCCACCAGCTCGTCCGGCACCGTCAGGAAGAACTGGCGGAACAGGAAGGTGGCCGTGGCCGAAGCGATGAGCGGTATGGTCAGCCCTGCGTAGCTGTTGAGCATGCCCAGTTGCGAGACGACCTCGTAGGTCGGCCCGATGCGCACCTCCACAGGCAACATCAGCGTCACGAAGATCATCCAGAACACCAGGTTGCGTGCCGGGAAGCGGAAGTACACGATGGCAAAGGCCGACAGCAGCGAGATCACGATCTTGCCGATCGCGATCACCATCGCCATCACGAAGCTCGTCCACATCATCGGCCACGCGGGCGCCAGCGTGCTGCCAGCTTCCGTTTCGCCGCCGAAGAGCGCCACCTTGTAGGTGTGCCACAGGTTGCTGCCCGGCAGCAGCGACATGGGGGTGGACGAGGCAATTTCCCTGGCCGACTGGGTCGAAGCCACCAGCGTGAGGTAGACCGGGAAGGCCACCACCGCCACGCCAGCGATCAGGATCAGATGCGACAGGAACGTCAGTCCGGGGCGTCTCTCAATCATGTCAGCCTCCGCCGAGCCGCCTCAAGGAGGCTGAAGCCCCCTCGGGGGGCAGCGAACAAAGTGAGCGTGGGGGCTGCATCATGTCAGTATTGAACCTTCTTCTCGACGAATCGGAACTGGATCACCGTCAGCGTGATCACGATGGCCATCAGCACCACCGACTGCGCAGCCGAGCCGCCCATGTCCAGGGCCTTGAAGCCGTCGTAGTACACCTTGTAGACCAGAATGGCCGTGGACTTGCCCGGCCCGCCCTGGGTGGCCGCATCGACGATGGCGAAGGTGTCGAAGAACGCGTAGACGATGTTGATGACCAGCAGAAAGAACGTGGTGGGCGAAAGCAGCGGGAACACGATGGTCCAGAAGCGCCGCCACGGGTGTGCGCCGTCGATGGCCGCGGCCTCGATCAGTGACTTGGGAATCGACTGCAACCCCGCCAGGAAAAACAGGAAGTTGTAAGAGATCTGCTTCCACACGGCGGCCATCACGATCAGGGCCATCGCATGGTCAGGGTCCAGCAGGTGGTTCCAGTCCAGCCCCAGCAGCCGCAGCGCGTGCGCCACCGTGCCGAAGGGCGAAGCGAACATGAACAGCCACAGCACGCCAGCCACCACCGGTGCTACCGCGTAGGGCCAGATCAGCAAGGTCTTGTAGACGCCCGAGCCCTTGATCACGCGGTCGGCCATCACCGCCAGCAGCAGGGCCAGCGACAGGCCGACCACCGCCACCAACACCGAGAACACGGCGGTGGTGCGGAACGAGGCGATGTAGGTCTCGTCGTTCCAGAGCCGTTCGAAGTTTTCCCATCCCACGAACTCGGTGGACATGCCGAAAGCGTCCTGCGACAGCACGCTCTGGTACAGGGCCTGCGCCGCTGGCCAGAAGAAGAACACCAGCACCACCGCCAGCTGCGGGGCCACCAGCAGCCAGGGAAGCCACCAGGACCGGAATCGGACGCGTTTTTCCATGGTTTTCAAACAGTCAACGCCTGCCGCATGCGAAAGGGCACGTGGCAGGCGTGAGGAAGGTCAGGCCAGGGCGCCCGGGCCCCGGCCGGCAAGGGAGGGGTCAGGAACGGCCGCTGTTGGCTCGCTGGAAGCGTTCCAGTTGCTCGTCGCCACGGCGAACAGCATCGTCCAGGGCCTGCTTGGCCGCCTTGCGGCCTGACCAGACCTGTTCCATTTCCTCGTCGATGATGGTGCGGATCTGCACGAAGTTGCCCAGACGCACTCCGCGCGACTTGTCGGTGGTCTTGCGGATCATCTGGGTCACCGACACGTCGGTGCCAGGGTTCTGCTTGTAGAAGCCGGACTTGTCGGTCAGCTCGAACGAGGCCGTGGTCACGGGCAGGTAGCCGGTGCGCTGGTGGCTGGCCGCTGCCACGTCGGGCTTGGACAGGTGGGCAAAGAACTGCCCCACGCCCTTGTATTCGGCGTCCTTCTTGCCCGCCATCACCCACAGGCTGGCGCCGCCGATCACCGTGTTCTGCGGAGCGCCGGGCACGTCCGGGTAGTAGGGCAGGGTGCCGATGCCGTAGGCAAACTTGCCGTTGCGCTTGACGTTGCCGTACAGCGCCGAGGAACCTGTCATCATCGCGCACTCGCCGGAGACGAAGGTGGCGTCAGCCGCGTTGCCCCGGCCCTTGTAGACGAACAGCCCCTGCTTGGCCATGTTGCCCAGGTTTTCGATATGGCGCACGTGCAGCGGTGTGTTGATGGCCAGGCGCGTGTCCAGCCCGCCAAAACCGTTGTTCCTGGTGGCAAACAGTGTGTTGTGCCAGGCCGAGAAGCTTTCCAGCTGCGTCCAGCTGATCCAGCTGGTGGTGAACGGGCACTTGTGGCCGCTGGCCTTGAGCTTGGCGGCTGCCAGGGCCACCTCGGGCCAGGTGGTGGGCGGTTTGGCGGGGTCCAGTCCTGCGGCCCTGAATGCGTCGATGTTGTAATGGAAAACGGGCGTCGAGCTGTTGAAGGGGAAGCTCAGCATCTGGCCATTGGGGGCGGTGTAGTACCCGGCCACGGCGGGCACGTAGGCGTTGGCGTCGAACGCCACGCCCGCCCGCTTCATCACGTCACCCACCGGCACGATGGCGCCCTTGCTGGCCATCATGGTGGCGGTGCCCACCTCAAACACCTGCAGGATGTGCGGGGCATTGCCCGCGCGGAAGGCGGCAATGGCTGCCGTCATCGACTCGTCGTAGCTGCCCTTGAAGGTCGGCACGATCTTGTAGTCCTTCTGGCTGGCGTTGAAGTCCTTGGCCAGGTCGTTCACCCATTCCCCCAGGGCGCCGCCCATCGAATGCCACCATTGGATCTCGGTCTGGGCCTGGGCTCCCGACGCCAGGCAGACGCCCGTCGCCAGAACTGCGACCAGGCGGGATAGCTTGTGTTTCATGTTCGCTCCTGTTCAGTGGTTCAGACAAGCGCCGCAGCGTACCCGCGGGAAATGTCAAAACTATTTCATTCCATTGGCGGTTCCGTGACATCAGGGGTTTCCATGAGATCGGTGGGCCTATGCTGCGCTGCGGTAACATCGGCGACCCGGCACACCGGCTGTTCCCTCTCAAGAAATGAACGCGCCCACTCCCCTCCAGCACCTGCTTGACGCCGCGTCCGACGCGCCGCGCCTGCGCGAGATCCCGTACAACTACACCTCGTTTTCCGATCGGGAGATCGTCATTCGCCTGCTGGGCTCCCGGGCCTGGGAAGTGCTCAACCAGCTACGTCAGGAGCGCCACACGGGCCGCTCCGCCCGCATGCTGTATGAAGTGCTGGGTGACATCTGGGTGGTACAGCGCAACCCCTACCTGCACGACGACCTGCTGGACAACCCCAAGCGCCGCGCCGCGCTGGTGGACGCCATGCGCCACCGCCTGGGCGAGGTCGAAAAGCGCCGCCGCCCGCAGGAAGACGGTGACCGCGACGCCCTGGTGGGTGAACTGCTGGTGGCCGCGCAGAAGGCCGTGCAGGCCTTTGCCGCCATGTTTGAAGAAATGTCCGGCCTGCGCCAGCGCGTGGGCAAGGTGCTGCGCCGCCACACTGCCAAGGACAACATCAAGTTCGATGGCCTGAGCCGCGTCAGCCACGTCACCGACGCCACCGACTGGCGCGTCGAGTACCCCTTCGTCGTGCTCACCCCCGACACCGAGGCCGAAATGGCCGGTCTCGTCAAGGGTTGCATCGAACTGGGGCTCACCATCATCCCGCGCGGGGGCGGCACCGGCTACACCGGCGGCGCCATCCCCCTGACGTGGAAGAGTGCGGTCATCAACACCGAAAAGCTCGAAGCCATGACCGAGGTCGAACAGATCGACCTGCCGGGCCTGGAGCACAAGGTGCCCACCATCTGGACCGAAGCTGGTGTGGTCACGCAGCGCGTGGCCGACGCCGCCGAGCGTGCCGGTTTCGTCTTCGCTGTGGACCCCACTTCGGCCGAGGCTTCCTGCGTGGGCGGCAACATTGCCATGAACGCAGGCGGCAAGAAGGCCGTGCTGTGGGGCACCGCGCTGGACAACCTGGCCAGCTGGCGCATGGTCACGCCCGACGCGCAGTGGCTGCAGGTCACCCGCGTCGGCCACAACCTGGGCAAGATCCACGACGCCGAAGTGGCCAGCTTCGAGCTGCAGTACTTCGAGGCTGACGGCAAGACGCTGATCCGCACCGAGCGGCTGGACATTCCCGGCAAGACCTTCCGCAAGGAAGGCCTGGGCAAGGACGTGACCGACAAGTTCCTGGCGGGCCTGCCCGGTGTGCAGAAGGAGGGCTGTGACGGCCTCATCACCAGCGCCCGCTGGGTGGTGCACCGCATGCCCGAGCACACCCGCACGGTGTGCCTGGAGTTCTTCGGCAACCCGAAGGACGGCGTGCCCAGCATCGTCGAGATCAAAGACTACATGTTCGCCGAGCAGAAACGCTCGGGAACGCTGCTGGCCGGCCTGGAGCACCTGGACGACCGCTACCTGCGCGCCGTGGGCTATTCCACCAAGAGCAAGCGCGGCGGTTTCCCGAAGATGGTGCTGATTGGCGACATCGTGGGCGACGACCCGGACGCCGTGGCACGTGCCGCCAGCGAGGTGGTGCGCCTGGCCAACGGCCGCGCGGGCGAAGGCTTCACCGCCATCAGCCCCGAGGCGCGCAAGAAGTTCTGGGCCGACCGCAAGAAGACGGCGGCCATCAGCAAGCACACCAATGCCTTCAAGATCAACGAAGACGTGGTGATCCCCTTGCCGCGCATGGGCGAATACACCCTGGGCATCGAGCGCATCAACATCGAGCTCAGCCTGCGCAACAAGCTCAAGCTGACCAACGAGCTGGAAGCTTTCTTCCTGCGCGGCAACCTGCCCCTGGGCAAGGCCGAGGAAGCGGCCGACATGCCCAGCCCCGAGACGGTGCAGGAGCGCACGGAAGAGGCGCTGGCCGTCATCCGCGCCGCACGTGCCCTGTGGCAGCAGTGGATGGATGGGCTGGACGTGACCCAGGCCGACACTGGCCGCAGCTTCTTCGAGCAGTTGCAGGACTACACCCTGCGAGCCAGCTGGAAAACCCAGATCCGCGAACCGCTGGCCGCGCTGTTCACCGGCAGCGTGTTTGCGCCCGTGCTGGCCGAATGCAAGGCCATTCACAAGCGCGTGCTCAAGGGCCGCGTGTGGGTCGCACTGCACATGCACGCCGGTGACGGCAACGTGCACACCAACATCCCTGTCAACAGCGACGACTACGAGATGCTCCAGACCGCGCACGAGGCCGTGGACCGCATCATGGTTCTCGCGCGCAGCCTTGACGGCGTGATCTCTGGCGAGCACGGCATCGGCATCACCAAGCTGGAATACCTGAGCGACGAGGAAATTGCCCCGTTCGCCGGTTACAAGGCCAAGGTCGACCCCGAAGGCCGCTTCAACAAGGGCAAGCTGCTGCGCGGCGGCGCCCTGTTCGGCGCGTCCGATCAGCGCCAGGCCGACCTCAGCCAGGCCTACACCCCCAGCTTCGGCCTCATGGGGTACGAGTCGCTCATCATGCAGCAGAGCGACATCGGCGCCATCGCCGATTCGGTCAAGAACTGCCTGCGCTGCGGCAAGTGCAAGCCGGTGTGCTCCACCCACGTGCCGCGCGCCAACCTGCTTTACAGCCCGCGCAACAAGATCCTGGCCACCTCTCTGCTGGTGGAGGCGTTCCTGTATGAGGAGCAGACCCGCCGCGGCATCAGCATCAAGCACTGGGAAGAGTTCGAGGACGTGGCCGACCACTGCACCGTCTGCCACAAGTGCCTCACGCCCTGCCCGGTGAAGATCGACTTTGGCGACGTGTCCATGAACATGCGCAACCTGCTGCGCAAGATGGGCCAGAAGAGCTTCCGCCCCGGGAACGCGGCGGCCATGTTCATGCTCAACGCCACCAACCCCGAAACCATCAAGCTGGCGCGCAGCGCCATGGTGGGCGTGGGCTTCAAGGCGCAGCGCATGGCCAACAACCTGCTCAAGGGGCTGGCGCGCAAGCAGACCTCGGCGCCTCCGGCCACGGTCGGCACCGCGCCCATCAAAGAGCAGGTCATCCACTTCATCAACAAGAAGCTGCCGGGCGGCCTGCCCAACAAGACGGCGCGTGCCCTGCTGGACATCGAGGACAAGGACTACGTCCCCATCATCCGCGACCCGCAGGCCACCAACAGCGACACCGAGGCAGTGTTCTACTTCCCCGGCTGCGGCTCCGAGCGCCTGTTCAGCCAGGTGGGCCTGGCCACCCAGGCCATGCTGTGGCATGCAGGCGTGCAAACTGTGTTGCCGCCGGGCTACCTCTGCTGCGGTTACCCGCAGCGCGGCAGCGGCCAGTTCGACAAGGCCGAGAAGATCATCACCGACAACCGCGTGTTGTTCCACCGCGTGGCCAACACGCTCAACTACCTCGACATCAAGACCGTGGTGGTGAGCTGCGGCACCTGCTTCGACCAGCTCTCGGGTTATGAATTCGAGAAGATCTTCCCTGGCTGCCGCATCGTCGACATTCACGAGTACCTGCTGGAAAAGGGCATCACCCTGGAAGGCAAGGGCGCCTACCTGTACCACGACCCCTGCCACAGCCCCATGAAGCAGCAGGCTCCGCTCAAGACCGTCAAGGCACTGCTGGGCGACACGGTGTTGCAGAGCGACCGCTGCTGCGGCGAATCGGGCACGCTGGGCGTCACCCGCCCCGACGTGTCCACGCAGGTGCGCTTCCGCAAGGAAGAGGAGTTGCGCAAGAACGCCCAGCAACTCACGGCACTGGCCGAGCAGAACGGTGTGGCTGCCACCCCTGGCACCACCAAGATCCTCACCAGCTGCCCCAGCTGCCTGCAAGGCCTCAGCCGTTATGGCGAGGACTTGCCCAATGGCCTGCTGGAGGCGGACTACATCGTCATCGAGATGGCGCGCCACATCCTGGGCGAGAACTGGCTGCCCGACTATGTGGCCCGCGCCAACGCCGGTGGCATCGAGCGGGTGCTGGTGTGAGCCAGGTGGCGCCCGTGTCCGCTTGCCCGCTGTGCGAAGGCGACGGCGGCTTGGTGGTGTTGCGCCACGAGAAATTCCGCGTCATCCGCGTCCAGGGCGCCGAGGCGGCCGATTTCCCGGCCTTCTACCGCGTCGTCTGGAACGGCCATGTCGCCGAATGGTCCGACCTCTCTGACGGTGACCAGCTGCTGTGCATGCGTGCCGTCAGCGCGGTGGAGCGCGCCGTGCGCGATGCCGTGCAGCCCCGCAAGATCAACTTGGCGGCGCTTGGCAACATGGTGCCGCACCTGCACTGGCACGTGGTGGCCCGTTTCGAATGGGACAGCCGCTTCCCTGCACCCATCTGGGCGGCCCCCGTTCGCCCGAACGACGAGGCGCGCTGGGACGGTGTCCGTCAACGCCTGTCTGCCTGCGATGCCGCCATCGCGGCCCTGACCCTGAACTGAAGGTGAACACCATGGCCGGTCTGCAAAACACCACCCCCACCCCCGAATCCATCACCGTGCATGCGCAGTCGCGCGTGCTTGAAGTGGGCTTCTCCGACGGCGCGATGTTCCGCATCCCCTTCGAGCTGATGCGTGTGTATTCGCCGTCCGCCGAAGTGCAGGGCCACGGCCCTGGGCAGGAAACGCTGCAGACCGGCAAGCGCAACGTCGAGATCGTGGCGCTGGAGCCGGTGGGGAACTACGCCGTGCAACCCACGTTCTCCGACGGGCACGACTCCGGCATCTTCAGCTGGGACTACCTGTACTTCCTGGGCGCCAAGCAGGACGAACTGTGGGCCGATTACAACGCACGCCTGCAGGCCGCCGGTGTGGACCGCGACGCCCCCATGCCCGAAAAGGCTGCCTCGGCATGCGGGCACCATCACTGAAATATCTATCAGAATCAAAGGGTTGTGCCTGCCCAGGGTTGCCGGGCCCGGCGTGAACCGCTGGCTGGCCAGGGTGGTGCATCACCCTGCAATGCGCACTGATTTCGTGCGGCATTGTGAACAGCACCTGTCCTTCACCTAACATTTCTGCCATGAGCCAGACACATTTCGGATTCCAGACCGTCGACGAGCGCGACAAGGCGCGTCACGTCCGGCAGGTGTTCGACTCCGTCGCGTCCAATTACGACGTGATGAATGACCTGATGTCGGCTGGCCTTCACCGCTGGTGGAAGGCCTATACCATCAACTTGGTCAACCCTCGTCCGGGTGACCGGGTGCTCGACATCGCGGGTGGCACTGGGGATCTGGGCCTGGCCTTCGCGCCGCGGGTGGCCCCCACCGGCATGGTGGTGCACACCGACATCAACGAGTCCATGCTGCGCGAAGGGCGCAACCGCCTGCTCGACAAGGGCCTGGTGCTGCCCACCATGGTGTGCGACGCCGAAAAGCTGCCCTTTGCCGATGGCAGTTTCGACATCGTCACCGTGGCCTTCGGCCTGCGCAACATGACGCACAAGGACGTGGCCCTCAAGGAAATGAACCGTGTGCTCCGGCACGGTGGCAAGCTGTTGGTGCTGGAGTTCTCGAAAGTAGCGCCGCCGTTGGAGAAGGCTTACGACTGGTACAGCTTCAACATCCTGCCCAAGCTGGGAAAGTGGATTGCCAAGGACGAGGACAGTTACCGTTACCTGGCAGAGTCCATCAGGATGCACCCTGACCAGGAGACCTTGCGCGGCATGATGAAGGATGCCGGTTTTGGACATGTGGACGTGCACAACCTCACGGCGGGAGTCACCGCGCTGCATGTCGGAATAAAGTGCTGAGTCCGTCGACGCGGCGAGCCAGTGGAGAGAGGGGACATGACTGATTGGTCGATAGTGGTTTGGGTTCTGGCTGCGTTGCTGGTGGTCGGCGCGCTGGTCTGGTTCGGGCGTTCGCGCAGCCGGGCAGGCGGACAGGATGTGCGCCGCAGCGCCTTGGGAAGCGACCTGCCGGTGTCTCCCTTGCCCCGTGACTACAGTCCCAAGAACGTCGGCAACGACGCGTCGGCCCGGCCTTGGGAGCAAAGCGTCAGCACTTTCGGCCCGGATGCCCTGCCGGTCAGCACTGCGTCCACGGTGGCTGGACAGCCTGCACCCGAGGACTTCGACGTGGGCGGTTTCCTGCTCGCGTCCAAGGACAACTTCGTCAAGCTGCAGGATGCCTGGGACCGTGCCGACGTTCCTGCCCTGCGCGCCATGATGACCGACGACATGATCGCCCAGATCCAGGCGCAGCTGGCCGAGCGCGAGAAGCACACTGGCCGGGCTGCCAACAAGACGGACGTGGTCATGCTCGAGGCACAGCTGCTGAGCATCGAGGAGCTTCCCGGTGAGTACATGGCCAGCGTCGAGTTCTCTGGCCTGATCCGCGAGGAGCCCTCGGCAGGGCCCAATCCGTTCCGTGAGGTGTGGAGCATCACCCGGCCCAAGACCGGACAGGGCGGCTGGCTGGTTGCGGGGGTGCAGGCCCTGGGCTGAACGCCATGCGGTTTATCCGTCAAAATCGGGGGGCTATGAACAAGCCCCCTTTTTTGTTTCCGTCACCTGAAGCGCTGGAGTCGATCTTGCGCGCGGTGCCCCAGCCCCCCGCCTGGCTCCAGTCCGAATTGCGCAACCGGGTCATTCTGTTGCTCAACCACGTTCTGATGCAGGAGCCGCAAGCGATGGCCAGGCTCAAGCGCCAGCAGGGCAAGACGGTGCAGGTCAGCTGGGGGCGGATCAGTCTGCCCTTGCAGGCCAGCCCGGCCGGTCTCCTTGCACTGGCACCCGACACCAGCACGCCCGACCTGACGCTGGGCGTCACGGAAGACACGCCGTTTTCCCTGGCGCAGAAGGTGTTGGCCGGGGACAAGCCGGACGTCGACATCCAGGGCGACGTTCAGCTGGCCGCCGAAGTGGCTTGGCTGGTCGACAACGTCCGCTGGGACATAGAGGAAGACCTGTCCCGCCTGATCGGGGACGCCGCTGCCCACGGGCTGGTTGGTGCATTGCGCCGGCTGGGCTTTGGGCTCAAGGGCTTTGCGGCGCAGGCGGCAAACCGGGCTGGCGAGGTGCGTGACCGCATGGCGGCCATGCGCCCGATGCCGGATGGCGGCACCGCCAGGACCGACTCATGACGCGCTTCTTCAGGGGGGCTTTCATCGTCTGGGTGGTGCTGCGTTATGGCCTGGACGAACTTGTGCTCTCGGGTTTCCGCAATCCTGCGCTGCGCCTGTTGCGCTGCGTCATCACCGTCGGCCGCAACCTCAGCACGCCGCGCGGCCAGCGCCTGCGCGAGGCGCTGGAGCAGCTTGGCCCCATCTTCGTCAAGTTCGGGCAGGTGCTTTCCACCCGGCGGGACCTGCTTCCGCCGGACATTGCCGACGAACTGGCCCGCCTGCAGGACCGTGTGCCGCCATTTTCCTCCGACGTGGCCGTGGCCACCATCGAACGGGCTTTCGGAAAGAAGCTGGACGCCGTGTTCAGTCAGTTCGACCGCGTGCCGGTGGCCAGCGCGTCCATTGCACAGGTGCATTTCGCCGTGTTGCACGATGGCCGCGAGGTGGCCGTGAAGGTTCTGCGGCCCAACATGCTGCCCGTCATCGAAAAAGACCTGGCCCTCATGCGCATGATGGCGGGCTGGGTAGAGCGGATGTCTGCCGACGGCAAGCGCCTCAAACCCCGCGAAGTGGTTGCCGAATTCGACAAATACCTCCACGATGAGCTTGACCTGGTGCGTGAGGCGTCCAACGCGGCCCAGCTGCGCCGCAACATGCACGACCTCAGCCTTGTGCTCATTCCCGAGATGCACTGGGAATGGTGCCGCTCCGACGTGCTGGTCATGGAGCGCATGCATGGCATCCCCATCAGCCAGGTCGAGCGCCTGCGTGCCGCCGGGGTGGACATCCCCAAGCTGGCGCGCGACGGCGTGACCATCTTCTTCACCCAGGTGTTCCGCGACGGCTTTTTTCACGCCGACATGCACCCTGGCAACATCCAGGTCAGCGTCGCGCCGGGCAGTTTTGGGCGCTACATCTCCCTGGATTTCGGCATCGTCGGCACGCTCACCCAGTTCGACAAGGAATACCTGGCACAGAACTTCACGGCCTTTTTCCGGCGTGACTACAAGCGCGTGGCTGAACTTCACGTCGAGTCCGGCTGGGTCCCGCCAGACACCCGCATCGACGAGCTGGAAGCGGCCATCCGTGCCGTGTGCGAACCCTACTTCGACCGCCCGCTCAAGGAAATCTCGCTGGGCATGGTGCTCATGCGCCTGTTCCAGACATCGCGCCGCTTCCATGTGGAAATCCAGCCCCAGCTGGTGCTGCTGCAGAAGACGCTGCTGAACATCGAGGGCCTGGGGCGCGAGCTGGACCCGGAGCTGGACCTCTGGAGCACGGCCAAGCCTTTCCTGGAAAAGTGGATGGTCGAGCAGGTTGGTCCCAAGAAGTTCTGGGAGCAGCTCAAGGCCGAGGCGCCGCACTACGCCAAGCTGGTGCCCGAGCTGCCGCGCTTGCTGCACGACTTCCTCACGCAACGCCCGACGGAGCTGAAGCGGGAAATGCAGCAGCTGCTGCACGAACAGCGCCGCACCAACCGCTTGTTGCAGGGCATCATCTACACGGGCGTGGGGTTCGTCCTGGGGTTGCTGGCCATGCAGCTGGTGGTGCGTGTGGCGCTGTGGTAGCCCTTGAAAACGGGAGCCGGTGCCGCGATTTATAATGGCCGGTTCCCTGATTTTTGACTTCCTTAGGTTTCCGCCATGCCCATTTACGCCTACAAATGCGAGTCCTGCGGCCACGCCAAGGACGTTTTGCAGAAGATTTCCGACGCTCCCCTGACCGATTGCCCGGCCTGTGGCGCCGCAGCCTTCAAGAAGCAGCTGACGGCGGCAGGCTTCCAGCTCAAGGGCTCCGGCTGGTACGTCACCGACTTCCGCAACGGTGGCGGCAGCGCGTCTGCCGGTACCACGAGCGCCCCGGCCACCTCCGCTGCCGCGTCCGACAGCGCCCCAGCCGCTTCCAGCAGCGACTCCGGCAGCACGCCGGCCGCCAGCGGTGGCTGTGGCGCTTCCTGTGCCTGTCACTGAGCCGGGCCCGCTGAACGTGGCTGCCTTGCGCAAATGGTTGCTCGCGGGCCTGCTGGTCCTCGTGCCCTTCATCGTCACCCTGTGGGTGCTCGAGTGGGTCGTGTCCACGCTGGACCAGACTCTCAACATCCTGCCCGAGTCCTGGCAGCCCGAGCGCTATTTCGGCATGCGCATTCCCGGCCTGGGTGTCATCCTGGCGCTGGCCATCGTCCTGAGCATCGGCGCACTGGCATCGAACATCGTCGGCAACCGCCTCATCAACTGGTGGCATGCGCTGCTGCACCGCATCCCGGTGGTGCGGTCCATCTATTCCGGCGTGAAGCAGGTGTCCGATACGGTGCTGTCCGAAAAGGGCAACGCCTTTCGCAAGGCCCTGCTGGTGCAGTGGCCGCACGAGGGCATGTGGACCATCGCCTTCCTCACTGGCGCGCCTGCCGGTGACGTGGCCAGCCACCTCAACCCCAAGGACTACCTCAGCGTCTACGTGCCTACCACGCCCAACCCCACAGGCGGGTACTTCGTGATGGTGCACAAACGCGACTGCGTCGAACTGACCATGAGCGTCGACGAAGCGCTCACCTACGTCATCTCCATGGGGGTCATCGTTCCCGGTGGACCCAAGGCGCTCCCCACTTCCCCTGCTGGCCCGGTCACGAGCCAGGCCTGACACCTCTCTGAAAGCAACACACCTATGGCAATGCGAAGCGAATACTGCGGTCTGGTGACCGAGGCCCTGCTGGGCCAGCAAGTGACCCTGTGCGGCTGGGTCAACCGCCGCCGCGACCACGGCGGGGTGATCTTCGTCGACCTGCGTGACCGCGAAGGCTACGTCCAGGTGGTGTGCGACCCGGACCGCCCCGAGATGTTCAAGACCGCCGAAGGCCTGCGCAACGAGTTCTGCGTGCAGGTCAAGGGCGTGGTGCGCGCCCGCCCCGAGGGCACCACCAACGAGAACATGAAGAGCGGCAAGATCGAAGTGCTCTGCCACGAGATCAACGTGCTCAACCCCTCGGTGACCCCCCCGTTCCAGCTGGACGACGAGCACCTGAGCGAGACCACCCGCCTGACGCACCGTGTGCTGGATCTGCGCCGCCCCTACATGCAGCACAACCTGATGCTGCGCTACCGCGTGGCCATGGAGGTTCGCAAGTTCCTCGACGCCAACGGCTTCATCGACATCGAGACGCCGATGCTCACCAAGAGCACCCCCGAAGGCGCGCGCGACTACCTCGTGCCCAGCCGTGTGCACGATGGCCACTTCTTCGCGCTGCCGCAGTCGCCCCAGCTGTTCAAGCAGCTGCTGATGGTGGCTGGCTACGACCGCTACTACCAGATCACTAAGTGCTTCCGTGACGAGGACCTGCGCGCCGACCGCCAGCCCGAGTTCACGCAGATCGACATCGAGACCTCCTTCCTGACCGAGGAGGACATCCGCGCCATGTTCCAGGGCATGATCAAGCATGTGTTCCAGCACACGCTGGGCGTGGACCTGGGCGAGTTCCCGGTGATGCCTTTTGCCGAGGCCATGTACAAGTACGGCTCCGACAAGCCCGACCTGCGCGTCAAGCTCGAATTCACCGAGCTGACCGACGTGATGGCCGACGTGGACTTCAAGGTATTCAGCGCGCCCGCACAGATGAAAAACGGCCGTGTGGTGGCCCTGCGTGTGCCGGGCGGGGCCGAGATGAGCCGCTCCGAGATCGACGCCTACACCGAATTCGTCAAGATTTACGGTGCCAAGGGCCTGGCCTGGATCAAGGTCAACGACGTGGCCGCCGGCCGCGATGGCCTGCAAAGCCCCATCGTCAAGAACCTGCACGATGCGGCCATTGCCGCCATCCTGCAGCGCTCTGGCGCTCAGAACGGCGACATCCTGTTCTTCGGTGCCGACAAGGCCAAGGTCGTCAACGACGCCATCGGCGCCCTGCGCATCAAGATCGGTCACAGCGACTTTGCCCGCAAGAGCGGTATTTTCGAGGACCGCTGGGCACCGCTGTGGGTGGTGGATTTCCCCATGTTCGAGTACGACGAGGACGAAGGCCGCTGGAACGCCGTGCACCACCCGTTCACCGCGCCCAAGGACGGGCACGAGGACTACATGGACAGCGACCCCGGCAAGTGTTTGGCCAAGGCCTACGACATGGTGCTCAACGGCTGGGAGCTGGGTGGTGGCTCGGTGCGTATCCACCGTGCCGACGTGCAGAGCAAGGTGTTCTCCGCGCTGAAGATCGGGCCGGAAGAGGCTCAGGCCAAGTTCGGCTTCCTGCTTGATGCGCTGCAGTATGGTGCGCCGCCGCACGGTGGCCTGGCCTTCGGCCTGGACCGTCTCATCACGCTGATGACCAAGGCTGAGTCCATTCGCGACGTGATCGCCTTCCCCAAGACGCAGCGTGCCCAGTGTCTGCTCACCCAGGCGCCGAGCGCGGTCGACGAGAAGCAGTTGCGTGAATTGCACATCCGCCTGCGCAACCCTCAGCCAGCCTGATGTATAGTGGGTTCGTTGCCATTCTCACGGGAGATATTCATGCCTGACAACACGCTCGAACCCAAGGACAAGCTGGTTGCCGACCTGAAGGTCGTGGTGGCCGATGCCGAGGAACTGCTTGCCGCCACCGCTCACCAGACCGGTGAGAAGGTGGCCGAGTTGCGTGAGCGCATGCAAGAAAACCTGCGTGCCGCCCGCCACAAGCTGGCCGACGCAGAGGATGCCATCCGGGCCAAGACCCGCGAGGTGGCCACCGCGACCGATCACTACGTTCACGAGCACCCCTGGAAGTCCATCGGCATCGCCGCTGGCGCGGGTCTGATCATCGGCCTGCTCATCGGGCGCCGCTGAGCGGCTGCTCCATCGGGCCATGGCGGAAACCGACCGCGCAGCCGCGTCCTCCTCCACCTCCACGGAGAGTTTGGCGGCTGGCCTGCGTGGTTGGCTCCACGATGGCGCACGCCTGCTGCGCGTGCGTCTTGAGCTGCTGAGTGTCGAGGCCAGGGACCACGCCTTGGGTGTGGTCGAGTTGTTGTTGCTTGGTCTGTCGGCCGTCATCCTGCTGGGTCTTGGGCTGGGCTTCCTTTCCATCCTTCTGACGGTGTTGCTGTGGGATGGTCACCGGACCTTGGCGCTCACCGTGTTTGCCGTCTTGTTCCTTACCCTGGGCGTGGTCGCCTTGTTGCTGGCATGGCGGCTTTGGCGCCGGGAGCAGAAGTGGTTCGACGCCAGCCTGCGTGAACTGCGCCTCGATGAAGAGCGGTCCAGGCCATGAGCCCGCGCCGTCTCGCCCTGTGGCATCGCCGCATTGAACTGGTGCGCGAGTCGGGGGCGTTGCGCGAGCGCCTGGTCGAGCACAGCCAGGCTTTTGCGCCTGTGCTGGGGTGGGCCGATGCCGTGCGCGGCGGCCTGCGCTGGGCCAAGGATCATCCGGCCGTTCCCCTGGCTGGCATCCTGTTGCTGGTCTGGCGGCGACCCATGTCGCTGATCCGGTGGGGCACGCGGATCTGGGCGGCGCGCAAATTCGTTCGGCGGATCGCGGAATTCTGGGGTGAACTGGGCGGACGAAAATGAAAACTGTGCTGGAAACCGTGCCGTTTTGGGGTGAGTTCGTTGCTCACCCTATTGTTTCGTCGGCTTTGTGTCGATAGATAATGAATTCATACTGTCTTGGGTAAACGCAGATGTTTGTCATCATCGGGTGGTTGATCGCACTGGGTTGTGTGTTTGGCGTGTTCATCGTCCACGGTGGCAATATTGGCGTCATTCTCAAGGCATTGCCCTTCGAGATGGTCACCATCTTCGGGGCGGCGATGGGGGCTTTCCTGGCCAACAACCAGATGAAGGTCGTCAAGGCGGTCGCCCGGGGCGTTGGACTGTGCTTCAAGGGGTCGAAGTACACCAAGGACCGCTACATGGAACTGCTCGCCATGCTGTTCGAGATACTGCAGAAGGCACGCAAGGAAGGCCTGATGGCGATCGAGAGCGACGTCGAAAACCCCGAAAGCTCCCCTCTGTTCCAGAAGTACCCGGTCGTCGGCACCGACCACCATGTGGTCGAGTTTGTCACCGATTACCTGCGGATGATGGTCTCGGGCAACCTCAATGCCCATGAAATCGAGTCCCTGATGGACAGCGAGATCGAGACCCACCATCAGGAAGAGCACGCCGCCGTCGCTGCCCTGCAGCGCATGGCAGGTGCCTTGCCTGCCTTCGGTATCGTGGCTGCGGTGCTGGGGGTGGTGAACACCATGGGGTCCGTCGGCCAGCCACCAGCCATCCTGGGCGGCATGATCGGCTCGGCCCTGGTCGGTACGTTCCTGGGCATCTTCCTGTCCTACGCGTTCGCCGAACCGCTGGCCGGTCTGCTGGAACAGAAGGTGGAAGAGGCCACGAAGGAGCTCCAGTGCATCAAGACCACCTTGCTGGCGAGCATGCAGGGCTACGCGCCCATGACGGCGATCGAGTTCGGCCGCAAGGTGCTGTACTCGACCGAGCGCCCGTCTTTCATGGAACTCGAAGGCCACGTCAAGGGCAAGAAGTAAGGCAGGAACAAGCCCATGGCCACCTCTGGCAAGCAGCTGCAGCCCATCATCATCAAGCGCGTCAAGAAAGGCGGGCATGGTGCTCATGGCGGTGCCTGGAAGATCGCCTACGCCGACTTCGTGACGGCGATGATGGCCTTTTTCCTGCTGATGTGGTTGCTGGGCTCGACGACCGAGGGCGACCGCAAGGGGATTGCCGACTATTTCAGCGCGCCGCTGAAGGTGGCGTTGTTTGGCGGTGACGGCAGCGGCGCGAGCAACTCCATCCTGCCTGGCGGCGGCGACGACCTGACCCAGGAGATTGGTGAGGCCGCTCGCGGGGATGCGGAAGTGAAGAACCGGGAGCTGGGCGCGGCAGTCGCGAGGGCGGAGGCCTTCCGGCAAGACATGCGGCGGCTGCAGATATTGAAGGAAAGGATCGAGGCCGTCATCAGCACCACCCCCCGCCTGGCCGAATTCAAGAGCCAGATTCGGCTGGAAAAGGTGCAGGACGGCTTGAACATCCAGATCATCGACGAGCAGAACCGCCCGATGTTCGACGTCGGCAGCGCAGTGGTCAAACCCTACATGCGCGACATACTGCGCGAGATCGGATCGGCCTTGCGTGACGTGGAGAACCGCATTGCCCTGTCTGGTCACACCGACGCCACACCCTATGGCAGTGGCGACCGGGGCTACAGCAACTGGGAGCTGTCGGCCGACCGCGCCAACGCATCCCGGCGGGAGCTGGTGCTCGGCGGGCTGCCGGACACCAAGCTGGCACGGGTGGTCGGCCTGGCTGCGAGCAGCCCGCTCGAACCCGACAAGCCGTTCGAAGCCATGAACCGGCGCATCAGCATCCTCGTGATGTCGAAAGAGGCGGAGGAGCGGATGAACCGCTCGTTCGAACTGGACACACAGACCGAGTCATCGTTGCCGCCGTCTCTCCCCAACGCCGCTGGCGGGGTGGATCAGGGGTCAATGCCGCCTCTTGCCCCGCCCTCGCCATCCCGGTGAGCCACTTCGCCTTACACTTACACTAAGAGCCCTCTCCAGCCGGAGCATTCCATGGCCGATTTGCGATTTTTGATTGTTGATGACTTTTCCACCATGCGCCGCATCGTGCGCAACCTCCTCAAGGAAATCGGCCATGCCGATGCGGACGAGGCGGAGGATGGCGTGGTGGCCTTGCACAAGCTGCGCAACGGCAAGTTCGATTTCGTGGTCAGCGACATCAACATGCCGAACATGAACGGCTTTGAGCTGCTCACGCAGATCAAGGCGGACGAAAAGCTCAAGCACATCCCGGTGCTGATGGTCACTGCCGAAGCACGCAAGGAAGACATCATTGCTGCAGCGCAAGGTGGCGCTGCGGGGTACATCGTCAAGCCCTTCACCAAGGCAACGTTGGAAGAAAAGCTGGCCAACATCTTCAAGAAGATGGGTTGGTAGGAGACCAGCCCATGACTGACGACCGCGCCAAGCCGGAAGACCAAGCGTCGTCCGACATGTACCACAAGCTGGGCCAGATCACCCGGCAGTTGCATGACGCATTGAACGAACTGGGTTACACGCCCGTTCTCAAAGGCACCGTCGAGGAGTTGCCCGATGCGCGCAGCCGCCTGGAGTACATCGCCCGCCTGACAGGCGAAGCGGCCGAAAAGGTCCTCAACCGCGTGGACGAGGCCAAGGCCGAGCAGGAGCGGGTGATCGATCACAGCAAGCAGCTGCTGGACACGTTGCGCCGCGTGCCAGGCTTGAAGTGGGCCATGCCCGAGCTCACCGAGTGGTCGGAGAAGATCCAGGTCAGTGCCGAGCGCACAGACCAGCACCTGACCGAGATCATGATGGCCCAGGACTTCCATGACCTCACTGGTCAGGTCATCAAGAAGGTGGTGGCCCTGGCCGCGACCATCGAGGGCCAGTTGCTGCAGCTGCTGCTGCAGGCAGCGCCCCATGCCTTGCAGCAGGCCGAACCTGCGGAAGCGCCTGCCAAGGCGGTGTCTCGTGAAGAGCTCAGCGGGCCTGTCGTCAATCCCGAAGGGCGCACGGACGTCGTGACCGACCAGTCGCAGGTGGACGACCTTCTGGCCAGTCTTGGCTTCTGATGTGGAATAAGCCGGGTTTGCCCCGGCTTATTGCCCTTTAGCTGGCGGATACCCCGCCGGACAATGCGGTCAACGATTCGTTTGACCGCCCATGGACTCCTCAACCCAAGACAAGAACCTACCCGCCACCCCCAGGCGGTTGCAGAAGGCCAAGGAGGACGGCCAGGTTCCGCGCTCCAAGGATCTTCTCAACCTGGTGGTTCTTGGCGGTGGGATCTTCATGCTTTACATGCTGGTCCCCTGGGGTTACGAGACCCTGCGCCAGGGTATGCGCGCCAGCTTCACGTTTGACCTGAACGTCATCCGCCACCCGGAGGCGACGACGGAATACCTGGCCGAAGGCGTCAAGCAGGCATTGCTCTTTTTTCTTCCCCTGGGTCTGACGCTGGCCATGGCGGCCGTGTTCGTGTCCGTGGCCGCGGGCTCGTACGCCTACAGCGTCAAGCCGCTGATGCCCCAGCTGTCGAAAATCGGCATCCTCAGCGGATTCCAGCGCCTGTTCTCCCGCCAGCAGTTCTTTGAGGTCTTGAAACTGCTGGTCATCACCTGCCTGCTCGCGGTGGTGGCCTGGACGTTCATCAGTTCGCACATGTTCCAGTTCGGCACGCTGCTTCTGCGTTCGCTGAGTGCGTCGATGAGCCAGCTCGGGCAGTGGTTTGCCGTTGGCGTGGGCGGCCTGCTCGCGGTGGTGGCCTTGGTGGCCGTGATCGACGTGCCGCTGCAGCAGTATCTCCACCGCCATCGCCTGCGCATGTCCCTGAAGGAAGTCAAGGACGAGCACAAGGAAACCGATGGTAACCCCCAGATCAAGGGCAAGATCCGCCAGCGCCAGCGTGAGATGGCACAGCGCAGCAGCATCACCCGCGTTCCCAAGGCCGATCTGGTGGTGATGAACCCGACCCACTACGCGGTGGCGTTGAAGTACGACGAGGCCACGATGGCTGCCCCCCAGGTGATCGCGAAAGGCTCCGACCTGCTGGCACTGCGCATCCGCGACGTGGCCAACGACGCCAAGGTGCCCGTGCTGCAGTCGCCCATGCTGGCGCGCGCCCTGTACGCGCATACCGAGATCGACCAACAGATTCCGGCGGCCCTGTTCACCGCCGTCGCCCAGGTGCTGGCCTATGTGTACCAGCTGCGTGCGGCCATGCGCGGTGAGGGCCCGATGCCTGCCGAACCGCCCCGGCCGGACGTGCCTGTTGAGCTGGACCCGCACCATGGGCGTGAAGCCGTGCCTGCGTAACGTGGAGAAAGAAGAATGAACTTCCAGTGGAACGACGTGCAGCAGTGGTTGTCTGGCAAACGCGGGCACGCTTCGGCGCTCGCCGCGCCGATTCTGGTGATGCTCATCCTGTCGATGCTGGTGCTGCCGCTGTCGCCGTGGATGCTGGACACCTTCTTCACGCTGAACATCGCCATAGCGCTGACCGTGATGATGGTCGCCTCCTACATGCGGCGGGCGCTCGACTTCGTGGCGTTCCCGGTGGTGTTGCTGCTGACCACGCTGCTGCGCCTGGCGCTGAACGTGGCGTCCACGCGCGTGGTGCTGATGGAGGGGCATGCGGGGCCGGGCGCGGCTGGCGCCGTGATCGAAGCCTTCGGCACCTTCCTCATCGGTGGCAACTTTGCGGTTGGTCTGATCGTCTTCCTGATCCTGGTCGTCATCAACTTCGTGGTGATCACCAAAGGCGCGGAGCGCATTGCCGAAGTGGGCGCCCGGTTCACCCTGGACGCCATGCCCGGCAAGCAGATGGCCATTGACGCGGACCTGAACGCCGGACTGATCGACGAGAAAGAGGCCAAGCGGCGCCGCTCCGAAGTGGGCGAAGAGGCAGACTTCTTCGGCAACATGGACGGTGCCTCCAAGTTCGTGCGAGGCGACGCCGTCGCTGGCATCCTCATCCTGCTGATCAACATCATTGGTGGCTTCGCCATCGGCATGGCCCAGCACGGGCTCAGCCTTGCCGATGCCGCCAACAGCTACATCACGCTGGCGGTGGGCGATGCGCTGGTGGCGCAGGTCCCCGGTCTGCTGATCTCTGTTTCCGCCGCCATGGTGGTTTCGCGCGTGGGCAAGGACGAGGACCTGGGCCAGCAGATCATGCAGCAGATGTTCGCCTCGCCCAAGGTGCTGGGCGTGACCGCTGGCGTGCTCTTCCTGCTGGGCATCGTGCCGGGCATGCCGCACTTTGTGTTTCTGTTCTTCGCAACGGTGATTGGTCTGTTTGTCTACTGGATGGTGCGCGAGCAGGCCAAGCCCAAGCAGGCCGAGCTTGAAGCGCAGCAGGCCGCTGCGGCAGCCCAGTCGCCCGCTGACACCGAAGCCTCCTGGAACGACCTGCAGCCGGTTGACCTGTTGGGGCTGGAGCTGGGTTACCGCCTGATCCCGTTGGTGGACAAGAGCCGCCAGGGTGACCTGCTGACCCGCATCAAGGGGGTGCGCAAGAAGTTCGCGCAGGAAGTGGGCTTCCTGCCCCCGCCCGTGCACGTGCGCGACAACCTGGAACTGCGCCCGAGTGCCTACCGCATCACCTTGCGTGGCGTGGTGGTGGGTGAGGGCGAGGTGTTCCCCGGACAGTTCCTGGCCATCAACCCCGGGCACATCAAGACACCGCTCATCGGCACCGCAACCACCGACCCGGCCTTCGGCCTGCCTGCCAACTGGATCGACGACCGCCAGAAGGAAAACGCTCAAATGGCGGGCTATACCGTGGTTGATTCGGAGACCGTGCTGGCGACACATTTGTCACACTTGATGCAAGTCCACGCCGCCAAGTTGCTGAGCCGAACCGAGACCCAGGAACTGGTGGAGCACGTGGCGAAACTTGCCCCGAAACTGATCGAAGAAGTCGTACCCAAGATGGTGTCCATTGGCGTGTTCCAGAAAGTCCTGCAGCTCTTGCTGGAAGAGTCTGTGAACATCCGCGACATCCGCACCATCATCGAGTCACTGGCAGAGCACGCCGGGCAGACGCAAGACCCGGCGGAACTGGCGCGCCGCGTGCGGCAAGCCCTGGCGCCTGCCATCGTTCAGCAGATCTACGGTCCTGTCAACGAGCTCGAAGTCATCGCCATCGAACCTGGCCTGGAGCGTCTGCTGACGCAGGCGCTCAGTGGCAACGGCATGGCCGCGCTGGACCCCGGCGTTGCCGACATGCTCACGCAGTCGGCAGCCAAGGTCGCCAACCGGCAAGAAGAATCTGGTGTCCCCGCCTGCCTGCTGGTGCCGGACGGCATCCGCTCCGCGATGGCACGCCTGCTGCGCCGTGCTGCGCCCCGCCTGCAGGTGCTGGCCCACAGTGAAATCCCTGAAACCCATCTGATCCGGATCGGCCCGATCCTTGGAGAGCCCGCATGAACGCCCAACGCTTTATCGCACCGACATCCCGTGAAGCCATGTCCCTGGCCCGCGCGGCCTATGGTGACACCGCGGTGATCCTGTCCAGCCGGGCAACGCAGGACGGGTTCGAGGTGGTGGCCACCGCCGAAGAAAACCTGGAAGCGCTGACCGCGCAGAGCGCCATGCCCCGGGCGCAGGCCGCGCCTGCGGCAACTCGTCAGAGCATGAGTCTGCAGCAGCGGGCAGACCGGCAGCTGGCGGTTGCGCCGGTTTCGCCTGCCAGCAGCGTGGCACAGGACACCGAGACCCTGGCCATGAGCACCCTTTCGTTCCAGGATTACGTGCGTGAGCGCATGCTGCGCAAGCGCCGCGAAGCCATGCAGGGCGATGCCCAGCCAGCCCAGGCGCGTGCGGCCAAGGCCGAGCGTGTGGCGGCGCAGGTGGCGCGCCCTGCCGACGTGACGCTGCCCTTCGGCCAGGCCAGTGAGCCTGCCTCCCGCCCTGCCGCGGCTGCCAAGGCTGCCCCCGAGGCCGCCCGCAAGCCGGCCGAACAGGAGGCAGGTGCCAACCCGCGTCTGGCCGACGAGATCAACAACCTGCGCACCATGATGGAGGAGCGCTTCAACACGCTGGCGTGGATGGGTAACGCCCGTCAGAACCCGATCCAGTCGAGCCTCATGCACAAGCTGATCCGCGCGGGCTATTCCCCCACCGTGGCTCGTGCCGTGATGGAGCGCCTCCCCTCCGAGCATGGAGCCGCAGACGCCTTCCGGTGGACGCAGGAGGTGCTCGCACGCAACCTCAGGACGGCCCAGGACTCCAGCTCGCTCTGTGACGAAGGCGGCGTGTTTGCGCTCATCGGCTCCACTGGTGTCGGCAAGACCACCACTGCCGCCAAGCTGGCCGCCCAGTGTGTCAAGGCTTATGGCGCGAACAGCGTGGGCCTGATCACCCTGGATACCTACCGGGTGGCGGGCTACGAGCAGCTGCGCGCATACGGCCGCATGCTGGGCGTGGTCGCGCACCTGGCGCATGACCGCGCCGCGCTGCAGGACCTGCTCAACCTGCTGGCCAACAAGCGCATGGTCATCATCGATACGGCAGGCCTGGGGCAGAAAGACCCGCGGATCCAGGAGATGATGGAGATGCTTGCCACCCCGAAGATCAAGAAGCTTCTGGTGCTGAATGCAGGCAGCCACGGTGACACCCTGGACGAAGTGTTCCAGGCATACAAGGGCACCCAGCTGTACGGCGCTGTGTTGTCCAAGGTGGACGAGGCGGCGAAGCTGGGACCGGCGGTCGATGCGCTGCTGCGTCACCAGGTGACGTTGCGTGGCTTGAGCACGGGGCAGCGCGTGCCTGAAGACTGGCAGCGCCCTGACGCGCAGGCGCTCGTGCGCATGTCCATGGCCAGCAGCGGCAAGTCGGCATACGACCCGCGCTCCTCGGAGCTTGCCTTCTTCTTTACCGATCCGGTTCAGTCCGCAGTGCAACTGGATGCCTGGCATGTTTGAGTCACATTTCGACCAGGCCCGTGGCCTGGCAGCCTGGGAGTTGCAGCCGCCTACCAGAGTCGTTCCCGTGGTTGCAGGCGACTCCGCCGCGACGCTGGGCGTCAGCCATGAACTCCTGTGGATGCTGGAGCAGGGCCTGAGCCGTCAGGAATTGCCGGTGACTGTGATGGAAGGCCTCCACGGCCTGCGTCCTCAGGACGTGAGGCTCGGCCACCGAGCCGTGCTGAGCCGCTGGCTGGGGGACGTTGCCCAAGGGAGCGTCGTTCTGCTGCATGCGCCGCTGGAGGTGCTGGCGGTGCTGCTGGCGGACAGCCAGGCCAGACCGCTGGTGGCCTTGCGCGACGAAAAGCATTCGCTCGTCTGGGCGTATAACGCTGTGAAGGTTCTGGTGCAGGCGGCAGGCCTGCAACCGATCCTTGTCCAGCCGGAAGAGGGCTCTGCGGCACGCCGCGAGCGGATATCGGAAGCCTTTGCCAGCACGTGCCGCGAGCGCCTGGGAGTGATTCCATCGCTGTGGATGCTGGGGTATGATGAACAGTGTTCGGGGGTTTTGCGTCGTGCAGACGATGCTTGTCTCTTGCGAGTGCTGGACAGTGCTTTGATGATTGATGACGAGCGCGCCCGAAACCATGTTGACCACAACCTTGAGTACCGCCAGTCACAAGCCGATCAGTCCATCGGAGCTTCAGATGTACACCGCCAAAGGCACGCTTGACCGTGATGCCCAGTTGCGCAAGTACAGCCCTTTGGTTCATCGTCTTGCCCACCACATGATTGCCAAGTTGCCGGCAAGCGTGGAGGTCGACGATCTCATCCAGGTCGGCATGATCGGCCTGACGGAAGCCCTTGCCCGTTACGAGCCGTCCCAGGGTGTGCAGTTCGAGACGTTTGCGAGCCAGCGCATCCGCGGGGCCATGCTTGACGAACTCCGCGATGGCGACTGGATGTCCCGCGGCGCACGCAAGATGCAGAAAGACATCGAGCATGCCGTGCAGCGGCTAGAGCAGCGTCTGCAGCGCGTCCCCCGGGAGTCCGAGATCGCCGAGGAGCTGGACATGTCCTTGCCCGATTACCAGGAGATGCTGGCCCGGGTGCGGGGCACCCAGCTGGTCTATCTTGAAGACCTTTCGGCCAAGGGCGATGACGAGGACAACTTCCTGGACCGCTACCTACCGGCCGACAGCCAGTCGAACCCGGAGTCGCTGCTGGGAGACCAGCGCATGCGCGCGGCCTTGGTGGAGGCGATCAAGAAGTTGCCGGAACGTGAGCAGCACGTCATGAGCATGTATTACGAACATGACATGAACCTCAAGGAGATTGCTGCTGTTCTGGGGGTGACCGAGTCGCGGATCTGTCAGCTGCACAGCCAGTCGATCGCCCGTTTGCGCGCCCGCTTGCGCGAACACTGACCGGCCTCAGGCCTTGAGCACGGTGCTTCCGGGTTTTCCTGGAGCGCCGTAGCCGCCGCTGCCAAGCTTGCTGTACGCCCGCAACTGGTCTTGCGGGAACAGGACCGACAGCGCCCGGGTGGCATGGGCCTGTACGCGCATCGTGCCCTCATACAGGTTGCCCAACGCCGTCTGCAGTTTTCCGTGCATTTCCAGGATGTGGGCGGGCACGGGTTCGGTCTGGAAGCTGGCGGCCAGAAACGGCTGTGCCTTGGCCAGCGCCTGCTGAAGCCTCTGACAGCAGGCCTCAAATTCATCAAAGTTTCCGGATGAAACAGAAGCCACAGAGGCCGCGGATGCGGCCTCTGTGATTTTGAGCAACTCTTCCAGAGTTTCAAGACATTGGGGCCAAGGGGAGGGCGCCGGGGTCATCTTCTGGAGGGATGAGGGAAAAGGTTCAGTTGGCCGATGCCACGCCCAGCATTTCGCGGGCGTTGGAAAGCAGTTTGTCCGCAATGGCTTCCGCGTTGACGGAGAAGGAGCCGTTTTCGATGGCGGCGCGCATGGCCTGGACTTTCTCGGCGTTGAAGACGTCTGTGCCAGAACGTGCCACGCCGTTAGTCATCGTCTGCGTGACCGGTGACAGTTTCACGGTAACGCTGGCGCCCACCCCTTGTGTTTCAGGGGTGTTTTGCGAGTTGACGGGCCTGTCCGCGGGCTTCGCGGCTCCCACGGGGGTGGCGCCAACTGGCTTTTCTGACAGGTTGTTGACTTTCATGGCACTCTCCATGCCCTGCAGCTGTGCGGGGCTGTTCGAGAGGTTTATCGACCAGACAAGTCGGGACTTTACCCCTTTTTTAAAAAAAAGGGGTGTTTTGTGGGCTCCCGGCCGTTGCCTGGAGTCCACAGGTGGTCGTCAGAGGCTGATCTCGACCGTTTCCGCATCGCGCACGGTGCCCGTCAGTATCCGCCGGCTGGGCATGCGTACCCGCACGGTCTGTCCGACATAGCCGTGCGCCAGCGCTTCGCCGTTGGCTGCCAGCTGGAACCCCGGGCCACGGACCGTGACGCGGACCTGGGTGCCTGCTTCGAACACTTGGGGCGTGCGCACCATGCCCTTGCGCAGCACCTGCCCTGGCATGAGGGCGCGTGTGGTCTGCGTGCCCACCCAGTCCTGGGGAAGCGCGAGCACGGGGGCAATGCTTTCCGCCCAGTCTATTTCTGTCAATTCGGCGTCGGTTTCGCTCAACGTGGCGCCTGGCGCCACGGGTTGCTTGATCACCCAGGCAGGGCCCCAGGCCTTGACGGTGACGGGCAGGAACACGTTCCAGCGGGTCGGGCCGTCCAGGCAACGCAGGCCGATGCGCGACCTTCCCCACAAACGGGTGCCTTGGGGCAGGTAGGGTTCGACCGTGGGGCAGGGGGTGAGCTTCAGGCGCTTGTCGAGTTCTCCGACCTTCACCTCTGGCCGCAGCACGGCGCCAGCGGATTCGCCACCGGCTTGCTGCGTGCCTGAGAGCTGCTGGTCTATCCAGGTCTGGGCCTGCCGTTCCCAGGGCGTGAGTGCGGGGCCCGAGGCCAGTGCCACGCCAGGCACAGCCGCCGCCAGCAGCATGCAGACTTTCGCCCACACACCGCGCTGCCTTGGCAGGGCACGGGGGTGTTCGCCTTGATGCGGGGTGGGTGTTTGCATGGCCGTCGTCATCCTGGAGCAGAACTTTAGCGTTCACCACGGCCGGTCAGACGGGGAAATGCGTCGGCTTTGCCCGTCTTATCCAAGGATTGCCAGGGCTCAAGTTTTTGACAATTCCAGCACGCCGGTGAGTTTCCGGTCCAGTCCAGTGAGGTGAGCATGTTCCAGCAATTGACCAGTCGAATGGAGTTCTTCTCCCAGTCGCTGCAGTTGCGCGCGCACCGCCAGCAGGTGATTGCGAGCAACATCGCCAACGCCGACACGCCGGGTTACGTGGCCAGGGATTTCAATTTCCAGGCCGCGCTGCAGGACGCAGCAGGTTCCGGGCAGGCAGGCATGAAAGCCGGTGGCGCCAACATGCTGGCCGGCAGCGACAAACGTCACCTGCGCACGGCGCTGGGCTCCGAAGGCTCGGTTGACCGTGTGCGCATGGCCTACACAGTGCAGACGCAGCCGTCACTGGATGGCAACAGCGTGGACATGGACCAGCAGCGTGCCAACTTCACCGACAACGCCATTCATTACGAATCCACCCTGCGCTTCATCAATGGGCACGTGAAAACGATGCTCAACGCGATCCAGGGTCAGTGAGACGAAACAGGAGGCACACCATGTCCATGTTCACGATCTTCGGGGTGTCGGGCAGCGCTATCAGCGCCCAGGCACAGCGGCTCAACACGGTGGCCAGCAACCTGGCCAACGCCGACGCCGTGGCCGGGCCGGATGGCCAGGCCTACCGCGCGCGCCAGGTGGTGTTCCAGACAGTCCCGATGGCCAACAACGCCGCTTCTGCGGGCGTGAAGGTGCAGAACATCGTGGAGAGCGAAGTGCCCAACCGGCGCGTGTTCAACCCGCAGCATCCGAACGCGGATGCCGAGGGCTATGTCACGCACTCCAACGTCAATCCGGTGGAAGAGATGGTCAACATGATCTCGGCATCGCGCTCTTACCAGAACAACGTGGAGGTGATGAACACCGCCAAATCCCTGCTGCTCAAGACGCTGCAGATGGGCCAGTGACCAACAGGAGCTTCACATGTTTATGACGCCGCTGAGCAGCAGTGAGATCGACGCCTACAACCTCAAGGGTGGCAGCCAGGCCGATTCGACAGATCCTAAGGTGGCGCAGGACCGCTTTTTGAAGCTGTTCGTCGCGCAGCTGAGCAACCAGGACCCGCTCAATCCCCTGGACAACGCCCAGATGACCACGCAGATGGCTCAGATCAACACGGTGACAGGGCTGCAGCAGGTGAACCAGACGCTCAAGAGCTTGGCTGAGCAGTTCACGGCGGTGCAAAGCATTCAGGGGGCCACTCTGGTCGGCCGCCAGGTCATCACCCAGGGCAACCAGCTGTCCATCGATGGCAACGTGGCCAAGGGCAGTTTCAGCCTGAGCAGCAGTGTGGACAGCCTGCAGGTGGATGTTGTTGACAGCGCGGGCGCGATCCTGGGTACCGTGAACCTGGGCGCCAGGTCGGCGGGCATGCACAACTTTGAGTGGCCATTCGGCGACATCGACCCTTCTCGCATCGCGAAGATGCAGGTCACGGCGACGTCGGGCGGTCAGTCGGTGGCGGTGACGCCGCTGTCCAGGCAGAGGGTGGATGCCGTCGGCATGGTTGACGGCACGTTGCGGCTGCGCACTGAAAACGGAAGCTCCGTCAGCTACGGCGATGTGCTGGCTTTCCTGTGAGCGTTTGAATCGGCTATTAAGGAGTGAATCATGAGTTTCCAGACAGGTTTGTCAGGTTTGAGCGCTTCCAGCAAGAACCTGGATGTGATTGGGCACAACATCGCCAACGCCAACACCTCCGGGATGAAGGCGTCGCGCGCGGAGTTTTCCGAGATGTACGCCAGTGCGCTGGGGGCCACTGGTGGCTCCAACAACGGCATTGGTGTGCAGGTGGCGTCGGTGAGCCAGCTCTTCACCCAGGGCAACATCAAGGTGACGGGCAACCAGCTGGACCTGGCGGTCAACGGCACGGGCTTCTTCCAGGTCAAGATGACCGACGGCTCCCTGGTGTACACCCGCAATGGCGAGTTCAAGCTCGACAAGGAGGGCTACATCATCACCAACAACGGCGCGCGGCTGCAGGGCTTCTCGACCGATGAACTGGGCAACCGCACCAGCGTGGTGACGCGAGACCTGCTGCTGCCCACCGGCGCGGCAATCGACCCCCGTGCGACCGGTGCAGGCGAGGACCCCAACAAGCGGGGCGTGTCCGTGACCGCGAACCTGGATGCGCGTGCAACGTCCTACACGGTGGACCTGACGCAGCCACTGCCGCCGGAACAGAAGCAGTACGGCACGGCTTTCAATGCCTACGATTCGCGAGGCAACGCCATTCCCGTGCAGCTCTACTTCGTCCGCATTGACGATGGCTCTGTTTCGACTTCCTCTGAATGGCAGGCGCTCTGGAGCATTGACGGCGGCCAGACGGCCAGTTCCGTCGGCACGGTGACGTTCGGCGTCGATGGCAAGGTGACGGCCAACAACCTGACGAACGACATCAGCATCCCTGGCGGGGCGTTCGCATCGGGCATTCCCGCCGACGACCCGCTGACTTTCCCCGTGAACATCGAGAAACCGGACGGCGGCTACACCATCACGCAGTTCGGGACCAAGTTTGCCGTGTACGACCTGGTCCAGGACGGCTACCCCTCGGGTGAGATGACCTCGATCGACATCGGTGAAAACGGCGTCATCCTGGCGCGCTATTCCAACGGCGTGTCCAAGGCCGAAGGGCAGGTTGCGCTGGGCAACTTCCGCAACCTGCAGGGGCTGCAGCCGATCAACGGCGGTTACTGGGCGGAAACCTATGCTTCCGGCCAGGCCCTCCTGGCGGGGCCTCAGGAAGGCCGCCTGGGCCTGATCAGGCAGAGCGCGCTGGAGGAATCCAACGTCGACATGACCCAGGAACTGGTGAACATGATCGTGGCGCAGAGGGCCTACCAGGCCAACGCGCAGACGATCAAGACGCAGGACCAGGTCCAGCAGACGCTGGTCAACCTGCGCTGATCGATTGTTCAAACACTGAGCGACTCAGGCCATGGACCGGATCATCTACACCGCCTCGACCGGCGCAAATGCGGCGATGCACCGCCAGCAGGTGCTTTCGCACAACCTGGCGAACGTCAACACCAATGGTTTCCGCGCGGAAATGGCCACGTTTCGCTCCGTGCCCCTGCGTGGCGAAGGCGCCAGCACCCGGGTGCACGCGCTGGAGGCCACGGCCGGGCATCTGGACACGCCGGGCACCATGAGCGCGACCGGCCGCAACCTGGACATTGCCGCGGTTGGCCAGGCTTACTTCGCCATCCAGGGGTTGGACGGCACCGAGGCGTACACGCGTGCCGGTGCCCTGCAGGTGTCGCCCAATGGCGTGCTGGTCGGCCATGGCGGGCTGCCCATGCTGGACGGCGGCGGGGCTCCTGTCAACGTGCCCGCTGGCGCCGAAGTGTCGATTGCCTCGGACGGGACGGTCTCTGCGAAGGTGCAGGGACAACCGGTTACCGAGATCGGCCGCCTCAAGATGGTGACACCGAATGCCGACGTCAGGATCAAGCGGGGCGACGATGGCCTGTTTCGCAGTGCCGATGGCAACCCTCTGCCCCAGGACCCTGACGCCAGGCTGGCCGAAGGCATGCTGGAGGGGTCGAACGTGAACCCGATCGAGGCGATGGTGGGGATGATCACCGTGGCACGGCAGTTTGAAGTGCAGATGCGCATGCTGCAGAACGCCGAGAAGAATGACCAGACAGCGGCTCAGTTGCTGAGCCTGAACGGCTGAGGCAAAGGCCCGGCTGCGTTCCCACCAGGAGCAATACCATGATGAATTCCCTGAACATTTCGAAGACGGGCATGCAGGCCCAGCAGACGCAGCTGGACGTCATCTCGCACAACCTGGCGAACGTTTCCACGTCGGGCTTCAAGCGCGGCACGGCCATCTTCGAGGACCTGATCTACCAGAACCTGCGTCAGGCGGGCGGCAACACATCGGAGCAGTCCGAGCTGCCGACCGGTTTGCAGATCGGCCTGGGCGTGCGGACCGTGGCCACCGCGCGCACCTACACCCAGGGCAACCTGCAGCAGACCACCAACAGCCTGGACGTCGCCATCAACGGCGGGGGGTTCTTCCAGATCGAGATGCCGGACGGCACGACCGCCTATACCCGCGATGGCAGCTTTCAGGTCAACTCGCAGGGGCAGCTGGTCACCTCCAGCGGCTACCGCGTGCTGGGCGGCGTGACGATCCCGGTGGAAGCGCGCAACGTGACCATCGGCGCGGATGGCGTGGTGACGGTCAACGTGCCGGGCAGCACAACGCCCCAGCAGGCAGGCACCATTGATCTGGCCACGTTCGTCAATCCCGCCGGCCTGGAGCCGAGGGGCCAGAACCTGTTCACCGAGACGCTGGCTTCGGGCAACCCCACCACGGGCACGCCCGGCTCGGAAGGGCTTGGGGTAGTGATGCAGGGCTTCCTGGAGGGATCGAACGTCAACGTGGTGCAGGAGCTGGTCAACATGATCCAGACGCAGCGCGCCTACGAAATGAATTCCAAGGCGATCCAGACGTCGGACCAGATGTTGCAGCGCCTGTCGCAGCTGTGATGCCGCGCGTCCTCTGGAGCAAACACATGAAACACCGTCTTGAACCCGGCCGCCTGGGCACCCTGGTGGTGGCCGTGGCGTCTCTCTGGTTGTCTGGCTGTGCCAGCCTGTCGCAGATCCCTGATGTCGATCTGGCCAAGGCACCGGAGCGCCTGGAGTACCCCCAGCAGGCCATGGCACAGCAGATGCAGGCCATGCCTGCCACCGGCAGCCTCTACGCGGCGTCCACCTTCAGGCCCGGCTTCGAAGACCACCGCGCCCGGCTGGTGGGTGACACGCTGACCGTGCGCATAGCGGAGCGCCTGACAGCGTCGCAGCAGTCGTCGTCGGAAGTCAGCCGGGAATCGGAACTCAGCGCCGGGGTGTCGGCGTTTCCTTACCTGAGCAGCACGACTCTTGGCCGCTTGCAGGCGGGCGCGGGTTCGTCCAACACCTTCAGCGGGGACGGGGCGACCCGGGCCACCAACAACTTTGCAGGCAACATCACAGCCACGGTCACGGAGGTGCTGCCCAACGGTCACCTGGTGGTGATCGGTGAGAAGCAGATCGGCGTCAACCAGAACGTGGATGTGCTGCAGTTCTCGGGCACGGTGGACCCGCGCACCATCCAGCCAGGCAACACGGTGCTTTCCACCCAGGTGGCCAACGTGCGTGTGCTGTCGCGCGGGCGCGGGGCGCAGAACGATGCCCAGACATTTGGCTGGCTTTCACGGTTCTTTTTAACGCTTCTACCGTTCTAAAGTTTTTCGACAATCGGTTCACGAGGTACAGCCTTATGAACCGATTTGCTTTTTTCCTTTCCCGTTTCTCGATTTCCGTCCTGTCGGCGCTGGCGCTGCTGGGTACGACGCCCGCGCAGGCCACGCGCATCAAGGACGTGGCCGGGGTGCAAGGCGTCCGCAGCAACCAGCTGACGGGCTACGGGCTGGTGGTGGGCCTTGACGGTACGGGTGACCAGTCGCAGCAGATGCCTTACACGCGCCAGAGCCTGGCGAACTACCTGCAGCAGATGGGCATCACGCTGCCGGAAGGGGTGGCGGCACAACCCAAGAACATCGCGGCCGTGCTGGTGACGGCCCAGCTCCCCGCTTTTGCACGGCCTGGCCAGATGATCGACGTGACGGTGTCGTCCGTCGGCAACGCCAAATCGCTGCGCGGCGGCACCCTCATCACCACGCCCTTGCGCGGCGTGGATGGCCAGATCTACGCCCTGGCGCAGGGCAACCTGCTGGTCGGTGGCGCAGGGGCGTCCGCAGGGGGCAGCTCCGTGCAGATCAACCACCTGAGTGCGGGCCGCATTCCTGCCGGGGCGCAGGTGGAACGCACGGTTCCCACACCTTTGCTTTCGGGTGAAACGCTCGACCTGACGCTCAATGCGTTCGATTTCCAGACCGCGCGGCGGGTGGCCGAGTCGATCAACCGTGCCAAGGGACAGGGCACGGCGCAGGCCATGGACGGCCGCGTGGTCCGTGTGTTCGCCCCGCCGAACTCCGGTGACCGGGTGGCGTTTCTGGCGGACATCGAGGAGCTGTCGCTGGACCTGCCCACACCGCAGGCGCGCGTGGTCGTGAACTCCCGCACAGGGTCCGTCGTGATGAATCAGCAGGTCGCGCTGGGTGCCTGTGCCGTTGCGCATGGCAACCTGTCGGTCAGCGTCAGTTCCACCCCCGTGATCAGCCAGCCGGGGCCGCTGGCCCCCCCTGGTTCCCAGACGGTGGTGACGGAAAAGGCCAACATCCAGATCAACCAGGAAGGCGGCGCGCTCGTGCAGATGGAGGCGTCGGCCCAGCTGGGTGACGTCGTCAAGGCGCTCAACGCACTGGGTGCCACGCCTCAGGATCTGGTCGCCATCCTGCAGGCGCTCAAGGCGGCCGGGGCCTTGAAGGCGGAGCTGGAGGTGATATGACACCGTCCACTCTCAGTCTTGCCAACCAGCGCGGGCTGGCAGCCGATTCCAAGTCGCTCGACAAGCTCAACACCCTGGCTGGCAAGGACGGCCGTGCTGCACTGAAGGAAACGGCTCGCCAGTTCGAGGCGCTGTTCATGCAGGAATTGCTCAAGAGCATGCGTGACGCGACCATGAAGAGCGGGCTCATGGATGGTGAGGAGTCCGAGCTGGGCACGCAGCTGCTCGACCAGCAATGGGCGCAGATGATGACGGGCATTCCCGGCGGGCTGAGCGAGATGATCGAAAGGCAGCTGTCGCAACAGATCACTCCGCAGGCTGGCGGCGCGGCAGCGCCCGGTGCGCAGGGCGCATCCCCCGCGCCAGTGGCCCGGGCAGCGGTCTCCCGTCCGTCCGCGAGCCAGGAGTCCTTCGTGGCCCAGCATCGCGATGCTGCGCTGCAGGTGTCGCGCGAGTCGGGCATCCCGGCGAGCTTCATGATCGGGCAGGCCGGGCACGAAACCGGCTGGGGGCGCAGCGAGATCCGCCATGCCGACGGCAGCAATGCGTTCAACCTGTTCGGCATCAAGGCCGGAGCGGGCTGGAAGGGCAAGGTCGCGGAGATCACCACCACCGAGTACGTCGATGGTGAGCCCCGCAAGGTGACCGCACGCTTCCGCGCCTACGACTCCTACGCCGACTCCTTCCGCGACTACGCCCGCCTGATCAGCAGCAGCCCCCGCTATGCACAGGTGATGCAGAGCCTGAACTCCGTGCAGGGCTTTGCGGCCGGTCTGCAGAAAGCAGGTTACGCCACCGATCCGCAGTACGCGGCCAAGCTCAGCCGTGCCATCAACACCACGCTCAGCCTGCAGCGAGCACAGGCCTGAGGCTGAAAGGATTCCAACGTGAGCAGCCTCAACATCGCAAGCCGCGCCTTGACGACCAACATGACTGCATTGCAGGTCATTGGTCACAACATTTCCAACGCCAACACGGAAGGCTATTCCCGGCAGACCGTGCAGCTGCAGCAGGTGCCTGGGCAGCTGTTTGGCAACGGCTACTTCGGCAAGGGCGTCGAGATTGCCAGCGTGGAGCGCAGCTACAACGCCTTCCTGACCCGCGAGGCCAATCTCGCGAAGTCGGCCGCAGCGGCAGACAACATCCGCTACAGCCGCCTGCAGCAGCTGGAGCAGCTGTTCCCGATGGGGTCGGCAGGCATGGGCACGCAGCTCAACGGATTCCTCAACTCCTGGGGAGACGTGGTGGCTTCGCCCACCAACCAGACGGCTCGCGGGGTGGTGTTGACCCGTGCGGAGGAAATCGCCACCAGGCTGCGCCAGACGGCGTCCCAGCTCGACGAGATGACCGTGACGACCCGCACGCAGATCGAGGCGGGGATCAACACAGTCAACCGCCTGGCCAAGGACATTGCCACGCTGAACCAGAAGATCGTCGAGGCTTCCGGGTCGGGACGCAGCCCCAATGACCTGCTTGACCAGCGCGACAAGCTGGTGGCCGAAATGAACAAGTACGTGCAGACGAGCACGCTGGTGGCCAGCGATCAGTCCATGACGGTGTTCGTGGCCGGGAGCTATCCCATCGTGCTCGGCAGTTTTTCGAACACGCTGGTGAACCCGCCGCCGACCGACACGGCGGGCAACCTGTCGCTGGCGCTTGGCAACAAGGACGCCATCATCAACAACGACCTGCTGGGTGGTGGCGAACTCTCGGGCTTGCTGCGCTTCTACAACCACGACATTGGGGATGTTCGCAACCAGCTGGGACGTCTGGCGCTGTCGATGGTGGAACTGACCAACATGCAGCACAAGGCTGGTCTGGACCTGAACGGTCAGCCCGGCGGAAACCTGTTCCAGGACATCAGCTTTGCGAACGCCATCGTCAAGGACGTCAGCAACACCACGACCACCTCGATCGGTGTGATTCCCGGCGACCCGGCAGCGGCCACGAAGTTCAAGGCGAGCGACTACACGGTCACCTATGCCAGCACCAACGAGGTGCAGATCCGTCGCAACAGCGACGGCCTGTATTTCTCAGGCATCGATGGCACGACTGGCGACTACCTCTGGACTTCGACGGCCCCCAGCACGCCGCTGACGCTGACATCCGACGTGGACGGCGACTACATCGATTTCGATGGCCTGCGCTACCGGCAGGATACGTCCACGGGGTCTTTTGCGGCCGGTCAGTCGCTGTTGCTGAGGCCTTTTGCCACCGTGGCTTCGCAGGTGCGGGTGGTGTTGAGTTCTCCCTCACAGCTGGCGGTTGCCAGCCCTGTGTACGTTGAGACGGCCACGGGCAACTCCGGCAACCTGCAGATCGAGTCCCTGTACCGGCCGGCTGGCACAACGCCCCCTGGTGGGTGGACAGCCACGACGATCGAGTTCGTGGCCGGCGGCTACACGACCGACGGTGGTGTGACGGTGACGCCCTTCGTTTCGGGGCAGCCGATCGAAGTGGACGGATTCAAGCTGACGCTGCGTGGAACGCCGTCGGTGGGCGACACGTTCACCGTGCGCGACGCCGTGAGCGCGGGTGTGGACATGCGCCAGAACGCGGGCAACGGGCAGGCCATGCTTGCATTGAGGGACGCCAATGCGCTGGACGGCTACACCTTGTCGGACGGTTACATCCCCGTGTTTGCAGCGGTCTCGTCCAGCATCCAGACCGCGAAATCGGCGTCAACGTTCTCCACTGGGGTGGCAGAGGTGGCCGAAGCCGCCCGCGCGAACCAGGCTGGTGTCAACCTTGACGAGGAAGCTGCCAGGCTGCTGCAGTTCCAGCAGGCTTACCAGGCGGCAGCCAAATACCTGCAGACGGCGCAGTCGATCTTCGATACGCTGCTGCAGACCTTCCGTTGAACCAAGGAGCCGACATGAGTTACTTCAGAGTCAGCACTGCCCATACCTACGACTCCACCATTTCCCGCATCACGCAGCGCACCGCCGAGGTCTCGCAGATGCAGGAAAAGCTCTCGGCTGGCAAACGGGTGCTCCGGGCAACGGACGACCCGGTTGCCGCCACCATGGCGGAACGCGAGGCCAACCGGCTCATGCGCGTGGAGGCCGACATGCGTGCACTGGAGCGCTCGCGCGCATCGCTCGAACAGGCCGAAGGCACCGTCGGTCAAGCGGCCGACATGCTGCACCGGGTCAAGGAATTGATCGTCCAGGCGGGCAACACGGGTTTGTCCAACAGCGACCGTCTCAGCATTTCCTCCGAGCTGCGGGGCTTGCGGGAACAGCTGCTGAACCTGGCCAACACGCAGGACAGCGAAGGGTCCTCCCTTTTCGGAGGGCTGGGGGTGATCAACACCTCCGGCAAGGCGTTTGCCGACGTGTTCTCCGCCACACAGTCCACGGTGGTTTACCAGGCCATTCCCGGGCAAGCCACGTCGTCGGAGACCGGTTTGCCCAACCGCGTGGACGGCGACTATGCGCTGATGCGCAACCTCACCGGCAATGGAGTCTTTGCCGCAGAGCATGTCAGCGGCTCGGTGCACATCGCTGGCGGCGGGGTGTTCGACCAGACGGCAGTCAACGGGCAGGTGTTCCCCTACGATGGCGCCGTCGACCCTCAGGGGCGTTACGAGCTTGAATTCGTCGAGGTGCCCGGCGCGCCATCGCGTCTGGAAATCCAGGTCACCCAGTACGACAAGGGCACAGGAACCTCCAACGTGCTGACGCCGAACATCGATCTGGGTGAGTACGTGCCGGGTACGCCGATCGGCCTGACGAGCAAGTCGGTGCAGTTCGAAGGCATTCAGGTGACGCTGACAGGCTCAGCCACGCCGGGCGCCCGCCTGGCCATCCACCCCAGTGAACCAGACAGCCTGTTTGCCACACTGACCCGCACCATCGACGCACTGGAGAACAGCGGAGCGACAGATGGCCTGACCAAGGTCACGCAGGCACTCAACCAGGCGCACCAAGAGATCGCAACCGGTCTGGACCGGCTGCTGCTGGTTCGCGGCCGCCTGGGCGAGTGGCTGCGCCGCGCCGACAGCCTGGACTCGCAGTTGCAGGACCGCTCACTGAACCATGAGAAGCAGCTCTCCAATCTGACGGACCTCGACATGGTCAAGGCGATCTCGCAGTTCCAGATGCAACAGCTGGGCCTTCAGGCGGCCCTGCAATCGTACGGGCAGGTGCAAAAGCTATCGCTCTTCCAGTACATTGCCTGATGTATGGCATTCAACATTCTTGAGCACGTCACATTCACCTACCAACCCATCTGGGGGCCGAAACGCCAGCTGATCGGCGTTCGTCTGCGCGTGCGTGCCTTGCACCCGGACTCGGTGGATGCGGCGCACCTGCTTGAGGCCCTGGAAAACGAGTGGTCGCGCGACGCGCCATTCCTGCTCGTCTCGTTCACCGATCAGGCGCAGCTGCTGCAGGCCCTGGCGTTCAACCCGCACGACTCGATCTGGCTGGAGCTGCCGGACTTTGGCGAATACACCCCGCCGGAGGTGGTACAGGCGGTGGCGCTGGCACGCCGTGTCGGGCACCGGCTGGTGCAGCGCTCGCCCCTGGCCCGTGCGCGCGTTCTGGGCGGCGGCAACGGCGCCAAAAACTTCCGGTACCTGCTTGACCTGTGGCCGGATCAGGTGGCGCAGGCCATGATCGCTTCTGAGCAGAAAGGCCGGCCAGGCGGGCAGGCGACCCCCTTGCTGCCCGATCAGCTCTACCATCACCTGGGCACACGGCCGCTCGCTGCCCATGCCCTGGACGACGCCAAAGGCTGGGGGGTGTGTGGCTGGCCCACCGAAGACGTGCTCAAGTCTCATCAGCGGTACGGTGTGCCTGTGGACAGGCGTACCCTGGTGCGTGTGCAACAGGCGCTGATGCACGAATCGTCGATGGATGCGGTGGAGCACCTGATCCACCAGGACGCGGTGCTGACGCACCGTGTGCTGAGGCTGGTGAACTCTCCCCTGTTCGGGTCAACGCGCCAGGTGGAAACGGTGCGTCAGGCCTTGTTCCTGCTGGGGCAGACGCGCTTGCGCGATTGGTTGCTCGAATTGATGCCGGGTTCTGCGACGGACGTGGATCTGCTGCCTGTGCGCCAGTCGTTGGTGCTGCGAGGTAAGCTGATGGCACAGCTGATGAATGCGGGTGTGCAGAACAACCTGGCCACCGAGATCTACGTGACCGGCCTGTTTTCCGGGTTGGGTCAACTGACGCATGAGCCTTTGGGGGTGGCCCTGGGCAGGGTGCCTGTTTCGTCCGCCGTCAGCGACGCGCTGTTGCGCCAATCCGGCCCTTACCACGTGTACCTCGACATCGCCCAGCGCATGGAAAGTCCGGAACAGCTGGAACATCTGGCCAACGTCTGCGCCGAGGCCGGGTTCGGGCTGGACCATGTGAACCGCGCGCTGCTGCGCACGTTTTCGCAGTGGCGCAACGTTTTATGACGCCGTAGGAACGGTATTCGAGATACCGCTGGCCACGTGCCCGGCCGGGACGTGGCGCGACGCGGACTCGATGTGCCGCGTCTGGTCGTCGAAGAAGAAATCGGGCTCGAACTCGCGCAGGAACTCGCCCTTGGGCAGTCCACCCAGGAACATCGCCTCGTGCACGTCGATGTTCCATTCCATGAGCGTTCGAATGGCGCGTTCGTGCGCCGGTGCGCTGCGCGCCGTGACCAGGGCGGTACGGATACGCATGCGTGCCGTTCCTTCGCTCTGCAGCCGGTGCAACGCTTCCAGCAGGGGCTTGAACGGTCCACCGGGCAGGGGTTGGCTCGCCTTGCTGGCTTCGTGTTCCTGAAACATGCTGAGCCCGTCACGCTGGTAGACACGTTCGGCCTCGTCCGAGAACAAGACCGCGTCGCCGTCGAAGGCAATGCGGACTTCATGGGGGTGCGCGTCGGATGCGCGAACCGACAGCGGGTACACCCGCGCGGCGGGCACGCCCGCTTCCAGGGCCGCCTGCACGTCACTCAGGTGTGTGGACAGGAACAGGTTGGCGCGCAATGGCCGCAGGTAACGCCAGGGCGGCATGCCGCGGGTGAACACGCCACGTTGTATGGGCAATTCGTAGTGCTTGGCCGAGCGGAACACGCGCATGCCCGAAACCGGGTCGTTGCGTGACAGGATCACCACCTCCACCCGCTGGTGTTCTGCATCGTTGAAGCTCAGCAGCTTCTGGACCAGCGAGAACGCCACACCAGGGCTGGCCGGTTCTTCCAGCCGCTGCAATTGCAGCTGCATGTAGGCACGGTCGTCACCCTGCTCGAAGATCAGGTTTTCTTCCTCGAAGTCGAAAAGCGCGCGCGAGGAAATGGCGACGACGAGCTGACCGTCCAGGTTGGGTGCGTTAGACATGGAAGCGCCATCTTAGTGGAAAGGGGCAGGCTCACCAACGCTGTACCGTCCAGGCACCCGGTTCGGGGGCTTCGCGCGGCCAGTCGCTGCTATGCAGCGGACACGCCGTGCCACCGTGCAGCAGCGTCATCGCCCGTGCCACACCAGCGTGCGTGACCCAAACCACCCGGTTCAGCCCCTGCTCCTGGCAGATGCGGCGGCAGTCTTCCCAGGCAGCGGCCACCCGCGCCATGAGCTGCGCGACACTTTCGCCGCCGCCCACGCGGTGGTGGGCAAAGTTCTGGTTCCAGGGGATGAAGTCTTCTTCGGTCAGGGAGTTCCATGGCCGGCCTTCCCAGGCGCCGAAGTCCATTTCGGCCAGGCGCCGGTCGGTTTGTATGGCCACGGTGCCGGGCCAGTGCCGGGCAAGCGTCGTGGCCAGGGCCTGTGCTCGCTGCAGGGGAGACGTGCGCACCACCAGCCGTGGTGTGGGCATGGCCGACAGGGCCGTGGCCAGGGCCAGCGCAGCCTCGGCGGTGTGGGCCGGGTCGGCGGGTACGTCACTGCGGCCGTAACAGGTGCCGGGTGCCACCAGCGGGCGGGCGTGGCGCACCAGCCAGAGTTCCAGTGAAGCCGCCATCGTCGTTCAGCGCCAGCCCAAGGCCAGCGCCATGGCCAGATAGGCGGTGATTTCGCTGATCTGCTGGCAGGCGCCCAGGCCGTCGCCGGTGAAGCCTTGCAGGCGCCGGGCCAGGCGGCTGTGCACCGCCAGCCAGCCCAGGGCCGAGCCCGCCACGCCCCACAGCAGCACCTCGGCTTGCGCTTGGGCCGTGGGCAGGCCACCGCTCCAGTGCGCAGGCAAGGCATCGGTCAGCCACAGCGCCAAAGTCACCGCCAGCGCGCACCACAAGGTGCCAGCGGCAAGCGCCGCGTTGCCTATCTGGTCGGCGAGCGGTTTGGACTTGCTCTGCGCCGTGTCGCCCACATGGGGCAACAGCCGTATGGTCAGCAGGGGCCAGGTGCGCGACGTCACATGGGCCAGGGCCAGGCCCAGAGCGGCAACGCTGAGCGACACCTGACCCAGCAAGGCCAGCAGCACCACCTTGGTCAGCAGCACCAGCACCAGCGCCATGGCACCAAAGGCGCCTATGCGCGAGTCCTTCATGATCTCCAGCGCACGCTCGCGGTTGTAGCTACCGCCCAGACCATCGGTCAGGTCGGCCAGGCCGTCTTCATGGAAGCCGCCCGTGACCCAGATGGTGGCGAAGGTGCTGAGTACCGCCGCCGCCCAGGGCGTGGCACTGGTGCCCGGCAGTTGCAGGCACAGCAACAGGTAGACCACGGCGGCCACCGTGCCCACCACCAAGCCCACGCCGGGGAAGTGGGCCGCACTGGCGCGCAGCATCGCGGGGCTGAAGCCCACCCAGCGTGCCAGCGCACCAGTCACTGGAATGCGCGTGAAGAACTGCAGCGCCAGCAGGAAGTGCCTGATGCCTTGCACGTTGCGCTGCCTGTGGCGGGTCAGGCCTTGAGGAACAGCCGGAACACCGGGTTCTGGGTTTCTTCCACGTAGGGGTAGCCCAGGGTGTCCAGAAACTTCTGGAAGGCCTTGCCGTCCTTGTCGGGCACCTGCAGGCCCACCAGAATGCGGCCGTAGTCAGCTCCCTGGTTGCGGTAGTGGAACAGGCTGATGTTCCAGTTCGGCCGCATCAGGCTCAGGAACTTGAACAGTGCGCCCGGGCGCTCCGGGAAGACGAAGCGCAGCAGGCGTTCTTCCTGCGCCAGCGGGGAATGTCCGCCCACCATGTGGCGGATGTGCTCCTGTGCCAGGTCGTCGTGCGTCAGGTCCAGCGTGGCAAAGCCGTGCTTCTCGAAGTTCGTGGCAATCTTGGCGCTTTCGCCCTTGCCGTGGGTGGTCAGGCCCATGAACACGTGGGCCACCTTGGCGTCGCTGATGCGGTAGCTGAACTCGGTGACGTTGCGCGGGCCACCGGGCAGGCCGCCAATGGCTTCCAGGAAGCGCTTGAAGCTGCCGCGCTCCTCGGGGATGGTCACCGCGAACAGCGCCTCGCGCTCCTCGCCCACCTCGGCACGCTCGGCCACGAAGCGCAGGCGGTCGAAGTTCATGTTCGCGCCGCACAGGATGGCGGCGTAGGTCTCGCCCTTGGTCTTGTTCGCCGCCACGTACTTCTTGATGGCCGCCACGGCCAGCGCGCCCGCAGGCTCCACGATGCTGCGCGTGTCCACGAAGATGTCCTTGATGGCGGCGCAGACAGCGTCCGTGTCCACGGTGATGAATTCGTCCACCAGGCCGCTCGCCACGCGGAAGGTCTCCTCGCCCACCAGCTTCACAGCGGTGCCGTCGCTGAACAGGCCGACGTCGGGCAGGGTGACGCGTTCGCCCTGCGCCACCGACTGCATCATTGCGTCGGAGTCGTTCATCTGCACGCCAATGACCTTGATCTCGGGCCGCACGGCCTTGATGTAGTTGGCCACACCGCTGATGAGACCACCACCGCCGATGGCCACGAACACCGCGTCAAGCCGTTGGCTGCCCAGGCTTTGCAGCTGGCGCAGCATTTCCATGGCAATGGTGCCTTGCCCGGCGATGACGTAGGGGTCGTCAAAGGGGTGCACGAACGTCAGCCCCTGTTCCTTTTCCAGCTTGACCGAGTGCTGGTAGGCGTCGGAATAGCTGTCGCCGTGCAGCACGACTTCGCCGCCCAGTGCCTTGACTGCCTCGATCTTGACCTGCGGCGTGGTGGTGGGCATGACGATGACCGCGCGCGTGCCCAGCTTGTGCGCACCCAGTGCCACGCCCTGCGCGTGGTTGCCCGCCGAGGCGCAGATGACACCACGCTGCAACTGCTCGGGCGACAGGTGGGCCAGCTTGTTGTAGGCGCCGCGCAGCTTGAAGCTGAAGACGGGTTGCTGGTCCTCGCGCTTGAGCAGCACCTTGTTGTGCAGGCGGCGGCTCAGGTTCTTGGCCGGTTCCAGTGCCGACTCCACTGCCACGTCGTACACGCGGGCGGTCAGAATCTTCTTCAGGTAATCAGCGGGAGTCAGCGGGATGGCAGGGGCGGCGGGAGGGTTCTTTTTGGAGGGCATGGTGCAACCGGATGGCGGCAATGGCCGCCAATGACAAGGCCACATCATAAAACCGTGAACACCCCGGGCCGGCAGACGGCCGTGGGGGCGGGTGCTGCAGGTAAAAAAAAGCCCGGACGCGGGGTCCGGGCATGAACCACCCATAGAGGGCAGAGGAGACAACTGTCAGCGGGGCAAAGCCCCGGGCGATGAAAGCGGAATCAACGGTGGATTCGGATTTCATACAATGGCTCTAAGTATAAACCCGAAATTTGTGCGTTGCAACATCCTGTGTTGACCGGGTGTTGTTTTTTTGGAGATTTCCCGCGATGGAATGCACCGTCACCTGGACCGGCGCCGCTGGTACCCGTTCGAACATGGGCTTTGTGGCCGAGACTGGCAGCGGCCATGTGCTGGCCATGGACGGCGCGCCCGACGCCGCCAAACCCGAAAACGGCGGAGCCAACCTGGCGCCGCGCCCGATGGAGACCGTGCTGGCAGGCACTGGCGGCTGCACGGCCTACGATGTGGTTCTGATCCTCAAGCGCGGCCGCCACGACGTGCGGGGGTGCAGCGTGAAGCTGACCAGTGAGCGCGCCGAAACCGAGCCTAAGGTCTTCACCAAGATCCACATGCACTTCACGGTCACGGGCAAGGGCATTCCGGCCGCCGCCGTGGAACGGGCCATTGCCATGAGCCACGAGAAATACTGCTCGGCCAGCATCATGCTGGGCAAGACGGCGGACATCACCACCAGTTTCGACTTGATCGAAGCCTGATCCAGACAAACCCTAAAAACGCTCAGGGATGTTCCGCACTCGTGTGGATGTCGGCCTGCGCGTGAACGCGCTCGTGCCGGACCAGATAGATGCCGCTGGCCACGATGATGGCTGCCCCCAGCAGGGTGTAGACGTCGGGCAGGGTGTGCCAGAACACCCAGTCCAGCCCGATGCCCCAGGCCAGGGCCGAATACTCGAAAGGCGCCACGGCAGAAGCCTGGCCGTGACTGAACGCCTGGGTGATGGCGAGTTGCCCGCCGAAACCCGTGATGGCCAGGGCCAGCAGCAGCCAGCCATCCTCCGCCCGCACTGCCACCCAACCAGGCAGCGCCAGCGCGCCGCCAAAAACCGCCATCATCACCATCGACCAAAGCACCAGGCTCTCGGGCGCGTCGGTACGGCATAGCAGGCGGCCCGACACGGCCGACGCCGCATAGCAGGCCGCTGCCGCCAGCACGGCCATGCCCGCCCAGCCGACGAAGGCGTCCGGGCTGGGGCGCAGGGCCACCACCACGCCCACCAGCCCCACGCCGATGGCCCACCAGTGCGTGCGGGGCACGCGTTCGCCCAGCACCGGAATGGCCAGCAGCGTGATGAGTAGCGGGGCAATGAAGAACAGCGTGTACGCGTTGGACAGGGGCAGCCCGTGCACACCGTAGGTGAAGAGCGAGAGCATGCACACGGCCAGCACGCCGCGCAGCAGGTGCAGTGGCCAGCGCAGGTGCCACACCTTGTGCCAGGCGCGCCGCCAGCTCAGGTAGCCAAACACCAGGGGCAAAGCCACCAGCCCGCGCAACGTGGCTACCTGCACGGCAGGGTAATGGTCGGCCAGTGTCTTGAGGATGCTGTCCATCAAGGCAAAGAAGCCCACCGCCACGACCATGGCGGTGATGCTCTTGACGTTGCCCTGGTGGCGGGAATGGAGGGGCATGGGGTGGGTCACCGGCCGACTATAGCCGCGCCCGTGCCCCATTCTGGTGCCACTTTCACATTCACATGTTGCGCCGGTATTGGCCACCCACCTCGAACAGCGCCGAGGTGATCTGCCCCAGCGAGCACACGCGCACGGCGTCCATCAGCACCTCGAAGACGTTGCGGTTTTCGATGACCGCGTCCTTCAGGCGCTGCAGCATGGCCGGGGCCTCGCTGGCATGACGCTGGTGAAAGTCGTTCAGGCGGGTCAGCTGGCTTTGCTTTTCCTCTTCGGTGGAGCGGGCCAGTTCCAGGCTTTCAGGGATCGGGTCGCCATGCGGGTTGCGGAAGGTGTTGACGCCGATGATGGGGTACTCGCCCGTGTGCTTGAGCATCTCGTAGTGCATCGATTCGTCCTGGATGCGGCCGCGCTGGTAGCCGGTCTCCATGGCGCCCAGCACGCCGCCGCGCTCGGCAATCCGCTCGAACTCCGCCAGCACGGCTTCTTCCACCAGTTCGGTCAGCTCGTCGATGATGAACGCACCCTGGTTCGGATTCTCGTTCTTGGCCAGGCCCCATTCGCGGTTGATGATGAGCTGGATCGCCATGGCGCGGCGCACCGACTCCTCGGTGGGGGTGGTGATGGCCTCGTCGTAGGCGTTGGTGTGCAGACTGTTGCAGTTGTCGTAGATGGCGATCAGCGCCTGCAGCGTGGTGCGGATGTCGTTGAAGGCGATTTCCTGTGCGTGCAGGCTGCGGCCGCTGGTCTGGATGTGGTATTTCAGCTTCTGGCTGCGTTCGTTGGCGCCGTACTTGTCGCGCATGGTCACGGCCCAGATGCGGCGCGCCACGCGGCCCAGCACGGTGTATTCCGGGTCCATGCCGTTGCTGAAGAAGAAGCTCAGGTTGGGCGCGAAGTCATCGATGTGCATGCCGCGCGCCAGATAGGCTTCCACGAAGGTGAAGCCGTTGCTCAGCGTGAAGGCCAGCTGGCTGATCGGGTTGGCCCCGGCTTCGGCAATGTGGTAGCCGCTGATGGACACCGAGTAGAAGTTGCGCACGTCGTGGTGCACGAAGTATTCGGCGATGTCGCCCATCACCTTCAGGCTGAATTCGGTGGAGAAGATGCAGGTGTTCTGGCCCTGGTCTTCCTTCAGGATGTCGGCCTGCACCGTGCCGCGCACGTTGGCCAGCACCCATTCGCGGATCTTCTCGGCTTCGGTGTCGGTGGGCTCGCGGCCGTTGTCGGCCTTGAACTTCTCCATCTGCTGGTCGATGGCGGTGTTCATGAACATGGCCAGGATGCTGGGCGCCGGGCCGTTGATGGTCATGGACACCGATGTGCTCGGGTTGCACAGATCGAAGCCCGAGTACAGCACCTTCATGTCGTCGAGTGTGGCGATGCTCACGCCCGAGTTGCCCACCTTGCCGTAGATGTCGGGGCGCGGGTCGGGGTCGTGCCCGTAGAGCGTGACCGAGTCGAAGGCGGTGGACAGGCGCTTGGCGGGCATGCCTTCAGAGAGCAGCTTGAAGCGGCGGTTGGTGCGGAAGGGATCGCCTTCGCCGGCGAACATGCGGGTGGGGTCTTCGCCTTCGCGCTTGAAGGCGAACACGCCAGCGGTGTAGGGGAAGCTGCCGGGCACGTTCTCCAGCATCAGCCATTTGAGGATTTCGCCGTGGTCCTCGAAAGTGGGCAGGGCCACCTTGCGGATCTTGTTGCCCGACAGCGTGGTGTGCGTGATCTGGGTGCGGATTTCCTTGTCGCGGATCTTGACCACGTACTGGTCGCCCGCGTAGGCCTTCTGCATGTCGGGCCATTGGGCAAGCAGCTTGCGGGCACCCGGGTCCTGCTGCAGCTCGCGCTGCTGGGCCAGATCGATGACGGCCTCGGCAGCCTTGGCACGGTCGGGTTTGCCTATGCGCAGCATCTCGGCACTGCTGCGCAGTTGCTGGATTTCGCGCGCCAGACGGGCCTGTTCACGGGCCTTCTTCTTGTAGCCGCGCACGGTGTCGGCAATCTCGGCCAGGTAGCGCGTGCGGGCAGGGGGCACGATGGGTGTCTGGTTGCTGCTGTGGCGCACGTTCACCACGGGCAGGCGGCCATCGCGCAGGGGAAGGCCCAGCTCAGCCAGACGATGTTTCAGCGCCTGATACAGAGCGGTCACGCCGTCGTCGTTGAAGCGGGCGGCCATGGTGCCGAACACGGGCATCTCTTCAGGGCGCTTGCCCCAGGCTTCCTTGTTGCGCTGCACCTGCTTGGCCACGTCGCGCAGCGCGTCAGAGGCGCCCTTGCGATCGAATTTGTTGATGGCCACGAACTCGGCGAAGTCGAGCATGTCGATCTTTTCCAGCTGGCTGGCCGCGCCGAACTCGGGCGTCATCACGTACATGGGCACATCGACGTGCGGCACGATGGCGGCGTCGCCCTGGCCAATGCCGGAGGTCTCCACGATCACCAGGTCGAAGCCCGCCACCTTGCAGGCGGCAACCACGTCCGGCAGGGCCGCAGAGATCTCGCTGCCAAAGTCGCGCGTGGCCAGGCTGCGCATGTAGACGCGGGAGCCTTGCTGCCACGGAGAGATCGCGTTCATGCGGATGCGGTCGCCCAGCAGCGCGCCGCCGCTCTTGCGGCGGCTGGGGTCGATGCTGATGACCGCCACGCGCAGCGCGTCGTTCTGGTCCAGCCGCAGGCGGCGGATGAGTTCGTCGGTCAGGCTGGACTTGCCCGCGCCGCCCGTGCCGGTGATGCCCAGCACCGGCACTTTCGTGCCCTGTGCCTGCTCGCGCAGCTTCGTCACCAGCCCCTGATCGGCACGGCCGTTTTCCAGCACGGTGATCAGCTGGGCCAGGGCGCGCCAGGCGGCGTCGGTGTGGCCCTGTATGGCCGCCAGCGCCTTCGGTGCGTGGGCTGACACGTCCTTGTCGCAGCGCATCACCATCTCGCCGATCATGCCCGCCAGGCCCATGCGCTGGCCGTCCTCGGGGCTGTAGATGCGGCCCACGCCGTATTCCATCAGTTCGCGGATTTCGGCGGGCACGATCACCCCGCCGCCGCCGCCAAAGACCTGGATGTGCTCGCCGCCGCGCTGGCGGAGCAGGTCGACCATGTATTTGAAGTACTCGACGTGCCCGCCCTGGTAGGAGCTGATGGCGATGCCCTGGGCGTCCTCCTGCAGCGCTGCCGTCACCACGTCGTCCACCGAGCGGTTGTGCCCCAGGTGGATCACCTCGGCTCCCATGCTCTGCAGGATGCGCCGCATGATGTTGATGGCCGCGTCGTGCCCGTCGAACAGGCTGGCGGCGGTCACGAAGCGGACCTTGTGGGTGGGGCGGTATTCGGCCAGCGCCTTGAATTCAGCGGACAGGTCGGTCATGGCGAGGGTCTCCTGATCGTGTTTACGTTTACGTAAACGTCAATATTAACCGGAATCGAAAAAAAAGGGCGCATTGCGCGCCCTTCGGTTTCCCGTTTCGGTGCTGTTCCGTCAGCGGCTGTAGACCAGCGACGGCAGCCAGGTGGCTACGCCCGGCACCAGCACAACGATGACCAGGGCCAGGACCTGGATGGCCAGGAACACCAGTGACGACTTGAAGATCGTTGCCATGGAGATGGAGGGCGGCGCCACGCCACGGATGTAGAACAGCGCGTAGCCGAATGGCGGGCTCAGGAAGCTCATCTGCATGTTCACCAGGTACAGCACGCCGAACCACAGGACGACCGCATCCGGCGACGGGCCGGGCAAACCCAGCAGGCCGTCGAAGGTGAGCGACTTGATGATGGGCACGAAGATGGGCACGGCCAGCAGGAGGATGCCCACCCAGTCCAGGAACATGCCCAGGATGACCAGCAGCACCATCATGATCAGCAGAATGCCGTAGGAGCCGAGGCCGGTGCCCAGGATGGTCTCGGTGATGAAGGCCTGCCCGCCTTGCAGTATGTACAGCCCCACGAAGATGGACGCTCCGAAGATGATCCACAGCACCATGGCGGTGGCTTTCAGCGTCGAGGTGCTGGCCTGGATCAGGCCATCCAGCGTGAAGCGCTTGTGCATCAGTGCCACACCCACGGCGCCAAAGCTGCCCAGGCCGGCGGCTTCCACCGGGGTGGCAATCCCCGCAAACAAGAGCCCCAGCACGATGAGCACCAGCGCGATCGGTGCGACCAGTCCTTTGAGCAGCGCCAGCTTCTGGGTGGTGGTCAGCCGCTCCTCCAGCGGCACGGGTGGTCCCAGTTTCGGGTTCAGGGTGGTTCGCACCACCACGTACAGGATGTACAGGCCCGACAGCAGCAGCCCCGGCATCACGCTGCCAAGGTACAGCTCCCCGACCGACTGCTGTGCCACCACGGCGTACAGAATGGCCAGGATGGAAGGCGGAATCAGCACGCCCAACGTCCCCCCCGCCATGATGGAGCCCATGGCAATCTGCGGGTCGTAGTTGCGTTTGAGCATGGCGGGCAGCGCGATGATGCCCATGGTCACGATGGCGGCGCCCACCACGCCGACCATGGCGGCCAGCAGCGTCGACGCGACGATGGTGGCCACGGCCAGCCCGCCGTGCAGGCCGCCCATCCACTGGTAGACGGCATCGAACAGTTCCTCGATCAGCCCTGCGCGTTCCAGCATGGTTGCCATGAAGATGAACAGCGGAATGGCGGCCAGGTCGGGGTTGGTCATCATCGGGAAGATGCGGCTCGGGATGATGTTGAGCATCGCGGCGTCTCCGAGCAGGTACAGGAAGACGACGCCGAGCCCCCCGGCCACGAAGGCGAGCGGCAGCCCCGCCATCAGCAGGACAAACAGCGAGCCGAACATGACCCACGTGAGCGTGGCCATGTCGACGCCTGCCAGCGCGCCTTGCAGCCGGAACAGGAAATACGCGTCACCATAGGGGTCGTAGGCCAGGATGTTGACGATCTCCACGCCAACGATGGCGGCGGTCAGCAGAGACAGTCCATAGGTCATCAGACGCAGGTTCATGCTGCACCTCCTTCGCGCAAAGTGCGTTCAAATGTGCGGATGTCCTTGATGAGCTGGGAGACGCCCGCCAGCAGGATCAGCAGCGTGCCAAGGAACATCATTGCCTTGACCGGCCAGTAGTGCACCTGCCACGTTTCAATTGACCGTTCGTCGATGTCGATGCTGCCCTTGAAGAAGGTCCAGGACGTTCCCAGCATGGCAAGCACGAAGACGAAGAAGAACACGCTGGTGAAGACGCTCACCGCGGCTTGTTTGCGCGGTGTGAGCTTGGCGTAGATGACGTCCACCCGCACGTGCGCGCCGTGCAGCAGGCCGTAGGCGCCAGCCAGCATGTATTGCATGCCGAACATCAGGAAGCTGGCCTCGTGGACCCAGATCGTCGGCATGTTGAACAGGTAGCGCGCAGTCACCTCGTAGGTGTAGATGACCACGGCGTTGACACTCCACAGCGCCACGAAGGTGCCGCTGCGGTCGCTGATCCAGTCAAGCAGCCGTTCGCCCCCCTTGGCCTGAGGGTGGTATGGCACGGCGGGCATCACGCCCCTGGCCTTGGCCAGGGCCATGATCAGCAGGGGCATGACGGCAAGCCAGCCCCAATAAATCCAGTGCGGCAGGACAAAACCTACGCTTTCGGTATCCATGTGTTTCCCCAAGAAGGAAGCGGCCACCGGCTGACCGCTTCGAGAGCGAACCTGCCAGCCAGCGGCCGGCAGGTTCACCTTTTTGATGTGCGCGGTATCAGAGCTTCTGGCCCTTGAGCATGGCGTCGTCGATGTAGCCGACGACACCGTTCTTCATGTAGTCCAGTTGCAGCTTGAACACCCGGGCGGCGTCCGCATCCTTGCGTGCCCAGTTGAACCAGATCGGGATGGAGGCCAGGCGGAACTTCTCCGTGTCGGCGTTCGACAGGCGGGAAACCTGGGTGCCCGCCGCGGCGAACTTCGCCATCGCGTCCACGTTGGCCTTCTGGATGGCCACGTATTGCGTCAGCGAGTAGGCCTTGACCTGTTCTTCCACGAAGGCCTGCATCTTGGGCGACAGACGCTTCCAGGCACCCATGTTCACGGTCAGGTCCATCAGGTCCACGGGCTGGTAGAGGCTCATGGTGCCGGGCGGGCCCATCAATATGTACTTGGTCACCTGGTGGAAGCCCAGGTCGTAGTTCACTGCGGGGCCCACGAAGTCGGCCGCGTCGATCGTGCCCTTTTCCAGGGCGGGGAAGATGTCCGATCCAGGCAACGCCACCGTGGACACACCGAACTGCTGGAACACCTCCGACACCATTCCCCCGGGCAGGCGGATCTTCTTGCCCTTCATCTCGGCCAGCGTGGTGATGGGCACCTTGGAGTGGATGATGTTGGCGTCGTGCTGGATGGTGCCCACGAAGAACATGCCCTGCTTGGCGTAGATCTGGCGCGCCATCTCCAGCATGCCCATGCCGTAGAAGAGCGTGTCCCACTGCGCGGGCTGGTCCGGCCCCATGGGGTAGCTTGAGAGAAACACCGTGGCCGGGATCTTGCCGGCCCAGTACAGCGTCCAGGGCACCATGCCTTGCAGCACGCCGGTCTTGACTGCTTCGAACAGGGCGTTGTTGTCCGCTGCAACAGCTTTGGCGGGGAAGGGTTGAATGGTCAGCTCGCCGCCGGATTTCTCCTTGAACTCGTTGCACCAAGTTTCAAACAGGCGGTAGCCGGTCGTGCCTGCGTCCCAGGTCGTCTGAACCTTCCAGGTCTGGCCGCGTGCGGTCTGTGCGTTGCTGACAAAGGGTGCCGCCAGGGCGCCCATGGCACCTGCCTTGAGCAGGCCGCGTCGAGTCTTCACATCCATGCTTGTCTCCAATGGTTATGCCGTCCGATATGAGGCGATCGCAGTTTCAGCAGTGCATGGGGTGCGGGTCCTGCGTGTAAACCCTGGGGTGTAGTAGCGTTGGAGACAGTGTGGTTCGTTCTGTGAGGTAATTTGTCTTTTAAGTCATTGATTTAAAAGATGTTTTGTTGGATATTGAATGTATGTACAAATCTTTTTGAATATATTTCCAACAGGTCTTGAAGATGCGATTGCTGATGTCTGCAGTCCAATGTGCCCTGTTTTAAGGGGTTTTTGTTTTTGACTTTGATACTGTGTTGGGTATAGTTTCGTGGTTCATTCATGCTGTCGACGATGGAGTGGGCCATGGTTTCTGTTAACGACCCCGAACGCAAACGGGCATTGCTGTTGCGCCTCAAGCGTGTGGAGGGGCAGTTGCGCGGCATTCAGCGTCTCATCGAGGACGACGTCGATTGCGAGAAGGTTGCCCAGCAACTGGCCGCCGCACGCAAGGCGCTGGACAAGTCCTTCTTTATGATGGTGGGGTGTGTGATCGCGCAGGGCGAGACTCCTCCGGACGATGTGGCAGAAATGCTGGCGCGTTTTTCCTGAGGCGTCCCTGCTGGCGAACGCGCAGGAGGAACCACCGATGCAGCCCATTCAACTTTTCGACCCGGATTCCAGCACCTACACCTACGTGCTGTTCGACATAGATACCCGCGATGCGCTGATCATCGATCCCGTGGACACGCAGCTGGAGCGCGATCTGGCGGTGCTTCGCGAGCGCGGACTCAAACTGGTCTGGACGGTGGAAACCCACGCCCATGCGGACCACATCACCAGTGCGGGCAAGCTGGCCGAGCACGCTGGCGCGCGCACCGCAGCGCCAGCGGCCTGCGGTATCACCACCGCATCGATCCAGCTGAACGATGGCGACGAGCTGCAGTTCGGCCGCCAGTCCATTCGTTCGCTGGCCACGCCCGGGCACACGGCCGGCAGCATGTGCTTCACCTGGGACGTGGATGGCGGCCACCACGTTTTCACGGGTGACACACTGCTCATCAATGGCTGCGGCCGCACCGATTTCCAGTCGGGCAGCGCCGAAGCGATGTACCACAGCCTGACGCAGGTGCTTTTCAAGTTGCCGGCGGACACCGTGGTGTGGCCAGGGCACGACTACCAGGGGCGCAGCCATTCGACGATCGGTCAGGAGCAGTCGAGCAATGCGCGGGTGGCGGGAAAGTCCTTGGAAGAGTTTGTGGCCATCATGAATGGGCTGAATCTGCCAAAGCCCCGCCGCATCGACGAGGCCGTTCCTGCCAACCTCACTTCCGGGTTGCGCCATGACGCCGACGGCGCATTCATGCAGATACCGCGTCCCGCACAGGCCTACGCGGGCGATGTTTCGCCTCAGCTGGCCTGGCAATGGGTGCAGGCAGGCCAGGCCGTGGTGGTGGATGTGCGCACCGACGCAGAGCGCGAATGGGTGGGTTTCGTGCCCGGCGCGGTGGCGCTGGCATGGAAGCAGTGGCCCGGCATGGCCATGAACCCGGGGTTCGACGACGGTGTTCGGGCCGCAGCCGCCGACGGCAAGAAGCTGCTGATGCTCTGCCGCAGCGGCGTGCGCTCGATCGCTGCGGCGAAGCGCGCCACCGAGCTGGGTTTCGACGCGTACAACATCCTGGAAGGCTTCGAGGGAGATCCCGACGGCGACGCCCACCGGGGCCGCAAGGGCGGCTGGCGCTTCCATGGCCTGCCCTGGCGGCAGAACTGATCCATTGCCGAAGATCCCCTGGCGAGTGTTTATCATCCGCGCATGACACTGCTTGCATTGGACGTCGGCAACACCCGCCTGAAGTGGGCCTTGTACGAGAAGGCCGCCGTGGGCGCGCGCATGCTGGCGCACGGCGTTCAGTTCCTTGAGAACATTGAAACCCTGGCCGAAGGCGATTGGGCGCAGTTGCGCGCGCCTGCGTGCGTGCTGGGGTGCATCGTCGCCGGTGACGCGGTCAAGCGCCGCGTCGAGGAACAGATGGAGTTGTGGGACGTGACGCCGCAGTGGGTCGTGTCCAGCGCCGCCGAGGCGGGTCTGGCCAACGGTTACGATCACCCGGCGCGCCTGGGCTCCGACCGCTGGGTGGCCATGATCGGCGCACGCCAGCGCCTGCTGGCCCGTGGCTTGCGGCAACCTTGCGTGATGGTGATGGTCGGTACGGCGGTGACGGTCGAGGCCATCGATGCGGAAGGGCACTTCCTGGGCGGCATCATCCTGCCGGGGCATGGCATCATGCTGCGCGCCCTGGAGTCCGGCACCGCCGGCCTGCACGTGCCCACGGGCGAGGTTCGCGACTTCCCCACCAACACCAGCGATGCCCTCACCAGTGGCGGCACCTTTGCCATTGCCGGAGCGGTGCAGCGCATGGTGGACAACCTGCGTCACCGAACCGGTCAGGAGCCGGTATGCGTGATGACCGGTGGCGCGGGCTGGAAGATGGCGCCCAGCATGACGGTACCCTTTGAACTGGTCGAAAGCCTGATCTTCGATGGCCTGCTGGCCATCGCAGCCCAGCGTTTCGGAGCTTGCGAGAACTGAGCTGCGTCAGGCCGCGGGCCGCGCCAGCCAGCGCGTGGCCAGTTCCACCCAGTAGGTGCCGCCCAGCGGAATCAGGTCGTCGTTGAAGTCGTAGCGTGCGTTGTGCAGGGTGCACGGGCCCGCATCGTGTCCTGAACCTTCGTACTTGCCCCGGTGGGCACCGTTGCCGTTGCCGATGAAGCAATAAGCCCCGGGTTTGGCCTGCAGCATGTAGGCAAAGTCTTCCGCGCCCATGGTGGGCTCCTGGGGCAGCACCTGGTCCACGCCCACAATCTCCTGCATCACCTCACGCGCGAACGCGGCTTCTGCCGGGCTGTTGACGGTGGGCGGGTAGTTGCGGTCGAACTCGAATTCACACGTTGCCCCAAAAGCGGCGCAGGTGTGGCGCGCAATGTCGCGCATGCGCTCTTCGATCAGGTCCAGCACTTCCAGCGTGAAGGTGCGCACCGTGCCCTGGATCTCGCAGGTGTCGGGCACGACGTTGGTGGCCTCACCGGTGTGGATCATGGTGACCGAGATGACGCCCGCATCCACCGGCTTCTTGTTGCGGGTGATGATGGTCTGGAAGGCCTGCACCATCTGGCAGGCAATTGGCACCGGGTCCACCGTGTTGTGGGGCAGGGCGGCGTGCCCGCCCTTGCCACGGATGGTGATCTTGAATTCGTTGCTGGAAGCCATGACCGGCCCCGGGCTCACGGCGAATGTGCCTGCCGCGAAGCCGGGCCAGTTGTGCATGCCGAATACCGCTTCCATGGGGAAGCGCTCGAACAGCCCATCGGCGATCATCTCCCGGGCACCACCACCACCTTCCTCCGCGGGCTGGAAGATCAGGTAGATGGTGCCGTCGAAAGTGCGGTGTTTTGCCAGGTGCTGCGCGGCGGCCAGCAGCATTGCGGTATGGCCGTCGTGGCCGCAGGCGTGCATCTTGCCGGTGTGCTGGCTGGCGTGGGGGAAGGTGTTGAATTCCTGCATGGGCAGCGCGTCCATGTCGGCGCGCAGGCCAATGCCCCGGCCACAGGCGCCGCCGTCACGGCCATGGACGATGCCGACCACCCCGGTCTTGCCCATGCCACGGTGTATGGGAATGCCCCATTCGGTGAGCTTCTGCGCCACCAGGTCGGCGGTGCGCACCTCCTCGAAGCAAAGTTCGGGGTGGGCGTGTATGTCGCGCCGGATCTGGGCCAGGGCCGCTGCCTGGGAGAGGATGGAGTCGTTGAGTTTCATACCGCTGCCTTGCTCTGCGCTTGACCGCCCATGGTACCCAAATTGACCACGGACCGCACCCCGTTCCAGTCAGATGCTTCACAATTTGGGGATGAATTCTGCGGTCTCCCCTTCCGTTTCCCCTTCGCTCAAGCAGGTCGTTGGCGCCTGCCCGCACGACTGCCCGGACACCTGCTCGCTGGTCACCACCGTGGCCGACGGCGTGGCCATCCGCGTACAGGGCAATCCCGCACATCCGCAGACCGGGGGCGTGCTGTGCGCCAAGGTCTCTCGCTACCACGAGCGCACCCACCACCCCGACCGCCTGTTGCACCCCCTCAAACGGGTGGGGCCCAAGGGCAGCGGGCAGTTCATTCGCGTCAGCTGGGACGAGGCGCTGGACGACATCGCCACTCGCCTCCAGGCCATCGCAGCGCGTGACCCACAGGCCATCCTGCCCTACAGCTACGCGGGCACCATGGGGCTGGTGCAGGGCGAGAGCATCGCCGCACGCTTCTTCCACCGCCTGGGGGCCTCCTTGCTGGATCGCACCATATGCGCGTCGGCCGGTGCGGCGGGCCTGGAGTACACGCTGGGCACCAAGCAGGGCATGCGGGTGGAGCGCTTTGCCGAGTCGCGGCTGATCCTGGTCTGGGGCAGCAACTCCATCGGCAGCAACCTGCATTTCTGGCGCTACGCGCAGGAAGCGAAGCGCCGGGGCGCGCGGCTGGTCTGCATCGACCCGCGCCGCACCGAAACCGCCGACAAATGCCACGACCACCTGGCCATCCTGCCGGGCACGGACGCGGCCCTGGCCTATGCGCTGATGCACGAGCTGATCCGCCACGACTGGCTGGACCACGATTACATCGCCCGCCACACGCTGGGGTGGGCGCAGCTGCGCGAACGCGCCCTTGAATGGACACCCGCCCGTGCGGCGGCCGTCTGCGGTATCGAGGCCGCGCAGATCGAGGCCTTGGCGCGCGACATGGGCGAGTGCTTCCAGCGGCGGGAGCCGGTGGCCATCCGGCTCAACTACGGCATGCAGCGCGTGCGGGGCGGCGGCAACGCGGTGCGAGCGGTAGCTTGCCTGCCTGCGCTCATCGGCGCGTGGCGGCATCCTGCTGGTGGGTTGTTGCTCAGCAGTTCCGGCAGTTTTCCGGTGCAACGCGCCGCGCTGCAGCGACCCGACCTTATGGCTGCTTCCGGCGTGGAGCGGCCGCGCACCGTGAACATGAGCACCATCGGCGACGACCTGCTGCGCCCGGCATCCCCCGCCTGGGGGCCGCGCATCGAGGCGCTCGTCGTCTACAACAGCAACCCCGTGGCGGTGGCGCCCGACTCGCGCCAGGTGGTGGCCGGCTTCGCGCGCGATGACCTGTTCACCGTGGTGCTGGAGCACTTCCAGACCGACACGGCAGACTACGCCGACTATGTGCTGCCAGCCACCACCCAGCTGGAGCACTGGGACGTGCATTCCAGCTACGGCCACACCGATGTCCTGCTCAACCGCCCGGCGATCGCCCCGCAGGGTGAGGCGCGGCCCAACACCCAATTCTTCCGGGAACTGGCCGCGCGCATGGGTTTTGACGACCCGTGCTTCCAGGACGACGATCTCGCGCTCTGCCGACAGGCCTACGGCGACAAGGTGGATTTCGATGTGTTGCTGGCGCAGGGCTTTGCGACACTGCCTTTGCCGGAGGCGCCATTCGCCGGTGGGGGCTTCCCCACGCCTTCGGGCAAATGCGAGTTCTTCAGCGATCGGCTCGCTGCGCAGGGCCTGGACGGCCTGCCCGAGGTGTTGCCCAACGCCGAGCCGGTGGGCAGCCGCGCCGACCTGCCCCTGGCCATGATCTCCCCGCCCGCGCGCAATTTCCTCAATTCCACCTTCGTCAACGTGCAGAGCCTGCGAGATGCGGAAGGCGAGCCCGCTCTGGAAATCCACCCCGAGGACGCCGCCGAGCGGGGCATTGACGATGGCAGCGTGGTCCGGGTGTTCAACGACCGCGGCAGTCACACCTGCGTGGCGCGCGTCAGCACCCGCGCGCGCAAGGGCGTGGTCGTGGGGCTGGGCATCTGGTGGCGCAAGTGGGGGCGTGACGGGACCAACGTCAACGAACTCACCAGCCAGCGCCTGACCGACCTGGGGCGCGCGCCCACCTTCTACGACTGTCTGGTCGAGGTGGCCCGGGCATGATCCGCCAGGGCGTTGTGGCGGTGCTGGCGGCCCTCGGACTGGCAGGGTGCGCGCAACACGGCCAGGCGCCAGCCGAAGAATGGGTGCTGGCGCCGGGGTATTACCTCCAGTCCGTGGGCGGACACCTTGGGGTGTTGCGTGCCGCGCGCCCCATCGACGACTGGCTGAGCGATCCCGCCACGCCCGAACCCCTGCGCCGCAAGCTGGCGCTGGCCCAGCGCCTGAGGGCTTTTGCCAGCGACGTGCTGGCTTTGCCTGACAACGCCAGTTACACCCGGTACGCAGACCTCGGGCGCCGTGCCGCGGTCTGGAACGTCGTGGCTGCACCAGGCGACGGCCTGGCATTGCGCGCCTGGTGTTACCCGTTCGCCGGGTGTCAGGGCTACCGGGGTTATTACGACGAGGCGCAGGCACGAGCGTTCGCGCAGACGCTGTCCGCTGAGTTGGACGTGGCGGTGTATCCCGTGCCGGCCTATTCCACGCTAGGGTGGCTCAACTGGGCCGGGGGTGATCCCTTGCTCAGCACTTTCATCGGCTACCCCGAAGGCGAACTCGCTCGCATCGTGTTCCACGAGCTGGCTCACCAGGTCGTCTATGTCCCTCAGGACACGGTGTTCAACGAATCCTTTGCCACGGCGGTAGAGCGCCTGGGGGGTGACCTGTGGCTGCAACAGCATGCCAGCGACGCGGCGCGGGCCGAGTACGCCGTCTTCGACGCGCGGCGCCAGGCTTTCCGAGAGCTCATGCGTCAGACGCGCAAGCGCCTGGAGAACCTGTACGCGTCCGGCGCCAGCGCGCAGGACAAGTCGAGCGGCAAGGCTGAAATACTGGACGCCTTCCGCGCGAGCTACGCCAGGCTCAAGGCCGGGTGGGGCGGCTACGCGGGGTACGACGCCTGGGTGGCGCAGGCGAACAATGCGCTGTTCGCCGTCCAGGCGGCCTACGACGAACAGGTGCCCGCCTTCGTGGCGCTGTTTGAACGTGAAGGGCGGGACTTCAACAGGTTCTTCGAAGCGGTTCGCGCCTTGGCTGGCCAGCCGCATGGCGACCGCCTGGCTGCCTTGCGTGCACTGGTTCCAGCGGTTTCGTCAGGCGCTGGGGCGCCTGCTCATTCCAGCGAGTCGATCAGTTCGATGTAGCGCTGCATGGCGTCGTCGGCGCTGGTGCCCTTGAGGGCGGCCCAGGCGTCCCACTTGGCACGGCCGACCAGGTCGGAAAAACCCGGCTTGGTCTCGGCGTTGTCGCCTTGGGTGGCTTGTTTGTAGAGGGCGTAGATCTTCAGCAGCGTCGCGTTGTCCGGGCGCTGGGTAAGGTCCTTGGTGGCCGCCACAGCGGCTTCGAATGCGGATTTCAGGTCTGACATAGGGCTATTTTCCGGCAATTGGCCAAAGCGGCCTGTCGGATAATCGACAAACTGTCATCAGATTAAGGGTATGGGATGATCCTGGTCACTGGAGGCGCCGGTTTCATAGGCGCGAATTTTGTGCTGGACTGGCTGGCGAGCGGCGATGAGCCGGTCATCAACCTGGACAAGCTCACCTACGCGGGCAACCTGGAGAACCTGGCCAGCTTGCGCGGCGACGCGCGCCACATTTTCGTACAGGGTGACATGGGCGACCGCGCTCTGGTCGAGCGGCTGCTGGCCGAGCACCGCCCGCGTGCCGTCGTCAATTTTGCCGCTGAAAGCCACGTCGACCGCTCCATCCACGGCCCTGAAGACTTCATCCAGACCAACATCGTTGGCACCTTCCGCCTGCTCGAAGCCGTGCGCAGCCACTGGTCGGCCCTGCCCGCTGATGAGAAAGCCGCCTTCCGTTTCCTGCACGTCAGCACTGACGAGGTCTACGGCACGCTGAGCCAGAGTGACGCTCCCTTTGCCGAAACCAACCGCTACGAGCCCAACAGCCCCTACAGCGCCAGCAAGGCCGCCAGCGACCACCTTGTGCGTGCCTGGCACCACACCTACGGGCTGCCGGTGCTCACCACCAATTGCAGCAACAACTACGGCCCCTACCACTTCCCCGAGAAGCTCATCCCGCTCATGATCGTCAACGCCCTGGCGGGCAAGCCCTTGCCGGTGTATGGCGACGGCATGCAGGTGCGCGACTGGCTCTACGTCAAGGACCACTGCAGCGCCATCCGCCGCGTGCTCGAAGCGGGCCACCCCGGCGAGACCTACAACGTGGGCGGCTGGAACGAGAAGCCCAACATCGAGATCGTGCACACCATCTGCGCGTTGCTTGACGAACTCACCCCCAAGGCAGGCGGCGGCAGTTACCGCGAGCAGATCACCTTCGTGGCCGACCGCCCCGGGCACGACCGCCGCTACGCCATCGACGCCCGCAAGATCGAGCGTGAACTGGGCTGGCGGCCTGCCGAGACCTTTGACAGCGGTATCCGCAAGACCGTGGCGTGGTACCTGGCCAACGGCGAGTGGGTGCGGCACGTGCAAAGCGGCGCCTACCGCGAGTGGATAGGCAAGCAGTACGGGGACGCGGGCGCAGCATGAGCATCGCAGGGCCGACCCAAGGTGCGAAGGCCCCCTCGGGGGGCAGCGAACGCAGAGAGCGTGGGGGCGTGACCATCCTTTTGCTGGGCAAGAACGGCCAGGTGGGCTGGGAGCTGCAGCGCAGTCTTGCGCCGCTGGGTGAAGTCATCGCACTTGACCGTCACGGCGCCGCCCACCCGGTTCAGTCCGGCGTGTGGCTTGCAGGCGATCTGGCTGATCCAGCCGGGTTGGCGCGCACCGTCGAGGCCCTGCGCCCCCAGGTCATCGTCAACGCGGCCGCCCACACCGCCGTAGACCGCGCCGAGAGCGAACCCGAACTAGCCCACCTGCTCAACGCCGAGGCGCCCGGTGCACTTGCTCGTGCCGCCCAGGCCGTGGGCGCCTGGCTGGTTCACTACAGCACCGACTATGTTTTCGATGGCAGCGGCCGCCAGCCCTGGCGCGAAGACGATGCCACCGGCCCCATCAACACCTATGGCCGCAGCAAGCTGCAAGGCGAAGACGCTGTGCGGTCCGCCTGCGAGCGGCACCTCGTCCTGCGTACCAGTTGGGTCTACGCGGCTCGCGGTGGCAACTTCGCCAAAACCATGCTGCGCCTGGCGCGCGAGCGCGAACGCCTCACCGTCATCGATGACCAGTTTGGCGCGCCCACGGGTGCGGAGCTCATCGCAGACGTCACCGCCCATGCCATCCGCCACGTGCTGCGCACGGGCGCGGGGCAGGGCATCTACCACCTTGCCGCCGCGGGTGAAACCACCTGGCACGGCTACGCCAGCCACGTCATCGACACAGCTCGCCGCCTTCAGCCCGATGGTGGCTGGCAGGTGAACGACGTGGCTCATGTGCCCACCAGCGCCTTCCCCACGCCCGCGCGTCGGCCACACAACTCCCGGCTCGACACCCGCCGCCTGCGCGACACCTTCGGCCTGACCTTGCCGCCCTGGCAGCAGGGCGTGGAACGCATGCTTGCCGAAATCCTTTGACACGAACCTGATCCGACCACCATGACCGCACGCAAAGGCATCATCCTCGCCGGGGGCTCCGGCACCCGGCTGCACCCCGCCACGCTGGCCATCAGCAAGCAACTGCTGCCGGTGTACGACAAGCCCATGGTCTACTACCCGCTGAGCACGCTCATGCTCGCGGGCATGCGCGACGTGCTCATCATCAGCACCCCGCAGGACACCCCGCGTTTCCAGCAATTGCTGGGTGACGGCTCCCAGTGGGGCATGAACCTGCAATACGCCGTGCAGCCCAGCCCCGACGGTCTGGCCCAGGCCTTCATCATCGGCGAGCAATTCATTGGCAACGCTCCCAGTGCGCTGGTGCTGGGTGACAACATCTACTACGGCCACGACTTCGAGCCCATGCTGGGCGCGGCGGACGCGCAGGCCCAGGGGGCCACCGTCTTCGCCTACCATGTGCAGGACCCGGAGCGCTACGGCGTGGTCGAGTTCGACGCCACCGGCAAGGCCGTGAGCATCGAAGAAAAGCCCAAGATGCCCAAGTCCAACTACGCCGTCACGGGTCTGTATTTCTACGACCAGCAGGTGGTGGACATCGCCAAGGCGGTCAAGCCCAGCGCACGCGGCGAGCTGGAAATCACCAGCGTCAACCAAGCCTATCTGGAGCGCGGCGAGCTGACGGTGCAGACCATGGGGCGCGGCTACGCCTGGCTCGACACCGGCACGCACGACAGCCTGCTCGATGCGGGTCAGTTCATCGCCACCCTGGAGCGGCGCCAGGGCCTGAAGATCGCCTGCCCCGAGGAAATCGCCTGGCGCAAGGGGTTCATTGGCGACGAACAGCTGGAGCGCCTGGCACAGCCCCTGGCCAAGAACGGCTACGGGCAATACCTGCTGGCCCTGCTGCGTTGATACCCAGAAACACCATGCCCTACACCGTCACCCCTACCGCCATTCCCGACGTCCTGGTGCTCGAACCCCGGGTCTTCGGCGACGCACGCGGCTTCTTCTTCGAGAGCTTCAACCAGCGCGACTTCATGCAGACCACGGGCCTGGATGTCACCTTCGTGCAGGACAACCACAGCAAGTCCGCGCAGGGCGTGTTGCGCGGGCTGCACTACCAGGTCCAACACGCCCAGGGCAAGCTGGTGCGCGTGGTGCAGGGCGAGGTGTTCGACGTGGCGGTGGACCTGCGGCGCAGTTCACCCACCTTCGGGCGCTGGGTGGGCGAGCGGCTCAGTGCTGACAACAAGAAGCAGATGTGGGTGCCGCCGGGCTTCGCACACGGCTTCGTGGTGTTGAGCGAAACGGCCGAGTTCCTGTACAAGACCACAGACTACTGGTACCCCGAGCACGAGCGCAGCCTGTTGTGGAACGACCCGGCACTGGGCATAGACTGGCAAGTCGCGGCCACGCCGCTGCTGGCGGGCAAGGATGCTGCTGCACCAGTGTTGGCGCAGGCCGAGACTTATCCCTGATTTCCTGCCGTTCGCGGAAATCAGGCTGTTGCCGTCTCCCGCAGCCATGCGCTGCGCAGCGCATGCAACTGTTCTGTGCGCAACCGTGCACCGGCTTGTGCCACCACCGTGGACGCCGCGGCCGTGGCCAGACGCGCCGCAGGCACAGCGTCGTGCCCGTGCGTGACGGCGTACAGGAAGGCGCCCGCGAACATGTCGCCTGCACCCACGGTGTCCAGCGCGCGAACCTGCGGGGCAGGCACCGCGTCGCGCCTGTCACCTCGAATCACGATGCACCCTTGCGGGCCCCGTGTCATGCACACCGTACCCGCCAGTTTCGACAGCGCGTCCACCACGGCGGCGGTGTCCGTCAGACCGGTCCACGCCTGGGCCTCTTCCTCGTTGCAGAACAGGTAGTCCACACCGTCACCGATCATGGCTTCCAGGCCGGGGCGGCAGAAGGTGATCATGGACACGTCGCTCAGCGTGGTGGCCAGAGCCACGCCCTCCGCCTTGGCAGCGGCCCGGCCCTGCAGGGCAGCGTCCAGGCCACTGGGTGATGCCGACAGATAGCCTTCCATGTAATAGACGCGCGATTTGGCGATGTCCCTGGGGTGCAGAGCGGACGCATCCAGCGTTGCCGTGGCCCCCAGGAAGGTGCACATGCTGCGTTCCGCATCGGGCGTCACGAACACCATGCAGTGCCCGCTTTGCCCAGGTTCCGGGCGGGTGTGGTTCAGGTTGGTGGCCACCCCGTGGTGCTCCAGGTCGCGCTGGTAGAAGTCGCCCAGGTCGTCGTCGGCCACCTTGCACGAGTAGAAGCCATGTCCCCCCAGCTGTGCCAGCGCCACCACGGTGTTGCCTGCCGAGCCGCCACCCACACGCTGGTGTGGATGGTGACCGGGTTGGCCGTCCAGCAGGCGCAGCAGTTCGGTGCGGCGCTCGGCATCGATCAGGGTCATGCGGCCCTTTTCGATGCCCAGCGCCTGCAACTGCTCGTCGCTGACGTGGTGCTCCGTGTCCACCAGCGCATTGCCGATGGCGTACAGGTGGATGTGGGGGTGCGGGTGGATCATCGACGGCCTTCCCGGGTCACTTCAGACCGGCCAGGTCGCGCAGCACGGCCACCTTGTCGGCACGCTCCCAAGTGAATTCGGGCTCGTCGCGACCGAAGTGGCCGTAGGCGGCCGTCTTCGAGTAGATCGGGCGCAGCAGGTCCAGCATCTGGATGATGCCCTTGGGGCGCAGGTCGAACACCTCGCCCACGATCTTGGCGATCTGCTCGTCGGGGATCACGCCCGTGCCTTCGGTGTAGACGGTCACGTTCATCGGGCGCGCCACACCAATGGCGTAGGCCACCTGAATCTGGCACTGCTTGGCCAGGCCTGCGGCCACGATGTTCTTGGCCACGTAGCGGGCAGCGTAAGCGGCCGAGCGGTCCACCTTGGTCGGGTCCTTGCCGCTGAAGGCGCCGCCGCCGTGCGGGCAGGCACCGCCGTAGGTGTCCACAATGATCTTGCGGCCGGTCAGGCCGCAATCGCCTTGCGGGCCACCGATCACGAAACGGCCGGTCGGGTTGATCAGGTACTTGGTGTCCTGCAGCCACTCTTTCGGCAGCACCGGCTTGATGATCTCTTCCACGCAGGCTTCGACGAACTCTGGCTTCATGTGCTTGCCGTCGCTCATCTCGGGGCTGTGCTGGCTGGACAGCACCACGGTGTCGATGCTGTGCGGACGGCCATCCACATAGCGCATGGTGATCTGGCTCTTGGCGTCAGGGCGCAGGAAGGGCAGGCGGCCGTCCTTGCGCAGCTGGGCCTGGCGCTCCACGATGCGGTGCGCGTAGTAAATGGGCGCGGGCATCAGCTCGGGCGTCTCGTCGCAGGCGTAGCCGAACATCAGGCCTTGGTCCCCGGCGCCGGTGTTCAGGTAGTCGTCGCTGGCATGGTCCACGCCCTGGGCGATGTCATTCGATTGCTTGTCGTAAGCGACCAGCACCGCGCAGCCCTTGTAGTCGATGCCGTATTCGGTGTTGTCGTAACCGATGCGCTTGATGGTGTCGCGCGCCACCTGGATGTAGTCCACGTGTGCGTTGGTGGTGATTTCACCCGCCAGCACCACCAGGCCGGTGTTGGTCAGGGTCTCTGCCGCCACGCGGCTGCGCGGGTCCTGCTCGAAGATCGCGTCGAGGATGGCGTCGGAGATCTGGTCTGCCACCTTGTCGGGGTGGCCTTCGGACACGGATTCGGACGTGAAAAGAAAGTCGTTCGCCATTTGAATACACTCCTTGGTCTGATGCTCGGCGGTCGCCGGGCTGGGGAGCTGTGGCGAACGCTTTAGCTGAATTTGTGAATCGCCCGCAAGTTGTTCAGTAACTCGGCGATGTTGGCATTCTAAAACACAGATTACTGGGCCGCTGGCAGCGGCCTGTCATGTCCATGTTCCTGGTATTCCGTTTCTTTGCGCGCTGGCCTTTGCCGCTGCTGCACCTGTTGGGGGCGGCTGGCGGCTGGCTGGCCTGGCTGGTGTCCCCTGCCTACCGGCGCCGCTGGTGGGAGAACACGCGGCAGGCAGGGGTGCACGGCCGGGCGCGCTGGGCGTCCGTGGCAGCAGCAGGGCAGCAGGTGGCAGAGTTGCCGCGTCTGTGGTTTGGCCGGCCTGTCCAGGTGGGTTGGGAGGGGGCCGCGCACATCCACGCCGCACTGAACCATGGCCACGGCATCCTGTTTCTCACCCCGCACCTGGGTTGCTTCGAAATCACGGCGCAGGCCTACGCGCAGCGTTTTGGCAGCCAGCCGGGACAGGGCGGCAAGCCCATCTCGGTGTTGTTCCGCCCGCCACGGCAGGAAGCGTTGCGCGAGGTGGTGGAGGCAGCCCGGTCGCGGCCGGGGCTGGCCACAGCGCCGACCACGCTGGCGGGCGTGCGTCAGCTCATACAGTCCTTGCGCAATGGAGAGGCAGTCGGCTTGCTGCCTGACCAGGTTCCTCCCGAGGGGCTGGGGGTGTGGGCGCCCTTTTTCGGTAAACCCGCCTACACGATGACGCTGGCGCTGCGGTTCGCACGCACACCGGGCACCGAGGTGATGCTGGCCTGGGGTGAGCGTCTTTCCTGGGGGCGGGGCTACGTCGTGCATGTCCAGCCGCTTTCGCTGATGCTGGACACGCCGCTCGCCGAGGACGCGGGGGCCGCCGCCGCCCAGATCAACCACGCCATGGAACAGGTGATCTTGCGCTGCCCCCAGCAGTACCTTTGGGGTTATGCGCGGTACAAGACCCCGCGCAAAGGAATGCACGGATGAACGATACCGTCGACTCACGCACCTTCTGGCAGCGCTGGGTCAACTCAGCGGGGCTGGGTGTCATGCGCTTCATGGCCCGTTTGCCGTTGCCGGTGGTGCGCGCGCTGGGGTGGGCCTTCGGCAGGGTACTGCACCTGGTGGCGGTGCGGCGCCGGCGCATTGCCCGGATCAATTGGGCGTTGTGCTTCCCCGAGGACAGCGAAGCTCGGCGCAACCATGCCGTGCGCGAGCATTTCGTCCGCTTTGCGCAGGCTTGGCTGGACCGCGGGTGGCTGTGGGAAGGGCGGCCTGACGTGGTTCGCCGTCGGCTGCATCTGGTGGGGGGCGTTGACCAGTTGAGCGATGATTCGCCCCGCGTTATCTTCGCGCCCCATTTCGTGGGCATGGATGCAGGCTGGACGGCCTTGACCGCCCATCTGCCGAGGCGCTTCTGTGGCATTTACGCCGAGCAGCTCAACCCAGATATTGACCGCTGGATGGCCCAGGGGCGCCAGCGCTTTGGTGAGCCTCACATCCTGGCCAAACACCAGGGGGTGAAGCCGATGGTGTCGGCCCTGCGCGCGGGTGAGCCGCTCTATTTGCTGCCCGACATGGACCACGGCATAGGCGACGCCGTATTTGTGCCTTTCTTTGGTGTGCAGGCTGCCACACTCACGTCGCTGCCCCGGTTTGCACGCCTGGGGCGTGCAACCGTGGTCCCCGTCACCAGTCGCATGACCCGTGACGGCTACGAGGTGCGGGTCTGGCCGGCCTGGAAGGGCTACCCTTCCGACGCCCTGGAAGATGACGTGGCCCGTATGAACTGCGAGCTTGAGCGCATGATCCGCGCCATGCCGGAGCAGTATTACTGGGTGCACAAGCGCTTCAAGACCCGTCCGGCCGGGGAGCCGCCGTTTTACGTCTAGTGCCCCCGGATGAAACCGTCGAGCAGCGAGGCCACCCGTTCGGGTTGCTCGTGCACGATCCAGTGAGACGCATCGCTCACCCGTTCGATACGCATATCCGGCACAAAACGCTCCAGGCCATCCAGCAGGCCGGGTAGCAGCGCGCGGTCCTTTTCGCCCCAGATGACCAGCGTGGGTACTCCGACGTGCAGTAGCTCGGCGGGCAGCTCCAGGGGATTGGCGGCCGCCTCCGTGTCGGGCGGGCGCAGGGGCGAAGCACGGTAGTAGTTCAGCGCCCCGTTCAGTCCGCGGTTCCAGACGTCGTGGTAGGCCTGGCGCAGCGTTTCTGTCATCCAGCCGCTCCTTTCGCTACCCCAGGTCCCGGAGAAGAACTCCCACAGCCTGCGGAAGTCGTCCTGCCTGAGCAACGCCTCGGCGTCGGGCCGCACGAGGAAGTTCATATAGGCGCTGGCAGCCTGCTGCTCCGGGGAGTGTTGCAGTTCGCGCAGGAAGGTGCCAGGGTGGGGTGAGTTGAGGATGGCCAGACGCTGCAGCAAATGGGGGTGTTGAGCGCCCAGGTTCCAGGCGATGGCGCCGCCCCAGTCGTGCGCCACCAGGCAGGCCAGCCGCCCGGGCGTGGGGCTGGCAGCTGTCTCCAGATCAATCAGGGCCGTCACGTCCTGCACCAGGTGTCTGGCGCGGTAGGCAGATACCTCTGCAGGCGCGCTGGATTGCCCATAGCCCCGCAGGTTGGGTGCCACGCAACGGTACCCTCCGTGGTCTGGATGGGAAAAGTGTTCCAGCAGCCCGTCCCAGACGAACGCCGCCTCGGGAAAACCGTGGAGGAACAACAGCACCGGCCGCCCCGTGTCTCCTGCCATCCGGCAATCCAGTTCAATGCCGTGGGGGAGAGGAACGAGGCGCTGTTCGATCATGTCAGTCGGTGGCTTGAGGGGGTGGTGCGGCAGGGGTATCAGCGTGGGACCAGTGCCACAGCAGCTGAGCCACGTCGTCCAGGCCCTGCCGTTTGAGGGCGGAAAACAGTTTCGCTTCCCCGCCCCCAGCTTGCAGTCGCGCGATGGACAGTGCCTTGTTGGCCTCGGCCCGGGTCAGCTTGTCTGCCTTGGTCAGCAGCACCAGGAAGCGCAGCCCCTGTTCCACCCTGGGGCGTATCACTTCCAGCAACACCTCATCCAGTTCGGTCAGGCCCAGGCGGGGGTCGCACAGCAGTACCACGCCCCGCAGGTTGGGGCGGGTCAGCAGGTAGTTCGCCATCACGCGCTGCCAGCGCAGCTTGGCTTCCCTGGGAACTGCGGCGTAGCCATAGCCCGGCAGGTCTGCCAGCACGGCGTCCACAGCCCCTTGTTTGCCCAGGGCGAAAAGGTTGATGCTCTGGGTGCGCCCGGGTGTCTTGGACGCGAAGGCCAGGCGCTTTTGCTGCGTCAGCGTGTTGATGCTGGTGGACTTGCCCGCGTTCGAGCGGCCCACGAACGCGATCTCGGGAACGTCCAGCGGCGGCAGGTGTTCCAGCTGGGGCGCGGTGGTCAGGAAACGCGCCGTGTGCAGCCACGCGTGTGCCGTCTTTGGGTCGATGGGGGCTTGCGTTGGGCGTGGCGGCGCACCAGCGGACGCCGGGTTGGAGGGGGGGGAGAGGGCGTCGTCTTGGCTCATGTGCGGAATTGGGTTCACGGGCCATTGTAAAATCAACGCGTTTTGCGCCTTGCCACCCCGGCGAGGCGTGACTTCGTAGCAACCCGACGTCACCTGCCCACGAAATGAAACTGATCCCCTCCCTCATCGGCGCCACACTTCTGGCAACCCTGTCCTTGTCCGTCCAGGCGCAGGCCGCCAAACCCGATCTGAGCAAGGGGGCCGCCCTCTACGGTCAGGTATGCGTGGCCTGCCATGCCGCCGACGGCAACTCCACCATTCCCGCTAACCCCAAGCTGGCGCAGCAGCATCCCGAGTACCTCGTGAAACAGTTGCAAGAGTTCAAGTCTGGCAAGCGGGCCAACGCCGTGATGTCCGGCTTTGCCGCGAGCATGTCCGAGGAAGACATGCGCAACGTTTCTTATTGGCTCGCTTCCCAGCCCGCGAAGACCGGCTTTGCGCGCGACAAGGACCTGGTTGCTTTGGGTGAGCGCATCTACCGCGGCGGTATCGCAGACCGCCAGATTGCGGCCTGCGCCGGCTGCCACGCGCCCAACGGTGCTGGCATTCCCGCTCAGTACCCCCGTCTGTCCGGCCAGCACAGCGACTACACCATCGCCCAGATGAACGCCTTCCGCTCTGGCGGCCGCAAGAACAGCGCCCCGATGGGGCAGATCGCCGCTCACATGACCGACAAGGAAATCGCGGCGGTGGCGGACTACATCGCCGGTTTGCGCTGATCTCCCGCCCGATCCCCCGCTGTCGAAAAAGACCCAGGGCAGATCGGGGGTTTCGTTTCCAATATAAGTCGGCGTTAATATTTCGGCGCGAGAATGCCAAGTTCAACAAATGCATTGAACCGGCGGCCGAAAAACTCCTCTTAGCCAAGGCAGGCCCCGTTTCAAGGCCTGCCTTTTTTCTGGGTACTGTTTCTCCATGAGTGTTTCCACCGCAGGTTTCGAGATCAAAGGCGGCTCACGCTATTTCCGCGACGCGGTGGAGTTGCTGTCGTCGATGCGTTTCGCCATATCACTGCTGACGGTGATCTGCATCGCGTCGGTGATTGGCACGGTGCTCAAGCAGCACGAGCCCATCAACAACTACATCAACCAGTTCGGCCCCTTCTGGGCTGAAGTGTTTGGCGCCATCGACCTTTACTCGGTCTACAGCGCATGGTGGTTCCTGCTGATCCTGGCCTTCCTGGTGATCAGCACGTCGCTGTGCATCGTCCGCAACACACCCAAGATCTTTCACGACCTGAAGCTCTTCAAGGAAAACATCCGCGAGCAAAGCCTCAAGGCGTTTCCTCACCGAGCCGAGGCGGACCTGAGCGAAGGCGGTGAGCCAGCTGCACGGCGCATGGGGCAGGCACTGCTGGCTGCAGGCTGGAAGGTACGCCTGCAGCAGCGGGAGACCTCCGCGGGCCCCGGCTGGATGGTGGCCGCCAAGGCCGGTGCCGCCAACAAGCTGGGTTACCTTGCCGCCCACAGCGCGATTGTGCTGATCTGCATCGGCGGGCTGTTCGATGGCGACCTCGTCGTTCGGGCACAGATGTGGTTCAACGACAAGACGCCTTTCACTGGCGGCGGGCTGATTGCCGATGTCTCGCCGCAGCACCGGCTGACCGACCGCAACCCGACCTTTCGGGGCAACCTGCTCGTTACCGAGGGCACACGGGCCGGTACGGCCATATTGGCTCAGCCGCAAGGGGTCATCCTCCAGGAGCTGCCGTTTGACGTCGAGCTCAAAAAGTTCGTGGTCGAGTATTACTCCACCGGCATGCCCAAGCTGTTTGCCAGCGACATCGTGATCCACGACAGGTACACCGGTGAATCCCGTGAGGCCCGTGTCGAGGTGAACCATCCGGTGAGCTACCGCGGCATCGAGATCTACCAGTCGAGTTTTGACGACGGCGGCTCGCTGCTCAAGCTCAATGCCGTCCCCATGGGCGGCGCGGCAAAGTCTTTCTCCGTTGAGGGGCGTGTCGGCGAGTCGGTGGCACTCACCAACGGCGACGACCGGATGACCCTGGAATTCACAGGCCTGCGTGTGATCAACGTCGAGAACTTCCGCGACGCGGGGAACAGCAGCGCGGATGTGCGCAAGGTGGACCTGCGCGGGGCGATTGAAAGCCGGCTCGGGTCTGCCCACAAGACCGTGACCGAAAAGGAGCTGCGCAACGTCGGTCCCAGCGTCACCTACAAACTGCGTGACGACGCAGGGCAGGCGCGTGAGTTCCACAACTACATGCTGCCCATCGACATCGACGGCTCCCGCGTGTTCGTGATGGGGGTGCGCGACACCCCGGCAGAACCGTTCCGTTACCTGCGCGTGCCTGTGGACGAGAACGACACCATGGACGGTTTTGTCCGGTTGCGTGAGGCGCTGGCAGACCGTGCCATGCGGGAAGAGGCCGTGCGCCGCTACGTGAAGATGGCCGCTGAAGGACAGAGCGCGGAGGTTGCCCAGGCCTTGGCCATGTCCGCGCAACGTGCCGTCGATCTTTTCGCTGGTGCCGATCCTTCCATCGACACCCTTCCGCGTTCTGGTGCCGTGCGCCTTGGCGGGCTGCAGGCCGTCTCTGCCTTCATGGAAGTGAACGTGCCCGAAGGCGAGCGCGAGCGTGCTGGCGATGTGTTACTGCGCATCCTCAACGGTTCGCTTTTCGAGCTGTACCAGCTCAGCCGCGAAAGGGCGGGTCTTCCCCGGGCAGAAGCCGGGGAGCAAAGCGCTGCTTTCATGACGCAGTCCGTCCTCAGCCTGAGCGACGCTTTCTTCTACCCGGCGCCCATCGCCTTCCAGCTGGCGGATTTCCAGCAGGTCCAGGCGAGTGTCTTCCAGGTTGCCCGGGCGCCAGGCAAAACCATTGTGTACATCGGTTGTCTCTTGCTCATCGTCGGTGTTTTTGCCATGCTCTACGTGCGTGAACGGCGGCTGTGGGTTTGGTTGGCCCCGCGTGGTGACGGCACCGGTCAGGTCCATGTGACGATGGCCCTGTCCTCGAACCGCAAGCTGATGGACAACGACCGTGAATTCCAGGCACTCAAGAGCCGTTTGCTACAGACTTCCAAAGAGGTGGCCCCATGAACGCAGCAACACAGACCTTTGATCTGAAAAAGGACACCACACCCGATGGCTTGAACAAGGGCTACTTTGCCAGACGCGATATCTGGGACTGGCTCTACGCGGCACTGGTGGTGGCCGGGGGGGCCTATGCCTTGTTCCTGTACGGCAATTTCATGGATGGCTATGAGAAGGCGATTCTGATCGGCACCGTCCCCTGTCTCGTGGCATTGGCCTGGTTCTGGCGCCCCGTGCGCTTGCTCACCGTCGTCGTCGCGGCGCTGTCCCTGCTGGCGATATGGCTCTATCACGTCGATGGAGTGCCTCAGCTCGCCAGGGCGGACCAGGCCTTCATGTTGAAGTACTTCATTTCGAGCCAGTCCGCCATCCTCTGGATGAGCATGCTGTTCTTCATGAGCACCGCCTTCTTCTGGGCGGGCATCTTTTCCCGCGCCGCGGGTGACGTGTTCGAAAAGCTGGGCTCCCGTCTGGCCTGGGTGGCCGTGACGCTGGCGCTCGTGGGCTCCTTGGTGCGCTGGTACGAGAGCTACCTCATCGGCCCGGACGTCGGGCACATCCCCGTCAGCAACCTCTACGAAGTGTTCGTGTTGTTCTCGTGGCTCACGGCTGCGTATTACCTGTACTACGAAGACCGTTACCAGACGCGTCGCATGGGCGCTTTCGTGATGCTGGTCGTCAGCGCCGCAGTGGGCTTCCTGCTCTGGTACACGGTGGTGCGCGAGGCGCACGAGATCCAGCCCCTGGTGCCAGCGCTGCAGAGCTGGTGGATGAAGCTGCACGTGCCCGCCAACTTCATCGGCTACGGCACGTTTGCCATTGCCGCCATGCTCGCGTTTGCCTACCTGATCAAACAAAGCGCTGGCGAGACCCGTTGGTGGAAGCTTGCGCCACTTTGGCTCCTCGGGGTGGTTCTCTGCTTCGAGCCGCTGGTGTTCCGACGTGGTGCCACTGAGTCCGGGGGCAGCTACTGGTTCATTTACTTCGGTCTGTCGGCCCTGATCGTGGGCGGCATCCTGGCGGCGCGCCGCCGCATTGCCGAACGGTTGCCCAGCCTGGAGGTGATGGATGACGTCATGTACAAGGCCATTGCCGTGGGCTTTGCGTTCTTCACCATCGCCACTGTTCTGGGGGCCCTCTGGGCTGCCGAGGCCTGGGGCGGATACTGGAGCTGGGACCCCAAGGAAACCTGGGCGCTCATCGTCTGGCTCAACTATGCCGCCTGGTTGCACATGCGGTTGATGAAGGGGCTGCGCGGCACGGTCGCCGCCTGGTGGGCCCTGGTAGGCCTGGCGGTCACCACTTTTGCCTTCCTTGGTGTCAACATGTTCCTCAGCGGCTTGCACAGTTACGGAGAACTCTGATGACCATTCAGCCCAGTGAGATCACGCCGCGCGAGGTCTACCTGCGGCGAAGAGAGTGGTTGCTTGGCGTTGCGGCAGGAGCGGCCGTGGCGCCATGGACAGCGCAGCACGCCGCAGCCGCCGAACCCGCCCGGCCCGGCAAGCTGGCCGCGCTGGCGGCACGGCCTTCAGAGTTGCGTGGCGCGCGCACCATCGAGAAGCTCACCCCCTACCAGGACGCGAGCGGCTACAACAACTTCTACGAGTTCGGTCTCGACAAGGGCGATCCCGCGCGCCATGCCGGGAAGATGAAGACCCGGCCGTGGACCGTCGAGGTCGATGGCCTGGTCAACAAGCCTCGCACATTCGGTATCGAAGATCTCCTCAAGCTCAGCTCCATGGAGGAGCGCATCTACAGGCTGCGCTGCGTCGAGGGGTGGTCCATGGTGATTCCGTGGATTGGCTACTCCCTGTCTGCGCTGATCAACCAGGTCGAGCCCCAGGGCAGCGCGAAGTACGTCGAGTTTCACACCCTGGCGGACAAGGACACCATGCCCGGGGTGCGTTCCAGCGTCCTGACCTGGCCTTACGTCGAGGGCCTGCGGCTGGACGAAGCCCGCAACCCCTTGGCCATGCTTGTGTTTGGCATGTATGGCGAAGTCTTGCCCAACCAGAACGGGGCGCCCGTGCGTCTGGCGGTGCCCTGGAAGTATGGCTTCAAGAGCGGCAAGTCGATCGTCAGAATCCGTTTTGTTGAAAAACAACCTGCTACGGCCTGGAACATGGCGGCGCCGCAAGAATACGGCTTTTATTCCAACGTAAACCCGGATGTTCCCCACCCGCGCTGGAGCCAGGCCACCGAACGGCGGATCGGAGACGGCGGTCTGCTGGCGAGGCGCCTGAAGACCCAGCTCTTCAATGGCTACGAGCAGGAGGTCGGCCAGCTCTACGCCGGCATGGACCTGCGCAAGTTCTACTGATCGTCTGGTGCAACAGGCCGGAGCACGTCTCCTTGCGCAGCCCTGGGTCAAGGGGCTGGTCCTGACGGCCTGCTCGGTCCCGGCCATCTGGCTGATCGGGGCGGGCTTTGCAGACCGGCTGGGCGCCAATCCTGCAGAGGCCTTGATTCGGGGCCTGGGCGACTGGACCCTGCGCCTGCTCTGTCTGACGCTGGCTGTCACCCCTCTGCGGCGAACGTTTCACTGGCACGCCTTGGCGCGGCTGCGTCGCGGGCTGGGCGTCTGGACCTTTGTCTATGCCAGCCTCCATCTGCTCGCCTACGCGTGGTTCGACATGGGCTGGGTGGTGCAAGACATCCTGAAGGACATTGCCCAGCGGCCGTTCATTCTGGTCGGGGCGCTGGCATGGTCGCTGATGCTGCCGCTGGCGGCCACGTCATTCAACGCGGCTGTGCGCTGGCTTGGAAGCGCACGCTGGCAGCTGCTTCACAGGGCCGTCTATGGTGTGGCGGCCCTGGCTGTACTGCACTTCTTCTGGATGCGCGCCGGAAAGAACCATTTCGGCGACGTGGCGGTCTATGCCGCCATCCTCTTCGGACTCATGGTCTGGCGCGTGCTGCTGCGGCTCAGAAGCTGAGCGGCTGATCGTTTCGGAACTGATCCTCCAGCGTTTCACGCGTGCGTATCACCTGTGAGCGGTCGCCGCAAACCAGCACCTCGGCCGCGCGCCCCCGGGTGTTGTAGTTGCTGGACATGCTCATGCAGTAAGCCCCTGTCGAGCACACCGCCAACAGGTCGCCAGCCTGCACATTCAAGGCTCGGTCCCGGCCCAGCCAATCGCCGCTTTCGCACACCGGGCCGACGACGTCCCACGTGGCCTGGGCGCCTTCGCGCGGCTGCACCGGCACGATGGCGTGGAAGGCCTCGTACATCGCAGGTCGGGGAAGATCGTTCATCGCCGCGTCGACGATCAGGAAGTTCTTGTGTTCGCCGGGCTTGAGGAACACCACCTCCGTCACGCATATGCCAGCGTTGCCGACCAGCGAGCGTCCCGGTTCGATCAGCAACTTGCGCTGGCCGTACCCGCGAGCATCGAGCTTGTCGAGCAAGGCTTTCCACAAACGGTCTGCCGCAGGCGGCGTTTCACCTTGGTACTCAATGCCCAGGCCGCCGCCGAAATCGATGTGTTCCAGGTGAATGCCCGACGCTTCGATCGCGTCCACCAGATCCAGGATGCGGTCCATCGCGTCCAGATAGGGTGAGCTTTCGGTGATCTGCGAGCCGATGTGGCAATCGATGCCGACCACGCGCAAACCGGCGAGGCTCGATGCATGCCGGTAAGCGGCCAGCACGTCGCCATGGGCCACGCCGAACTTGTTGCCTTTGAGCCCCGTGGAGATGTACGGGTGGGTCTTGGCATCCACATCTGGGTTGACGCGCAGGCTCACCGGCGCACGTCGGCCCACGCTCAGCGCCACTTCGTTGAGAACGTCCAGCTCGGCCAGGCTCTCGACGTTGAAGCAGCCGATGCCGGCCTCAAGCGCGCGCCGCATTTCGGCACGGGTTTTGCCTACACCCGAAAAGATGATGGTTTCCGGCTTGGCCCCCGCCCGCAATGCCCGTTCCAGTTCGCCACCTGACACGATGTCCAGGCCGCATCCTGCCTGCACAAACGTCTGCAGCACCGCCAAGGCGGAGTTGGCTTTCATCGCGTAACAGATCAGTGCGTTTCGGCCGGTGAAACCGCGCTGGTAGGCCGCCAGTGCGGCAAGCATGGACGACTGCGAGTAGATGAACAGCGGTGTGCCATGGGTACGAGCGAGTTCAGCAACCGGGACGGACTCTGCCATCAGCTGGCCGTCGCGGTAGGCAAACCAGGGGTGGCCAGGCAGGGGGGCGGGAAGGGACATGGTGAGGAAGCAGGAGGGGTCAGCGGGGCTGGCGTGCAGCGGATGTGTCGTCCACGGGTTGAGCGGTGGAGGCGGGCGCGGTCTGGTCCGGCATGTACAACGGGCCCTTTTGTCCGCAGCCAGCCGTCCACAGGCCAAGGCTCAGCACGCAGGCGCACCAGAGACGGGAGCTACGCATGTCCATGAAGGAATGCCGGGCATGGTGTCCGGTTCTTGGGGTTGCAGCCGCGAGGCCTAAAATTCGCCGAAATTCAAACATCTGGGAATTGTAATGACGGACCTCGAATACATGGATCGCGCTGAGGCGGTGCTCAAGGCGGTCGAGATGGCTTGCGACCGCATCAACGACGACACCGATGCCGACATCGACAACCAGCGCGTCGGCGGCATGATCACGCTGGTCTTCCGCAATGGCAGCCAGATCGTCATCAACATGCAGAAGCCCTTGCACGAAATCTGGGTGGCCGCGCGTGCCGGTGGCTTCCATTACAAATTTGACGGACAGCACTGGATGGACACCAAAGGGGCGGGTGAGCTGTTCGCCCACCTGTCACGCGAAGCCAGCGCGCAGGCGGGCCAGCCTCTGCAGTTCAGTTCCTGAACAGGTCCAGAATGCTGCGTTTTTCCTGAGGGTTGCCCGTGTCGGACGGGATCTCCGACCGTCCCACGGGCTGGGCATCCGCAGTGCCCAGACTGGCTACGCCCTCTCCCGGCTGGAATTCCTCGTAGAACCATTCGCCCTGGGTGTAGACGACGCCAGGCGGCACGGCCGGCTCTTCGACCGGCGTGTTCTTCAAGGCCTCACGCATGAAGGAAATCCAGATGGGCAGGCTCAGGCCGCCGCCGGTTTCCCTCCTGCCCAGGTTGCGCGGCTGGTCGTAGCCCACCCAGGCAGCTGCCACCAGTGAAGGCTGGTAGCCCACGAACCAGGCATCCACGGCATCGTTGGTGGTGCCGGTCTTGCCGTACAGGTCGGGCCGTCGCAGGGTTGCCTGCGCGCGTGCCGCGGTTCCCGAGCGGGTGATCTCCTGCAGCAGCTGGCTCATCATGAAAGCGTTGCGGGGGGTTATCACGCGCTGTGACTCTTCGGGCACCCTGGGTGGGTTGTCCAGCAGCACCTTGCCCTTGTGGTCGGTGACCTGCGTGATGAGCATCGGCGGGACGTAATAGCCGCCGTTGGCAAAGACGCCATAGCCCGAAGCCATCTGCATGGGGGTGACCGAGCCCGCGCCCAGGGCCATCGTCAGGTAGGGTGGGTGTTTGTCGGCGTCAAAGCCGAACTTGGTCACCCAGTCCTGGGCACTGCCGGTGCCGACAGCCTTCAGGATGCTGATCGACACCATGTTCTTCGATTTCGCCAGGGCGGTGCGAACAGTCATCGGGCCTTCGAACTTGCCATCGTAGTTCTTCGGCTCCCACGGCTTGCCACCCGTGACGGTTGCGCTGAAGAACAGCGGCTGGTCGTAGACGATCGTGGCGGGGGTGATGCCCTTTTCCAGTGCCGCCGAGTAAATGAATGGCTTGAAGCTGGAGCCTGGCTGGCGCCAAGCCTGTGTGACGTGGTTGAACTTGCTCTTGTCGAAATCGAAGCCGCCGACCAGTGCGCGAATCTCGCCCGTCCGGGGGTCGAGTGCGACGAAGGCCGACTCCACTTCGGGCACCTGGGTGATGGTCCAGCTGCCACGTGAACTCTTCATGATGCGAACCACGGCGCCCGGGCGCAGCTTCAGGTGGGGCGGCGCTTTCTCGGACAGGCCGGACTGCACGGGCAGCAGTCCATCTCCGGTGATGTCGATCGGCTCGTCGTCACCCCGCACCACGGTGACCTTGCGCGGGTTGACGGCCAGCACGACAGCCGTCAGGAGTTCACCGTTGTCTGGCAGAGCTGCGATGACTTCGTCGATCGCGGTTTCCCTGGCCTGCTTCTCGGCAGGGAGTTCGATGAAACGCTCCGGCCCGCGGTAATGCTGCCGCTGCTCGAACTCCATCACGCCTGAGCGTACCGCCTGGTAGGCAGCTCTTTGCGCCTGGGAGTCGACGGTGGTGTGTACCTGGAGCCCTCTTGTGTACGCCTCTTCGCCATACTGCTCGAAGATGGCCTGCCGGACCATTTCCGCGATGTAGTCGGCGTGGACATCCCTCTGGCCATTGAGCTTGCGCAGCTTCAAGGGCTCTTCCTTGGCCCGCCGCGCCTCTTCGGCCGTGATGAAGCCGTTTTCCTGCATGCGGTCGATGATGTGCAGCTGGCGTATGCGGGCCCGCTTCGGGTTGCTGATGGGGTTGTAGGCCGATGGAGCCTTGGGCAGGCCGGCCAGCATGGCCGCCTCTGCGATCGTGACGTCTTTGAGCGGTTTGCCGAAATAGACCTGTGATGCGGCCGCAAAGCCGTAAGCGCGGTGACCGAGGAAAATCTGGTTCATGTAGATTTCCAGGATCTGCTCTTTGGTCAGCAGGTGTTCGAGCTTGAACGTCAGCAGAACCTCATAGATCTTGCGGACGTAGCTTTTTTCGCTCGACAGGTACACGTTGCGTGCCACCTGCATGGTGATGGTCGATGCCCCCTGGCTCTTGGCCTGCCCGAGGTTGGCCAGCGCCGCGCGCAGCATGCCCCGGTAGTCGACGCCGTTGTGTTCGAAGAAGCGCGCGTCCTCGATCGCCAGCACCGCATTCACCATCACTGGCGGAATGTCTTCGAAAGGCAGCAGGTTGCGCCGCTCCTCGCCAAACTCTCCGATCAGCTCGCCATCAGACGCATAGACCCTGAGTGGCAGCTTGGGGCGGTAGTCGGTCAGTTCTACCACATCGGGCAAATTCGGATAGGCCGCCGCGAGGCCGATACCTACGGCCAGCATCAACGCTGCAACCCCAGCCACACCGGCTGCGGCCAGACCGGCAAGCAGCCGCGCGCCCTTGCTCGCCCACACCGGGTGTTGCGGAGCGCTGCTTTTGTCTGACGGAGAGGTGTTAGGTTTGGACATGTATCCCTTTGGAGTCTGTCCGATTATAAAAATCCGGGTGTTGGTGCTGTCTTTTCCGGTGCTGGGGCGCTGAAAAGCTTGTAACGAAAGGTGAAAAATGGTGGATACTGATGTCTGTCAGCATCGCCTCTGGCGTGGGGTTTTGACAACGTCTGCGAATGGCGTTGCCACTGTTCTCCTTGTTAGCGCCATCGCCTTGCTGCTAGGATTTGATAAACGATGTGACATTTGGCCTCGTTCCGGGGCCCTCATGTAGGGGATGGAATTGATCTCATTGGGGTCTATGTTCAGCCGGGAGCCCGCGCCGCTCCTCGGCATTGATGTCAGTTCCACCACAGTCAAGCTGGTCGAGCTGGGGCGTACGCGTGAAGGCGGACTGGTGCTGCAGCACTGCGCCATGGAGACGTTGGAGCGAGGCTGGGTCAACGAAGGCAACGTCGAGAAGTTCGACGAGGTCGCCGAAGTGCTGCGCCGGCTCGTCCGCAAGTCGGGCAGCAAGACGAAGAACGTCGCGCTGGCCTTGCCGGGTTCTGCGGTCATCACGAAGAAGATCGTGCTCCCCGCGGGTCTGAGTGATCGCGATATGGAGGTGCAGGTCGAGTCCGAGGCGACCCAGTACATCCCCTTTCCGCTGGCCGATGTGAGCCTGGACTTCTGCGTCATCGGCCCGACGGCGAACTCGCCGACCTATGTCGATGTCCTGCTTGCAGCGTCCCGCAAGGAAAAAGTTTCCGACAGGCAGGGCCTGGCGGAGGCCGCCGGCCTGACGCCGGTGATCATGGACGTTGAGTCTTACGCGTCGCGTCTGGCGGCGAGCCGGGTGGTCGAGACATTGCCCAACCGCGGCCAGGATCTGCTCATTGCGCTTTTCGAAGTGGGCTCGCAGACCACCAGCCTGCAGGTCATCCGCAACGAGGATGTCATCTACGAGCGAGACCAGATGTTCGGCGGCGTCCAGCTGACCAACCTCATTTCGCGCCATTACGGCATGTCGTTTGACGAGGCTGACGAAAAGAAGAAGAAAGGTGCGCTGCCGGCGGATTACCCCGAGTCGGTGCTGCGGCCTTTCATGGAAAGCCTGGCGCAGGAGCTGGGCCGGGCGCTGCAGTTCTTTTTCACCAGCACACCGCACAACAAGGTCGACCACATTCTGCTGTCTGGAGGTTCGGCCTCCTTGCCTGGGCTGGTCGACATCGTGACATCACTGACCTCCTTCCCCTGCAAGGTCATCAACCCTTTTGATGGCATGTCCATCGCACCCTCGGTGCAGGCCAAGCAGCTCGCGACCGAAGCCACTTCCTATCTTGTGGCGACCGGCCTGGCCTTGCGGAGGTTCAGCCAATGATCCAGATCAACCTCTTGCCTCATCGCGAGGCCGCCCGCAAGAAGCGCCGCGAGCTGTTTTTCGTACAGCTAGGCCTGGCGGCGTTACTTGGCATCGGCATTTCCGGCAGTGTTTTTGCCTGGTACCAGGTTCGCATCGAGACGCAGGAACAGCGAAATGTGCTGTTGCGCACCGAGATTGCGAAGCTGGACAACCAGATCAAGGAGATTTCCGGCTTGCAGACGCAGCTCAATGGGCTCAAGGCGCGGCAGGCCGGGGTCGAGAGCCTGCAGGCTGACCGGAATCTGCCGGTTCACCTGCTGGACGAAATGGTGCGGCAGCTGCCAGACGGTGTCTACCTGAAATCGTTGAAACAGGACGGCATGTCCATCACCCTCACCGGCGTTGCACAGTCGCAGGAGCGCGTGTCGGAGTTGTTGCGCAACTTCAGTTCCAACAGCCCCTGGCTCACGCAGCCGCAGCTGGTGGAAATCGTTGCGGGCAATGTCACACTTTCAACACGAGAGCAGCGTCGCGCATTCGAGTTTTCCATGCGCGTCACATTGACCCGCGGCCCGTCTGACGGTGCGGCCAAGGGTGCCGCCGGCCAGCCGCCTGGGAAGGCTTGAGGCTCCGGCCGGAAGTGGATGCATCATGCCCAAAAAGACCAAAAAGACTTCCATAGATTTTGCTGAGATCCAGCAAAAGCTGCGCGCGCAGTTCACCGATCTGGATCCCAACGACCCCTCTCTGTGGCCAGACCTGCCGCGCTACCTCCTGCTGATCGCGTTGGCCGTGGTGGTGGTGGTGGCCCTGTGGTTTGCCTGGATTTCCGGCTACGAGGAAACGCTTGCCGCCGAGGAGCGGCGTGAGGTTCAGTTGAAGGAAGAGTACACAGGCAAGCTGGGTCAGGCCGTCAACCTGGAACCGTTGAAGGCTCAGCTGGAGCAGGTGCAGCAGTACGTCACGCAGCTGGAAAAGCAGCTGCCCAGCAAGGCGGAGATGGATCAGCTGCTCTCGGACATCAACCAGGCCGGCCTGGGCCGCAGCCTGCAGTTTGAGCTGTTCCGGCCCGGCACGATCAACATGCACGAGTACTACGCAGAGCTTCCGATCGCGGTTCGCGTGTCCGGCAGCTACAGTGACATCGGCCTGTTCGCGTCCGACATCGCGCATCTGTCGCGCATCGTCACCTTGAACAACATCACTTTGGCGCCGGTCGCCAACCGGCCGGATGTCCTGACGATGGACGCAACCGCCAAGACGTTCCGTTACCTGGATCCGGAAGAGCTGCTGGCACAGCAGAAGGCCAAGGCTGCAGGAGGCAAGAAATGATCCAACGGATGCTTTCCGCCGCCCTGCCCGTCGCGCTGGCTGTGTCACTTCTCGCCGGTTGCACGGGCGGGTCTCAACAAGAAGTTCAGCAATGGATGGCCGAGCAACAGGCCACCGTCCGGCCGCGGGTGGAGCCCATCGCCGAGCCTACCCGGTTCGTTCCGCAGGCATACGCCAGCGCGGATGCCCTGTCCCCTTTCAGCTCCGAGAAACTGGCCAAACTGCTGCGTGCCGAGGCCGGGAAGCCTGGGTCTTCCGCACTGCTGGCATCCGAGATGAACAGGCGCAAGGAGCCCTTGGAGGCTTTGCCGCTGGACACCATGCAGATGGTCGGTCTGCTTGACCGCGCGGGGCAGCGCGTCGCGCTGGTCAGGGCCGACAGCCTTCTCTACCAAGTGCGTGTAGGGAATTACCTCGGGCAGAATTACGGCCGCGTCACGCGCATCAACGAAACCGGGATCACGCTGAGGGAGATCGTGCAGGATGCAGCGGGCGAATGGGTCGAGCGTTCTGCCACGCTGCAGCTTCAAGAGGGAACCACCAAATGACACAACATATTTCTCCCAGCCACCAGCAAGGCCGTGCCATGTCCCGATTCGTGAAGGTTCCTGTCCTGTTGTCCGCCTTGTGGTTTGCAGGCATCGCTCAGGCGCAACTCGCCATCCAGTCGGTCACCGCTGCCGTGCAGGGCGGGGCGGAGGTCATCCGCATACAAACCAGTGAGCCGCTCAAGCAACTGCCGGCGGGTTTCGTGATCCAGTCCCCGGCGCGCATTGCGCTGGATTTCCCGGGTGCCACCAATGGTCTTGGCCGCAATCTCGTGGAGTTGAACCAGGGCAACCTGCGGTCGGCGAACGTGGTGGAGGCCGGGGACCGCACGCGAGTGGTGTTCAATCTCAGCCAGCCCGTGAAGTACCAGACGCGCTTGGACGGCAACGGCGTTCTCGTGCTGCTTGAGCCCGCTTCTGCCACCGCGCCGGAGTCGACCGGCGCGACCTCGCCGCTGTTTGCCGCGACGTCCAGCGCAGCAGATGTCCTGCCATTGGCCGACATCGATTTCCGGCGTGGCTCGGAGAATGCTGGCCGGATCATCGTGAGCCTGCCCAACAACCAGACAGGCGTCGACATCCGTCCTCAAGGCAAGGCGCTGGTGGTTGAGTTCATGAAGGCCTCGCTACCGGAGGCTTTGCGCCGCCGCTTGGATGTTGCCGATTTTGGAACGCCGGTGCGCACGATCACCACCACCCAGAATGGTGACCGGGTTCGCTTGGTGGTGGAGCCGGTGGGTAACTGGGAGCACAGCGCTTACCAGAGCGACAACCAGTTCGTTCTGGAGGTGCGTGAGGTCAAGGTCGACCCGAGCAAGCTGACCCAGGGGCCTGGTTATTCGGGCGAAAAGCTGTCGTTGAATTTCCAGAGCATTGAAGTTCGCTCCCTGCTCCAGGTCATCGCTGATTTCACCAACTTCAACATCATTACGTCTGACACGGTCACGGGCAACGTGACCCTGCGGCTCAAGGACGTGCCTTGGGACCAGGCGCTGGACATCATCCTGCAGGCCCGCAACCTGGGCATGCGCAAGACCGGAAACGTGATCTGGATCGCGCCCAAGGACGAAATCCTTGCGAAAGAGCAGGCGGAACTGACCGCCAGGCAGCAGATCCAGACACTTGAGTTGCCGCGCACGCAGAGCTTCCGCCTGAACTTCGCCACCGCCGAAGACGTGGCGAAACAGCTCACCACCGCGGTGGGCAGTGGCGAGAACCAGGTGCGGATCCTGAGCAAGCAAGGGTCTGTGTTCGCAGAGCCGCGCACCAATCAGCTCTTCGTCACCGATATCTCTTCCAAGCTGGAAGAGATCGAGAAGCTGATCAAGAAAATCGACGTGCCCGTTCGTCAGGTGCTGATCGAGGCGCGCATTGTCGAGGCGGGTGACGGGTTCAGCAAAAGCCTGGGCGTGCGCTTCGGTGGGCGTTCCTACAACGCAGCCCGCACGGCTGGTGGCGCCTCGTTCGGCTTCGGCTCTCTTGGTGTGGGGTCTACCCAGGTCACCAGCATTCCCGCAACCGAGAGTGACCAAGGGTTGTTCGCGCTCTCGTTGTTCAATTCCGGCGTGACCCGCTTGCTCAACCTTGAGATTTCGGCAAACGAGTCCGATGGCAAGGTCAAGACCATCGCCAGTCCGAAAATCCTGACCGCAGATCAACGTGAAGCCAAGATCGAGGATGGCCGTACCATTCCCTACAACAAGATCGATCAGGCGGGCAACACGACGACCGAGTTCATCGATGCCCTGCTGTCCCTGAAGGTGACACCCCAGATCACCCCGGATGGCGACGTCATCATGAAGTTGCAGATCAAGAAAGACACGGCGAACCTCAACGAGACGACCGGCGAGCTGATCTCCATTCTGAAGAAGACGGTTGAAACGCAGGTGCTTGTCGAGAACGGTGGAACGATCGTCATCGGCGGCATCTACACACTGTCGGATTCCAGGACCGTCGAAAAGGTGCCTGGGTTGGGCGATCTGCCTGTGTTGGGTAACCTGTTCAAATCGCGAGGCTTCTCCACTGCCAAGACGGAGATGCTGGTGTTCATCACGCCCCGTCTTCTGAGTGAGCAGTCGACTGCGCTGGTTCGGTAAATTGCAGTGATCGTATTGGTAGGCCTGCCTGGGTCAGGCAAGACAACCGTCGGGCGGCAACTGGCCCGGCGGTTGAAGCTGCCGTTCGTGGACTCGGACCACGTGATCGAGCAGCATCTTGGGTGCTCCATCCGCGACTTCTTCGAACGCGAAGGCGAGGAACGTTTCCGCGACGTGGAGCAACAGGTGATTGACGAGTTGTCCTCGGGCGCATCCTGTGTCCTGTCCACCGGCGGGGGGGCCGTGCTGCGCCCTCTGAACCGCCAACACCTGCGCGACAGGGGCCACGTGGTCTATCTGAGATCCACCCCTGAAGATGTCTACCGGCGCGTGCGGCACGACCGCAACCGTCCATTGCTGCTGGTTGCTGATCCGCTGCAGCGCCTTCGCGATCTGTACGATGCCCGGGACCCGCTGTACCGGGAAACTGCCCATTTCGTGATCGATACAGGACGGCCCTCGGTGGCGACCCTGGTCAACATGATCGTGATGCAGCTGGAGCTTGCGGGCGCGGTGGTGCCAGCGTCGCTACACTAGCGACATGAACCTGTCCCCGAAAGAAGCCATTGCCACCGTTTCCATCGCGCTGGGTGAGCGCAGTTATCCCATACTGATTGGCGAGGGGCTGATTGCCCGGCCCGAGACTTGGCAGGGGTTGCCGTCGTCGTCGGTGGCCATGATCGTTACGAACGACACCGTCGGGCCTTTGTATGCCGACCAATTGCGCGAGGCGCTGCAGGCACATTACCCCCAGGTGCACATCGTCACACTGCCTGATGGCGAGGCTCACAAGACCTGGGAATCGTTGAATCTCATCTTCGACGCGCTGCTGGCGCGGGGGTGTGACCGCAAGACGGTGCTGTTTGCCCTGGGCGGGGGCGTGATAGGTGACATGACCGGCTTTGCGGCGGCCTGCTACATGCGTGGCGTGCCATTTGTCCAGGTGCCCACCACTCTGCTGGCCCAGGTGGACTCGTCGGTGGGCGGCAAGACGGCCATCAACCACCCCATGGGCAAGAACATGATCGGTGCCTTCTACCAGCCCGTGCGCGTGGTGTGCGACCTGGCCACCTTGAAGACCCTTCCGGATCGGGAGCTGAGTGCAGGATTGGCCGAGGTGGTGAAGTATGGTCCTATCCACGATCTGGCATTCATGGACTGGATCGAGGCGAATGTGGACGCCCTGCGTGCCCGGGTGCCGCAGGCTCTGGCCTTCGCGGTCAAACGCAGTTGCGAGATCAAGGCTGACGTGGTGGGGCAGGATGAGCGGGAGGCTGGTCTTCGGGCCATCCTGAATTTCGGGCACACCTTTGGCCATGCGATTGAAGCCGGGCTGGGTTATGGCCAGTGGTTGCATGGCGAGGCCGTGGGATGCGGCATGGTGATGGCGGCGAGGTTGTCCGAACGTCTTGGTTTGCTGTCCTCGTCGCAGGTCGACCGTCTGCAGTCCTTGATCCAGGCATGCGGGCTGCCCGTGAGGGGCCCGGTTCTGGACCCTGCCGGCAACGCGGCGCGCTACCTGGCGCTGATGCGGGTGGACAAGAAGGCTGAGGCAGGGGAGATCAAGTTTGTGCTCGTCAATGGCCAGGGGCAAGCGGTGGTGCGGGGCGCACCCGATGCGCTGGTGGCCGATGTCATCGATGCCTGCTGTGCTTGAAACGGCTGTGGGCGAAGGGCGTGGCCTGCAGCCTTACGCCTGCGACCCCCTGCGGACGCGAGGCCGGCGTTTCCCGGAGTTGCCAGCGCCGACCCGCAGCGATTTCCAGCGCGATCGTGATCGCGTCATCCATTCCACGGCATTTCGCCGGCTGGTCTACAAGACGCAGGTGTTTCTCAACCACGAAGGTGACCTGTTTCGCACGAGATTGACGCATTCGCTGGAGGTCGCGCAGCTGGGCCGCAGCATCGCGCGCGCCCTTGGCTTGTGCGAAGACCTGGTGGAAGCCGTGGCGCTCGCCCACGATCTGGGGCACACGCCTTTCGGGCATGCGGGGCAGGATGCGCTGAACAGTTGCATGCACCAGGATGCCGTTGCCGCCGTGCCTGTCTCTCCCGACGAACCGGCGTCCGGTTTCGAGCACAACATGCAGAGCCTGAGGGTCGTCGACGAATTGGAGGAGCGCTACCCGGCGTTCAATGGCTTGAATCTGTGCTTCGAGACCCGGGAGGGCATCCTGAAGCATTGCTCACGAGCCAACGCGCACTGGCTTGAAAGCAAGGAGCCTGGTGGGGTGGGGGAGCGTTTTCTGCACGGCTGGAGCCCGTCGCTCGAGGCGCAACTGGCCAACCTCGCGGACGAAATAGCGTACAACGCGCATGACATAGACGACGGTGTGCGGTCCGGCCTGTTGACCCTGGAGCAGATGGCGTCCGTGCCCCTGTTTGAGGTGAACCTGAAGTCGTCCCTGACCGAGTTTCCCCAGTTGCGTGGCAGGCGGCTGCTGTTCGAGACGATCCGGCGGATGTTGAGTGCCCAGGTGTACGACGTGATTGACGCCACGAGGGACGCCGTGCAGAGCGCAGGCGTCGCTTCACTGGACGAGGTGCGCAAGGCGCCGGTGCTCGTGCGTTTTTCGCCCGAGATGAAGCGCCAGTCCTCAGAGCTCAAGCGCTTCCTGCTTGTCAACCTTTACCGCCATCCGCAAGTGATGGAGACCACTGGGCGCGCCAGGCGGATCGTTTCGGATCTTTATGCCGCGTACTGCGCAGCGCCCGCCGAAATGCCGGGTGGGCAGGGCGGCGGCAGCCTGATCAGCGTCCGCCGCCGGGTGGCGGACTACATCGCCGGCATGACGGACCGCTTTGCGATTCGGGAACACGAGCGTCTTACCGGTCAGCGGCTGTTTGCCTGAGTCTGCCATGAAGAACCCGATGCCCGCAGCGCAGGGACAGATTGCCGAGCACACGGCCTTGGAGCGGGCGGCCGTGATCATCGCTGCAGGCGTCGTGTCTGCCTTGCACGTGGGCAAGCTTCCTCCGGTGTTGCCCGTGTTGCGTGACGAGCTGGGCGTCACCTTGGTTCAGGGGGGCTTTCTTCTGGCCGTCGTGCAGCTGGCTGGCATGCTGCTGGGCGTGTTCATCGGGACCCTTGCCGATCGCGTGGGGCCGCGCCGAGTGATGTTGTGTGGGCTCGGTTTGCTGTCGGTGGCCAGCCTGGTTGGCGCGCTGGCACCCAGGGCCGAGGTGCTGCTCCTGACGCGCGTGGTCGAGGGGTTGGGGTTTTTGCTAGCCGTTCTGCCGGCGCCGGGGCTTGTACGCCGTTTCGTGCATGAACCCAGGTCGCTGAGCAAGGCCTTGGGGTTCTGGGGGGCGTACATGCCGATCGGAACGGCCACGGCCTTGCTGGTTGCGCCACTGGCGTATGCGCATATCGGCTGGCGCTGGAGTTGGGCCGGGTTGGCCTTGCTGACTGCGGTCTGGGCGTGGCTGGTCTGGCACCGCATACCGGTGGATGAGAAGGCCCGTGGCGCCGAGGTCAAGGGGGCCATTGCACGGCGGCTGGCGTTGACATTGGGTGCTTCTGGTCCGTGGCTGGTGGCGCTGGCTTTTTTCATGTACTCCGGGCAATGGCTGGCGGTGGTGGGTTTCCTGCCGACGATCTATACCCAGGCGGGGTGGTCCGTGGCTGCCGTGGGCCTTCTGAGTGCACTGGCCGCGGGCATCAACTTGACGGGGAACATCGCCGCCGGGCGGTTCATGGCGCATGGCGTGCGTCCCATCGTGCTGCTGGCCGGTGGCTACGGCTTCATGGCCCTGGGCGCTCTGCTGGCGTTTGGCGGCGCTGTCGGACCGTTGGGGCAATACCTGGCGGTGCTGGTGTTCTCCGCCGTGGGTGGTTTGATCCCGGGGACACTTTTTGCTCTGGCCGTTCGCCTGGCTCCGGATGGCCAGACGGTCTCCACCACGGTAGGCTGGGTCCAGCAGCTGTCGTCGCTGGGGCAGTTCATCGGCCCGCCGGTCGTGGCATGGATTGCCGCCAGTGCAGGCGGCTGGCACCTTACCTGGACGGTGAACGTGGCTTGCTGCGTCGCGGGTGTTGCGTTGGCGGTTATGCTGCAACGGCGCGTGGCTCGTTTGGAAGGCTGACGCTCCATGGCGCGCTTGCCTCGCCTCACCCTCCCTGGCATGGTCCACCACGTCATCCTGCGTGGCAACAACCGCCAGCCGGTGTTTGTTGATGCAGCAGACCGGGAGCTGTTCCTGTCGTTGCTGGCCGAGCACGCGAGGCGCGAGCAAGTGCAGGTGCATGCCTATGTCCTCATGGATGACCAGCTGCACCTGCTGCTCACCCCGCAGCTTGCGGAAGCCTTGCCAAGAACGATGCAGGCCGTGGGCCGCAGCTACGTCAGGCGTTTCAATCAACGTCACGGGCGCACCGGCACCCTATGGGAAGGGCGGTACCGTGCAACGGTGGTGGACGCCGAGCGCTACCTGCTCCCTTGCATGGCCTACTTCGATCTGAGTCCAGTGCGCGCCGGTCTGGTGCCGTCGCCGCAGCAGTATCCGTGGTCAAGTCATGGGCACTACGTTGGTTTGCGCAACGAGCGTTGGTTGACACCCCATCCGCTGGTCTGGGCCTTGGGCAACACGCCTTTTGCCCGGGAGGCGGCCTACGCGCAATGCGTGGCACGAGGGGTCAGTGGTGCCGATGAGGCAGCGCTGACCGAGTCGGCGCTCAAGGGGTGGGCCTTGGGTGGTGATGCGTTCTTGCAGCGGCTGGCCGAGCAAACCCCCCGCAGGTTGCAGAAAGGGCGTGCCGGTCGGCCGCCCGCCAGGCGCCCTGGCGAATAGCCTGCTGGCTGATTGGCCTTTTTTGGCTGTGGGATCCGTTTGCCGGAACGTAATCTGTCCCCAATAAAGCACACTGATATTTTTGTTTTCTTTAAATTGGATTCCGACCCCATTTATTTTTCTTGGCATGAATGCTGCATTGCACTATGCTGTTCACATTCATGCTTTGTATGAGGAGTTAGGCGTGACCCATTCCACCGAAATCGCGCAGCTGCAACAGCACGGTCTGTACGACGCTGCCCAAGAACACGACGCCTGCGGCGTGGGCTTTGTTGCCCACATCAAGGGCCAGAAGAGCCACGCCATCGTGGAACAGGGTCTCAAGATCCTGGAAAACCTGGACCACCGCGGCGCGGTGGGTGCCGACGCCCTGATGGGTGACGGCGCGGGCATCCTGATCCAGATCCCCGACCAGCTCTACCGCGAGGAGATGGCCAAGCAAGGCGTGACCCTGCCGCCGTTGGGCGAGTACGGCGTCGGCATGATCTTCCTGCCCAAGGAGCACGCCAGCCGTCTGGCCTGCGAGCAGGAGATGGAGCGCGCCATCAAGGCCGAAGGCCAGGTGCTGCTGGGCTGGCGCGACGTGCCGGTGAACAAGGACATGCCCATGTCCCCCACCGTGCGCAAGACCGAGCCGATCATCCGCCAGGTGTTCGTGGGCCGCGGCAGCGACGTGATCGTGCAGGACGCCCTGGAGCGCAAGCTGTACGTCATCCGCAAAACCGCCAGCGCCAACATCCAGCGCCTGAAGCTGACGCACAGCAAGGAATACTACGTGCCCAGCATGAGCAGCCGCACCGTGGTGTACAAGGGCCTGCTGCTGGCCAACCAGGTGGGTGAGTACTTCCTGGACCTGCAGGACCCGCGCTGCGTGTCCGCCCTGGGTCTGGTGCACCAGCGCTTTTCCACCAACACCTTCCCCGAGTGGCCGCTGGCCCACCCCTACCGCTACGTGGCTCACAACGGTGAAATCAATACCGTCAAGGGCAACTACAACTGGATGAAGGCGCGCGAAGGCGTGATGTCCTCGCCCGTGCTGGGCGGCGACCTGCAGAAGCTCTACCCCATCAGCTTCGCTGGTCAGTCCGACACGGCCACTTTCGACAACTGCCTGGAACTGTTGACGATGGCGGGCTACCCCATCAGCCAGGCGGTGATGATGATGATCCCCGAGCCGTGGGAACAGCACACCATGATGGACGAGCGCCGCAAGGCGTTCTACGAGTACCACGCAGCCATGCTGGAGCCGTGGGACGGTCCCGCATCCATCGTGTTCACCGACGGTCGCCAGATCGGCGCCACGCTGGACCGCAACGGCCTGCGCCCCTCGCGTTACTGCGTGACCGATGACGACTTCGTCATCATGGGTTCCGAGTCGGGCGTGCTGCCCGTGCCCGAGAGCAAGATCGTTCGCAAGTGGCGCCTGCAACCCGGCAAGATGTTCCTGATCGACCTGGAGCAGGGCCGCATGATCGATGACGAGGAGCTCAAGGCCAACCTCGCCAACACCAAGCCCTACAAGCAGTGGATCGAGAACCTGCGCATCCGCCTGGATGACGTGACCCAGCCCGTGGCTGGTGAGGCCGAAGGCCGTCAGGTGCTGACGGAAGAGTCTTCGCACGCCGCAATGGATCACGTGGATGCTTCGCTGCTGGACATGCAGCAGGCTTTCGGCATGACCCAGGAAGACATCAAGTTCCTGATGGCGCCGATGGCCCAGAACGGCGAAGAGGGCATCGGCTCCATGGGCAACGACAGCCCGCTGGCCGTGCTGTCTGACAAGAACAAGCCGCTGTACAACTACTTCAAACAACTGTTCGCCCAGGTGACCAACCCGCCGATCGACCCGATCCGCGAGGCGATCGTGATGTCGCTGGTGTCCTTCATAGGCCCGAAGCCGAACCTGCTGGACATCAACCAGGTCAACCCGCCGATGCGCCTCGAGGTGAGCCAGCCCGTGCTCAACCCGGCCGACATGGCCAAGCTGCGCGAGATCGAGAAGTACACCAACGGCAAGTTCAAGAGCTACACGCTCGACATCACCTACCCGTTTGCCTGGGGCAAGGAAGGCGTGGAAGCACAGCTGGCGTCGCTGTGCGCCGAGGCGGTGGACGCGATCAAGAGCGGCAGCAACATCCTGATCCTCAGCGACCGTGGCGTGAGCGCGCAGCGCGTGGCCATTCCGGCGCTGCTGGCCCTGTCTGCATTGCACCAGCACCTGGTGCGCGAAGGGCTGCGCACCACCGCCGGCCTGGTGGTGGAAACCGGCTCCGCCCGCGAGGTGCACCACTTCGCCGTGCTGGCCGGTTACGGTGCCGAGGCCGTGCACCCGTGGCTGGCCATGGACACGCTCAAGGCCATCCACAAGGACCTGCCGGGTGACCTGTCTGGCGAAAAGGCCATCTACAACTACATCAAGGCGATCGGCAAGGGCCTGTCCAAGATCATGTCCAAGATGGGCGTGAGCACGTACATGTCCTACTGCGGCGCGCAGCTGTTCGAAGCCATCGGCCTGAACAGCAATACGGTGGAAAAGTACTTCACCGGCACGCCCAGCCGTGTCGAGGGCATCGGCGTGTTCGAGATCGCCGAGGAAGCCATTCGCATGCACAAGGCCGCCTTTGGCGACGATCCGGTGCTGGCCAACATGCTGGACGCTGGCGGTGAATACGCCTGGCGCGCCCGTGGTGAAGAACACATGTGGACGCCGGACGCGATTGCCAAGCTGCAGCATTCCACGCGTGCCAACAACTTCAACACGTACAAGGAATACGCGCAGATCATCAACGACCAGACGCGCCGTCACATGACGCTGCGCGGCCTGTTCGAGTTCAAGGTGGACCCCGCCAAGGCCATTCCGGTGGAAGAGGTCGAGCCCGCCAAGGAGATCGTCAAGCGTTTCGCCACCGGCGCCATGTCGCTGGGCTCCATCTCCACCGAAGCGCACGCCACCCTGGCTGTGGCAATGAACCGCATTGGTGGCAAGAGCAACACCGGCGAAGGCGGTGAAGACCCGGCACGTTACCGCAAGGAACTCAAGGGCATCCCCATCAAGCAGGGCGAGTCCCTGGCGTCCATCATCGGCAGCGACAAGGTCGCGTCCGACATCCCCCTGCTGGCAGGGGACAGCCTGCGCTCCAAGATCAAGCAGGTGGCGTCTGGCCGTTTCGGCGTGACCGCCGAGTACCTGGTCAGCGCGGATCAGATCCAGATCAAGATGGCACAGGGTGCCAAGCCGGGTGAAGGCGGCCAGCTGCCGGGCGGCAAGGTGTCCGAGTACATCGGCTTCCTGCGCTACTCGGTGCCGGGCGTTGGCCTCATCAGCCCGCCGCCGCACCACGACATCTACTCGATCGAGGACCTGGCGCAGCTGATCCACGACCTGAAGAACGTGAACCCGCGTGCCGACATTTCTGTGAAGCTGGTGTCGGAAGTGGGCGTGGGCACCATCGCCGCAGGCGTGGCCAAGGCCAAGGCCGACCACGTGGTGATCGCCGGTCACGACGGCGGCACGGGCGCTTCGCCCTGGTCCTCCATCAAGCACGCGGGCTCGCCCTGGGAAATCGGCCTGGCCGAGACCCAGCAGACCCTGGTGCTCAACCGCCTGCGCGGCCGTATCCGCGTGCAGGCCGACGGCCAGATGAAGACCGGCCGCGACGTCGTCATCGGCGCGTTGCTGGGCGCTGACGAGTTTGGCTTCGCCACGGCACCGCTGGTCGTTGAAGGCTGCATCATGATGCGCAAGTGCCACCTGAACACCTGCCCGGTGGGCGTGGCCACGCAGGATCCGGAGCTGCGTGCCAAGTTCGCAGGCAAGCCCGAGCACGTGGTGAACTACTTCTTCTTCGTTGCCGAGGAAGTGCGCCAGATCATGGCCCAGCTGGGCATCCGCAAGTTCGACGATCTGGTGGGACGTGCCGACCTGCTCGACACGCGCGCCGGCATTGCCCACTGGAAGGCCAAGGGCCTGGACTTCAGCCGCCTGTTCTTCCAGCCCGAGGTGCCCGCAGACGTGCCGCGTAAGCATGTGGACGTGCAGGACCATGGTCTGGACAAGGCGCTGGACGTGAAACTGATCGAAAAGTCCCGTGCCGCCATCGACAAGGGCGAGAAGGTCAGCTTCATGGAAGCGGCCCGCAACGTGAACCGCACCGTGGGCGCCATGCTCTCGGGCGAGGTGACGCGTCACCACCCCGAGGGGCTGCCCGATGACACGCTGCGCATCCAGCTGGAAGGCACGGGCGGCCAGTCCTTCGGCGCGTTCCTGACCAACGGCATCACGCTGTACCTGATCGGCGATGCCAACGACTACACCGGCAAGGGGCTGTCCGGCGGCCGTGTGGTGGTGCGTCCGAGCATTGAGTTCCGTGGCGACGCGGCCAAGAACATCATCGTGGGCAACACCGTGCTGTACGGTGCGACCCGCGGTGAGGCCTTCTTCCGTGGCGTGGCTGGCGAGCGTTTCGCCGTGCGTCTGTCCGGTGCCACCGCTGTGGTGGAAGGCACGGGCGACCATGGTTGCGAGTACATGACGGGCGGCACCGTGGTGGTGCTCGGCCAGACCGGGCGCAACTTCGCCGCAGGCATGAGCGGCGGCGTGGCTTACGTCTATGACGAGGACGGCCTGTTCGCCAAGCGCTGCAACACCGCCATGGTGAGCCTGGACAAGGTTGTGAGCGCGGCAGAGCAGGAGGCCACCACCGACCGTGCCACCTGGCACCGTGGCCAGACCGACGAGGCCCAGCTGCGCAAGCTGCTGGAAGACCACAACCGCTGGACCGGCTCCACCAAGGCGCGCGAGATCCTGGACAACTGGGCGCAGACCCGTGGCAAGTTCGTGAAGGTGTTCCCGACGGAATACAAGCGCGCGCTGGCCGAGCTTCAAGCCAAGGCCGCTGCGGCGCCCAAGGCCGTGGCCGCAGCCTGAACCCACTGAACAGATTCGAGGACACAGATCATGGGAAAAATCACCGGCTTCATGGAGTATGAGCGCCTGGAGGAGGGCTACCGGCCCGTCGAAGAGCGCCTGAAGCATTACAAGGAATTCGTGGTGGGGCTCGACGACGCCCAGGCCAAGGTCCAGGGCGCGCGTTGCATGGACTGCGGCACGCCGTTCTGCAACAACGGCTGCCCGGTCAACAACATCATCCCGGACTTCAACGACCTGGTGTATCGGGGCGACTGGGAGAACGCGATCGCGGTGCTGCACAGCACCAACAACTTCCCCGAGTTCACCGGCCGCATCTGCCCCGCGCCCTGCGAGGCGGCCTGCACGCTGAACGTGAACGACGATGCGGTGGGCATCAAGTCCATCGAGCACGCCATCATCGACAAGGCCTGGGCCGAGGGTTGGGTCAAACCCCGTCCTGCCAAGATCAAGACTGGCAAGAAGGTGGCGGTCGTGGGTTCCGGTCCGGCCGGTCTGGCGGCAGCACAGCAGCTTGCCCGTGCAGGGCACGACGTGACGGTGTTCGAGAAAAACGACCGGATCGGCGGCCTGCTGCGTTACGGCATTCCCGACTTCAAGATGGAGAAGTGGCTGATCGACCGCCGCGTCGAGCAGATGCAGGCCGAGGGCGTGACCTTCCGCACCCGCGTGCTGGTGGGCGCCATGCCCGAAGGCTCCAAGGTCACCAACGACGCCACCGAAGTGGTGTCGGCCGAGCAGCTCAAGGCCGAGTTCGACGCCGTGCTGCTGACCGGTGGTTCCGAGCAGAGCCGTGACCTGCCCGTGCCCGGCCGTGAGCTGGATGGCGTGCATTTCGCCATGGAGTTCCTGCCGCAGCAGAACAAGGTCAACGCTGGCGACAAGATCAAGAAGCAGATCCGTGCCGACGGCAAGCACGTCATCGTGATCGGTGGCGGCGACACCGGTTCCGACTGCGTGGGCACCAGCAACCGCCATGGTGCAGCCAGCGTCACCCAGTTCGAGGTGATGCCCATGCCCCCCGAGCAGGAGAACAAGGAGCTGACCTGGCCGTACTGGCCGATCAAGCTGCGCACCTCCTCCAGCCACGACGAGGGTTGCGTGCGCGAGTTCGCCATCTCCACCAAGTCGTTCAACGGCGCCAAGGGCAAGGTCACCAGCCTGACCACGGTGAACGTGGAGTTCAAGGACGGCAAGCTGGTGGAGATTCCGGGCACCGAGAAGGAATACAAGGCCGACCTGGTGCTGCTGGCAATGGGCTTCGTGAACCCGGTCGCCACCGTGCTGGATGCCTTTGGCGTGGACAAGGACGCGCGTGGCAACGCCAAGGCAACGACCGATTTCACGGGTGGCTATGCCACCAACGTGGCCAAGGTGTTTGCCGCCGGTGACATGCGCCGTGGCCAGTCGCTGGTGGTCTGGGCCATCCGCGAAGGCCGTCAGGCTGCACGCGCCGTGGACGAGTTCCTGATGGGCTTCAGCGACCTGCCACGCTGAGCCTGGGCGAACCCCGCCATGGCGGGGTCCCCCGGGTTATCCCGTATGATACGAAGGCCGGTTCGTCCGGCTTTTGTCATTTTTCAAGCAGCATGCCCTCCGCCAACCTCGTTGAACTGAAGAACCTCACCTTCGGGTATGGGGATGGCCGCGTCGTGCTCGACAACATCGATGTTCACGTGCCGCGCGGCAAGGTGACGGTGCTGATCGGGGCTTCGGGCGGCGGCAAGACGACCATGTTGCGCCTGATCGGTGGCCAGAACAAGGCTTTGAGCGGACAGGTGCTGTTCGACGGCCAGGACGTGGGTGCGCTGGACCGCAAGGGCCTGTATGCCATGCGCCGCCGCATGGGCATGCTGTTCCAGTTCGGCGCGCTGTTCACCGACCAGAACGTGTTCGACAACGTCGCTTTTCCCTTGCGCGAGCACACCAGCCTGTCCGAACCGCTGATCCGCGACATCGTGCTGATGAAGCTGCACGCCGTCGGCCTGCGAGGTGCGCGCCACCTGATGCCCAGCGAGCTTTCCGGCGGCATGGCGCGCCGCGTGGCGCTGGCGCGGGCCATTGCGCTGGACCCGGAGCTCATCATGTACGACGAGCCGTTCTCCGGGCTGGACCCGATTTCGCTGGGCACGGCGGCACGTCTGATCCGCCAGCTCAATGACACGCTGGGGCTGACCAGCATCATGGTCTCGCACGAGCTGGAGTCCACCTTCCAGGTGGCGGACCACATCATCGTGCTGGCCAACGGCAAGGTGGCCATGCAGGGCACCCCTGACGACGTGCGCCACAGCGACAACCCGTTGATCCGGCAATACGTGACCGCGTCGCCGGAAGGCCCGGTGCGTTTCCACTACCCGGCGGCGCCGGTGGCCGATGACTTCGGCCCGAACGGCGATGGTCTGCGTGCAGGGAGGCTTTCATGAACCGCTGGCATCCTGCCCGCGTGGGGCTGGCCATGCGCTCCAAGCTCGCTGATCTGGGCCTGGGCGCGCGTCTGTTTGTTCGCCTGTTCCTTGGGTCCTGGGGCAGCTGGCGCCGTTTTGGCCTGATCCGCGACCAGATCCATTTCCTGGGCAACTATTCCCTGGCCATCATCGCCGTGTCGGGGCTGTTCGTGGGTTTCGTGTTCGGCCTGCAGGGCTATTACACGCTGCAGCGCTACGGCTCATCCGAGGCGCTTGGGCTGTTGGTCACGCTCAGTCTGGTTCGCGAGCTTGGGCCCGTGGTCACCGCCTTGCTGTTCGCGGGGCGCGCGGGCACGTCGCTCACCGCAGAAATCGGCTTGATGAAGGCGGGCGAACAGATCAGCGTGATGGAGATGATGGCCGTGGACCCGGTGGACCGTGTGCTGGCGCCGCGCTTCTGGGCCGGTGTCATCGCCATGCCCTTGCTGGCGGCGGTGTTCAGTGCCATGGGCATCATTGGCGGCTGGGTCGTCGGCGTGCTCATGATCGGCGTTGATGGCGGTGCCTTCTGGAGCCAGATCCAGGGTGGCGTCGACGTGTGGGCCGATGTGGGCAACGGTATCGTCAAGAGCATCGTGTTCGGCATCGCCGTCACCTTCATCGCATTGCTGCAGGGCTTTGAGGCCCATCCCACCCCCGAGGGGGTTTCGCGCGCCACCACCCGCACCGTGGTCGTGGCGTCGCTCACTGTGCTGGGCATGGATTTCATCCTGACGGCCATGATGTTCACCATTTGAAGGAGAGAGCCAGTGCCACGCTCCAAGATCGATGTCTGGGTGGGTCTGTTCGTCGTCATCGGCGGTGCAGCCATCCTGTTCCTGGCGCTTCAGGCTGCCAACCTGCTGAACCTGAGCTTCGAGCCGACCTACCGCGTCACGGCCCGTTTTGACAACGCTGGCGGGCTCAAACCCAAGGCTGCCGTGCGCAGCGCAGGCGTGGTGGTGGGCCGCGTGGAGTCGATCGGTTTTGACGACAAGACCTTCCAGGCCAACGTGGTGCTGGCGTTGGAATCACGCTACGCCTTCCCCAAGGACAGTTCGGTGAAGATATTGACCAGCGGCCTGCTGGGAGAGCAGTATGTCGGGATTGAGCCCGGCGGTGCCGAAGACAACCTTGCGCAGGGTGATCTGATCACCCAGACCCAATCGGCCATCGTGCTGGAGAACCTCATCGGGCAGTTCCTGTTCAACAAGGCGGCCGAGGCGGGTGACACGGCTGCGAAGTGAACCTTGGCCTGTAGCGATACCGGGGAGTTGAAATGATTACCGAAAGCTGGCGCAAAGCCGCCTTGTCTGTCTGTCTGGGTGCGGCATTGCTGTCGGGCTGTGCCACGGGGCCTGCGGCGAACCCGCAAGACCCGCTGGAGCCCATGAACCGCACGGTCAGCCGTTTCAACGACGGTGTTGACGAAGCGGTGCTCAAGCCAGTGGCGACCGCCTACCAGGGCACCGTGCCGCGGCCCGTGCGCACGGGTGTGAACAACTTTTTTGCCAACCTGCGGGATGCATGGTCGGCGGTGAATGCGCTGCTGCAGTTCCGCCCGCGCGAAGCGGCGGAAAACTTCATGCGCTTCAACGTGAACACCTTCTTCGGCCTGGGTGGCATCCTGGACATCGCCAGCGAGATGGGGATCGAGCGCACCACGCTCGATTTTGGCCAGACCATGGGGCGCTGGGGCGTGCCTTCGGGCCCCTACCTGGTGTTGCCGTTCTTTGGCCCTTCGTCGGTGCGTGACGCCACCGGCCTGGTGGTGGACAACCAGGGTGACATGGTGTCCCAGGGTGTGGACCACGTGCCTACCCGCAATTCGCTCCACGTGCTGCGGGCCACGGACACCCGCGCCGGGCTGCTGAGGGCGGGCGAACTGATCGACGAAGCGGCGCTGGACAAGTACACCTTCACGCGGGATGCCTACCTGCAACGCCGCCAGAGCCAGATCAATGGCGGCACCAAGGAAGAACGTTACGACGAATGAATCAGGGGTGACAAGGTGTAAACCGGTGGAACCGGCGGCCTTGTTGTTCCCACCAAGGGGTGAGCTGACGCGTTTTGCGCTGGCCGCCACAGGAGGAAGCGATGATCGATAGCAAGCTCAACCATCTGCCGCGCCGGGCGTGGCTCACCGCCGCTGGCGCGTTCGCCTTGACCGCCAACCTGCCCCTGGCCTGGGCCGAAGGGGAGACCCCGGAGGCGCTGATCCAGCGCATCGCAGGCGAACTCATCGAGCAGGTCAAGAACGACCGTGCCATCCAGGCGGGTGACCTGGCCAAGGTGGTGGCCCTGGTGGACAGCAAGATCATGCCGCACGTGAATTTCACGCGCATGACGGCCTCTGCCGTTGGCCGCTTCTGGCGCCAGGCCACGCCTGAACAGAAGCAGCGCCTGCAGGAAGAATTCAAGACCCTGCTGGTGCGCACCTACGCGGGCGCGCTTTCGCAACTGAAGGACCAGACGCTGACGTTGAAGCCTTCGCGTTCCCGCCCGGAAGATACCGAGGTGGTCGTGCGGTCCGAGGTGCGCGGCAAGGGCGATCCAGTGCAGCTGGACTACCGCCTGGAAAAAACGCCGAGCGGCTGGAAGGTGTACGACATCAATGTGCTGGGCGTCTGGCTGGTGGAAACCTACCGTGGCCAGTTCGCTCAGGAGATCAACACCAAGGGCATTGACGGGCTGATCGCCTCGCTGGTCGAGCGTAACCGCGCCAACGCGGCAAAGGCCAGCTGATGACCCAGACGCTGCCCGCATTGCCCGCGCGTCTGATCCATGCCGACGCCGACGGCTTCCTGGCCAAATGCGTTGCACAGCTCAACGGGGCGGCACTGGCGTCCGGTGCCGGTGTGAGCATCGACGCGTCGGCGCTCACGGAGTTTGATTCCTCCGTGCTGGCGCTTTTGCTGGGCGTGCGGCGTGCGGTGGTGTCCCGCGGTGGAGTCTTCGAGGTAAGCGGCATGCCGCCGCGTCTGCGCGACCTGGCGACCCTTTACGGGGTGAGCGAATTGCTGCCCGCGTAAAATGTCGGGCCCATGTCCGCCGTTTCATTCCAGAACGTCTCCAAGACCTACGTTACTCCCCGTGGCGAGCTGCAAGCCCTCAAGGGCGTGAGCTTCGACATCGAGCCCGGGGAGTTCTTTGGCCTGCTCGGCCCCAACGGCGCAGGCAAGACCACGCTCATCAGCATACTGGCCGGTCTTTCGCGTGCCAGTTCTGGTCACGTCAAGGTGCATGGCGCTGACGTGCAGGCCGATTTTGCCCAGGCGCGCCGCCGCCTGGGGGTGGTGCCGCAGGAGCTGGTGTTCGACCCCTTCTTCACCGTGCGCGAGGCGTTGCGCTTCCAGTCTGGGTACTTTGGCATCCGCGACAACGCCGCCTGGATCGACGAGCTGCTGGATGGGCTGGGCCTGGCCGACAAGGCCAATGCCAACATGCGCCAGCTTTCCGGGGGCATGAAGCGCCGGGTGCTGGTGGCGCAGGCGCTGGTGCACCGCCCGCCCGTCATCGTGCTTGATGAGCCCACCGCCGGGGTGGACGTGGAGTTGCGCCAGACCCTGTGGCAGTTCATTTCGCAGCTCAACAAGCAGGGCAGCACCGTGCTGCTCACGACCCACTACCTGGAAGAGGCCGAGGCCCTGTGCGGGCGCATCGCCATGCTGAAACACGGTGAGCTGGTGGCGCTGGAGAAGACTTCCGATCTGCTGAAGCGGGCGTCGGCCAACGTGCTGCGTTTCAAGACCGACGCGGTGCTGCCGGCAGACCTGGCCGCGCAGGCGCGGGTGACGGGGCGTTTCGTGCAGCTGCCCGCGCACGACGCGCTGGAAGTCGAACGCATCCTGGCAAGGGTGCGCGAGGCGGGTGTGCCGGTGGAGGACATCGAGATCACCAAGGCGGACCTGGAGGATGTGTTCCTAGACCTGACGGGCAGCCGCCGTGCCGTGCCAGCTGCCGCCGAAGCGGAGGTGGCGGCATGAACGGCTGGCAGACCCTGTTCTACAAAGAGGTGCTGCGTTTCTGGAAGGTGGGTTTCCAGACCGTGGCGGCGCCGGTGATGACGGCCATCCTCTACCTGATGATCTTCGGCCACGTGCTGGAGGACCACGTCAAGGTCTACGACACCGTCAGCTATACCGCCTTCCTGCTGCCGGGTCTGATCATGATGAGCGTGTTGCAGAACGCGTTCGCCAACAGCTCGTCCAGCCTGATCCAGAGCAAGATCATGGGCAACCTGGTGTTCATTCTTCTTGCGCCGCTGTCGCACCGCGCCTGGTTCGTGGCCTACGTGGGCTCGTCCATCGTGCGCGGGCTGGTGGTGGGGCTGGGGGTCTTGTTCGTCACGTTCTGGGTCGCAGACCTGTCCTTCGTGGCACCGCTGTGGATTGTGGTTTTCAGCGTGCTGGGGGCGGCGTTGCTCGGCTCCCTGGGCGTGATTGCCGGCCTGTGGGCGGAGAAATTCGACCAGATGGCAGCATTCCAGAACTTCATCATCATGCCGATGACTTTCCTCAGCGGTGTGTTCTATTCCATCCATTCCCTTCCACCGTTCTGGCAGAAGGTCAGCCACCTGAACCCCTTCTTCTACATGATCGACGGGTTCCGCTACGGTTTCTTCGGGCGCAGCGACGTTTCGCCCTGGCTGAGCCTGGGCATCGTGGGGGTGGCGTTCCTTGTGGTGGGAGGCATCGCCATGCACCTGCTGCGCACCGGTTACAAGATCAGGCACTGAAGCTGAAATGACTTCCGACGAACTGCAATCCCTCATCGCCGCCGGCCTGGCCTGCGAGCACCTCGAAGTCTCAGGCGACGGCCGCCACTGGGCGGCTGTGATCGTGTCTGCGGCCTTTGAGGGCAAGCGCCTGATCGCCCGCCACCAGCTGGTGTACGCCACTCTGGGCCAGCGCATCCAGACCGACGAGGTTCACGCCCTGTCGATGAAGACCTACACGCCGGCCGAGTGGGCCGCACAACAGCAGGGCTGAACGATGGACAAGCTCCGTATCCGTGGGGGCCGGCCCCTGAATGGCGAAGTGATGGTTTCTGGCGCCAAGAACGCGGCCTTGCCGGAACTGTGTGCGGCCCTGCTGACCGACCAGCCTGTGATGCTGCGCAACGTGCCACGGCTGCGCGACGTGGCCACCATGCGCCACCTGCTGGAGAACATGGGCGTACAGACGCAGACCCATGGCGAGCGCGGCGGCTTCACCCTGCAGGCCGCCACGCCCATCGAGCCAGTGGCGCCGTACGAACTGGTCAAGACCATGCGGGCGTCGGTGCTGGTGCTGGGGCCGCTGCTGGCGCGCTTTGGCCGTGCCAAGGTGTCGCTGCCTGGGGGCTGTGCCATCGGTTCGCGGCCCGTCGACCAGCACATCAAGGGCCTGCAGGCCATGGGGGCCGAGATCGTGGTGGAGCATGGCTACATGGTGGCGCAGCTGCCCGCAGGGCAGACGCGGCTGAAAGGCGCGCGCATCACCACCGACATGATCACGGTCACCGGGACCGAAAACTTCCTCATGGCCGCAGCGCTGGCCGAGGGCGAGACCATCCTGGAGAACGCCGCACAGGAACCCGAGGTCACCGATCTGGCGGAGATGCTCATCAAGATGGGCGCACGCATCGAAGGCCATGGCACCAGCCGCATCCGCATCCAGGGCGTGGAGCGGCTGGACGGCTGCGACCACACTGTGGTGGCCGACCGCATCGAGGCCGGCACCTTCCTGTGCGCGGTTGCCGCCACGGGCGGCGAGGCTGTGTTGCGGCACGCGCGGGCCGACCACCTGGATGCTGTGATCGACAAGCTGCGCGACGCGGGCGTGACCGTGGAGGCGTTGCCCGATGGCATGCGCGTGGCATCGCCCGGCGCGGCCGCGCTCAAGGCGCAGACCTTCCGTACCACCGAGTACCCCGGTTTTCCCACCGACATGCAGGCGCAATTCATGGCGCTGAACGTCGTGGCCCAGGGCGCCAGCAGCGTGACGGAAACCATTTTCGAGAACCGCTTCATGCACGTGCAGGAGCTGCAGCGCCTGGGCGCCAAGATCCACATCGATGGCCGAGTGGCCTTGGTCGAGGGCCTGGACGGCACGGGCCGCCTCTCGGGTGCCGCGGTGATGGCGACCGATCTGCGCGCGTCTGCCAGCCTGGTGATTGCAGGGCTGGTGGCCGAGGGTGAGACAGTGGTGGACCGCATCTACCACCTGGACCGTGGCTACGACCAGATGGAAGTGAAACTGCGCGCCCTGGGCGCCGACATTGAAAGAATGCCATGAGCCAGGCCCGCCTGACCCTGGCCCTGTCCAAGGGCCGCATCTTTGAAGAAACGTTGCCCCTGCTGCGTGCGGCGGGCATCGAGGTGCTGGAAGACCCGGACAAGTCTCGCAAGCTGATCCTGCCCACCAACCGGCCCGACGTGCAGGTGGTGCTGGTGCGCGCCTCTGACGTGCCCACCTACGTGCAGTACGGCGGCGCCGACCTGGGTGTGTGCGGCAAGGACACCCTGCTGGAACACGAGGCGGAGTGGGGCGGCGCAGGCAATGTGGGCTTGTACCAGCCGCTGGACCTGAAGATCGCCAAATGCCGCATGAGCGTGGCCGTGCGTGCGGACTTCGACTACGCCAGCGCCGTGCGCCAGGGTGCCCGCTTGAAGGTGGCCACCAAGTATGTGGCGATCGCGCGCGACTTCTTCGCCAGCAAGGGCGTGCACGTGGACCTCATCAAGCTCTACGGCAGCATGGAACTTGCGCCGCTGACCGGCCTGGCCGACGCCATCGTGGATCTGGTGTCCACCGGCAACACGCTCAAGGCCAACCACCTGGTCGAGGTGGAGCAGATCATGGACATCTCCTCTCGCCTGGTGGTCAACCAGGCAGCGCTCAAGGTCAAGCGCGACATGCTGCGCCCCATTCTGGACGCTTTTGCCAAGGCCACGTCATGATGAAAGCCACGCCGCTCTTCCTGCGTACCACCGACGCTGATTTCGAAACCCGGTTTCAGCAGCGCCTGCACTGGGCCGCCGACACGGACGCCGAGATCGAGCAGCGCGTGGCCTCCATCCTGGCCGACGTGAAGGCGCGCGGTGACGCTGCCGTGCTGGAATACACCACCCGTTTCGACGGCCTGGCAGCCGCCGGCATGGCCGGGCTGGAGTTGACGCAGGACGAGTTGCGCGCAGCCTTCGAAGGCCTGCCCGAGGCCCAGCGCACGGCATTGAGCCAGGCGGCCGAGCGTGTGCGCCGCTACCACGAGCGCCAGAAGAAGGCCAGCGGTGAGAGCTGGACCTACCGCGACGAGGACGGCACTCTGCTGGGCCAGAAGGTGACGCCGCTGGACCGCGTGGGCATCTACGTGCCCGGCGGCAAGGCAGCCTACCCCAGCAGCGTGCTGATGAATGCCATTCCCGCCCACGTGGCCGGTGTGCAGGACATCATCATGGTGGTGCCCACGCCGCGTGGCGAAAAGAATGCCCTGGTGCTTGCTGCGGCCTACGTGGCGGGCGTGAGCCGTGCGTTCACCATCGGCGGTGCCCAGGCCGTGGCGGCGCTGGCCTATGGCACACAGACGGTGCCTCAGGTGGACAAGATCACCGGCCCGGGCAACGCCTATGTGGCCAGCGCCAAGAAGCATGTGTTCGGCACGGTCGGCATCGACATGATCGCCGGGCCGAGCGAGATCCTGGTGTTGGCCGACGGCACCACGCCGCCTGACTGGGTGGCCATGGACCTTTTCAGCCAGGCCGAGCACGACGAACTGGCGCAGAGCATCCTGCTGTGCCCCGATGCGGCCTACATCGACGCCGTGCAGCGTGAGATCGACCGCCTGCTGCCCACCATGCCGCGCGCCGAGATCATTGCCAAGAGCCTCAATGGCCGGGGTGCCATGATTCTGACGCGCGACATGGAAGAGGCCTGTGCGATCAGCAACCGCATTGCACCGGAACACCTGGAGGTGAGCAGCACCGACCCGCACCGCTGGGAGCCGCTGCTCAAGCACGCCGGCGCCATCTTCCTGGGGGCCTACACCAGCGAGAGCCTGGGCGACTACTGTGCCGGTCCCAACCACGTGCTGCCCACGAGCGGCACGGCGCGGTTCAGCTCGCCACTGGGGGTGTACGACTTCCAGAAGCGCAGCAGCCTAATCGAGGTGAGCGAAACAGGTGCCCAGCACCTTGGGCAGATTGCCTCGGTGCTGGCGCATGGCGAAGGCTTGCAGGCGCACGCCCGCGCTGCCGAGATGCGCCTGAAGTCCTGAAGCGCTTCAGCGGCCCGCCCTGTCTCGGCGCCATGCTGCCACGAGCGGGCCCAGTTCGCGCGCCTTGCGCAACGCCGTGATGCCCTTGGGCAGGCGCCGCGAGTAAAGCACGGGCGCGCCACCCCCCACCCACAAAGCCACATCCTCGGGCAGCTGTTCCCGCAGTTGCCGCAGCCCTGCCACCGTGTCGTTTGGCGGCTGGTGGGCGCTGAAGCTCAGGGCCACGGCGTCAACCTTCAACTGCCGCGCGGCGTTGACGACGTCGGTCAGCGGTGTGCACGCGCCCAGGGGGTAGCGTTCGCAGCGTTCCAGTGCCAGAAAGCATTCGGCCATCAGCAGTCCCATGGCGTGCTGTTCGTCGGGCAGGGTGGTCAGCAGCACACGCGGCGCATGGGGTGCGGGCACGGTCTGCTTGTCGAGCACGGCCAGGGCCTCGCGCAGCACGCTTTGCACGATCTCGGTGTGCAGGTGCTCCTGGAACACCGAGAGCTCCCCCAACAGCCACGCCTGCCCCACAGCCATGCTGGTGGGGGAAATGAAGTCTTCGATGGTCGAGGCCAGGCCGTGCCGCAGCAGGTGGTCCTCCAGTGAACGCCGCAGCACCTCGGTGCGGTTTTCCTTGAGCCCGCGCAGCCAGTCCTGGACCAGCGGGGTGCCAATGTCCTGCGCAAGTTCGCATGCGCCAGCGGCCGGTATCTGCTGGACGAGCCCGGCCAGTTCAGGGGTGGGCAGGGGGACCACCTGGTGCGGCCTGTGCCCGGCATCCAGCAGGCGTTTGATGAGCCGCAGCTTGTGCAGTTGTTCCCCGTCGTAGCGACGCTCGCCGTGGGCATCGCGTCCTGGCGTGGGGAAGCCGTAGCGCCGTTCCCAAACGCGCAGCGTGTCCTTGAGCAGGCCCGTGTCGCGCTCCACGTCTGCAATAGACAACGTTGGCTCTGAACTGGGCGCCGGGGGCATGGTGTTCATGGCTGTTTGTGGGATTTTTTCACGGCAGTTTACCGGTTCGCTGAATTGTAGGATACTTTGTTTTGTCTAGGACAAATAAGGTGCTCAAATGTACAAGGCGCAGGGACAGTTTGCTGTTGGAGAAAACCGGGACCGGCCGTGGCGGGTGGCGGTCGTGGGGTCTGGCATCGCAGGTTTGGCTGCGGCCCATACCCTGCGCGGCAGCGCTCAGGTCACGCTTTACGAGGCTGGCGGGCACTTTGGCGGGCATGCGAACACGGTGGACGTGATCCTGCCCGGTGCCAGCGGCGAGCCGGTGACCCATGGCGTGGACACGGGGTTTCTGGTCTACAACGAGCGCACCTACCCCAACCTGATCGCGCTGTTCGCCGAACTGGGGGTGCAGGTCGCGCCGTCTGACATGTCCTTTTCGGTGCAGGTGCCGCGTCCAGGTGCCGAAAGGCCCTTGGAGTGGTGTGGCAGCGATCTGGGCAGCGTTTTCGCCCAGCGCCGCAACCTGTTGAGTCCCCGCTTTCTGGGCATGCTGAAGGACCTGCTGCGCTTCAACGCGCTGTGCACCCGGTTGGCACGCGAAAACCGCGACGCCGACCTGCTGCAGCCCCTTGGCGAGTTTCTGGACCGGCACCGTTTCGGCAGTGCATTCCGGGATTGGTACTTTCTGCCCATGCTGGGCTGCATCTGGAGCTGCCCGACCGACCAGATGCTGCGTTTCCCGGTGGCGACGATGATCCGTTTCTGCCACAACCACGGTCTTTTGCAGGTCACGCGCAGGCCGCAGTGGTACACGGTGGAGGGTGGTTCGCGCAACTACGTGCGCAGGATCGTGGCGGGGCTGCCCGATGCCCGCCTGAACACGCCGGTGCAGCGGATCGAGCGCGACGCGCAGGGCGTGCGGGTGTTCACGGATGGCGGGGTGGAGCAATTCGATCACGTGGTGCTGGCTACCCATTCCGACCAGGCACTGGCTTTGCTGGGGCGCCCCACGCCAGACGAGCAGGAAGTGCTGGGGGCGATCCGCTACCAGGCCAACAGGGCGGTGCTGCACACGGACACGTCGGTGATGCCAATGCGGCCCAAGGCATGGGCTGCATGGAACTACGAGCGTGCCGCCGACGATGGCAGCGAGTCGGCCCGTGTCTGCCTGCATTACTGGCTCAACCGCTTGCAGCCCCTGCCTTTTGCACAGCCGGTGATCGTGTCGCTCAACCCGGTCAGGCCCATCGATCCGTCATGCATCCTGGCCGAGTTTGAGTATGCGCACCCGGTGTTCGACCTGGCTGCGGTACAGGCGCAAACGCGTGTGGCGGGGTTGCAGGGGCAGCTGCGGACGTGGTTCTGCGGTGCATGGGCGGGTTATGGCTTCCATGAAGACGGGCTGAAGTCGGGGCTGGCGGTGGCGAGGGCAATGTTGAGCCAGATGCCAACCACCTCAGGGGAGGCGGCATGAACCTTCTGCCTCTGCCTTATCTGGGGTTTGGCGAGGTGCGTCACACGCGGCTGCGCCCGCGTCGCAATGCCTTCGTGTACCCGACGTACTTCCTCATGTTGCCCATGCGCGCGCTGCAGCGGGAACCTGGGGCGTTGCCGTTGAACCGCTGGGCGGGCATCAGCTTTCATGACCACGACCATGGCGACGGCAGAGGGCCAGAGGCGGGGGGGGCGCTGGCGTGGCTGGAAGAGGTGTTGCGAGCCAATGGGGTCGATGACGTGGACGGCGAGGTGTGGCTGCATTGCTACCCCCGTGTGCTGGGCCACACCTTCAAGCCCGTGAGCTTCTGGTATTGCCACCGGGCAGACGGTACTCTGCGCGCTGTGCTCGTGGAAGTGAACAACACCTTCGGCGAGCGTCATTGTTACTTGCTGGAAAGCCCTTCCCTGGGGGCCGAGGTCCAGGCCACCAAGGTTTTCCATGTGTCGCCCTTTTGCCGCGTGGAGGGGCGCTACCGCTTCCGTTTCATGCACGCGGCGCGTCACGGCAAGCCGTGTACGGTGGTGCGCATCGACCACGACGACGAACAGGGCGTGTTGCTGCAGACCAGCGTCAGCGGGGTGCTGGAGCCTGTCACCACAAGCAGCCTGCGGCGTGCGCTCTGGGGCTACCCGGCCTTGACGCTGATGGTGGTGGCCCGCATCCACTGGCAGGCGCTCAAGCTCTGGGCCAAGCGGGTGGGATTCCACCGCAAGCCAGAGCCACCCGAGTCCTTCGTGACGCAATGAACACATCTTCACCAATTGCATTCGTCCAGGAACAGACATGAACAGCTCCACCACCCCCATGAGCCGCACCGGCGTGTTCGAGTTGCCACAGGGAACGCCTGCCGCGGGCCGGGCAGTGTTCCGCCTTCTGCAACGGCTCGGCCGTGGGAGCCTGAGTGTGCAGTTGCCCGACGGCCAGATCAGGCATTTCGGCCCGTCCAACGGTGACGAACCGCATGCCGTATTGCACCTGCACGACTGGCGTGTGTGCTCCGCCGTGCTCAAGTCTGGCGACATCGGGTTTGCCGAGTCCTACATCGCAGGTCACTGGAGCACGCCGCATCTGCCGGAACTGCTTCGGCTGTTCCTCGTCAACCGGGAGGCGCTGGAAGGGGTTATCTATGGCAGCTGGGCAGGCCGCCTGCTCTACCGCATACGCCACCTGCTCAACCGCAACACGCGCAGCAACAGCCGCAAAAACATCCACGCACATTACGACCTGGGCAATGCCTTCTATGCGCTGTGGCTGGACGGAACGATGAACTATTCCTCGGCCTGGTTTGACGGCCAGCGCGACGGTGACCTGGTGCAGGCGCAGCACGCGAAGGTGAGGCGCGCGCTGCGCATGGCGGGGGTTCGCCCGGGTGACCGGGTGTTGGAAATCGGCTGCGGCTGGGGCGCGCTGGCCGAAAAGGCCGTGCTGGAGTTCGGCGCCAGCGTCACGGGGGTGACGCTTTCTGTGGAACAGCTGGAATATGCCGGGCAACGGCTGCAGCGCGCTGGCGCGGCCGATAGAGCCGACCTGCGGCTGCAGGACTACCGTGACATTGACGATGGGCCCTTCGACGCGGTCTGCTCCATCGAGATGATCGAGGCTGTGGGGCGCGAGTACTGGCCGGTCTACTTTCAGGCGGTACAGCGTCTGCTCAAGCCGGGTGGCCGGGCCTGCGTGCAGAGCATCGTGATCGACGACGCGCTGTTCGAGCGTTACATCCGCTCCACAGACTTCATCCAGCAGTACATCTTCCCAGGGGGCTGTCTGCCGTCCCCGGCCGCGTTCCGGCGCGAGGCCGAGGCTGCGGGCCTGCGCGTGGTGGATGAGCTGTCCTTCGGCCCGGATTACGCCGAAACCTGCCGCCGCTGGCGCGAGGCCTTCCTGGCGCGGCGCGAACAGGTGCTGCGCCAGGGTTTCGACGAGCAGTTCGTCAGGCTGTGGGAGTTCTACCTGGCTTACTGCGAGGCCGGGTTCGAGCACGGTGACATTGGCGTGATGCAGTACACGCTGGAAAAGCCATGAAACCCCTGGCCGTGGATGGAGTTCGCCGGCGCAGCCTGCTTGCCGGGCTGGCGGCGCTGCTGTGCATGGCGGGAAGTACGGCAAGCGCCAGTATGCAGGTGCCGCCACTGCCAGGCGCAAGGCTGGCCGGGCAGGGCCTGCTTCGGGTGTGGGGCTTCGAGGTTTACCGTGCGCGCCTGTGGATCGGTCCGGGCTTTGACGCCAGCGACCACGGTGCAGCACCCCTGGCGCTGGAACTGGAATACCTGCGCAACTTCGAGGCGAGCGCCATTGCCCGCCGTTCCATACAAGAGATGCGCCGCCAGCAGCCCCTGAGCGACGAACAGGCCCGGCGCTGGCAGCGTGCGCTGGAATCGGTGCTGCCTGACGTCAAGGCGGGCGACGCGCTGACCGGGCTCTACCGCCCGGGAGAAGGGGCCGTGTTTCTGCAAGGGCAACGGGTGCTTGGCGAAGTGGCTGATCCATTGTTTGCCCGCCTGTTCTTTGGCATCTGGCTGTCACCAGCAACGTCCGAACCCGCTTTGCGCGAAGCGTTGCTCGCTGGCGCAGGCCGTACCTGAGCTGTAGCCATGTCCATCCCCGATGCTTCCGTCATCTCTCTGGAGGAAGCCCGTGCGCGCCCCTCCGGCGGGGGTGTGGTGGGCTGGCGCGAAGGCGTGGCCTATGGTTCGCTGGGCTTCCCGCTGGCTTTTGTCGCGTTGCCCCTATATGTGCTGTTGCCCCACCACTACGCCACCAGCTTTGGTGTGCCGCTGGCTGCCTTGGGCGGCGTGCTGCTGGCCGCGCGCTTGCTGGACGCAGTCATCGACCCTTGGCTGGGGCGTTGGGTAGACGTGCTTTTCGGCCGGTCCATGAAGGCCGTGCTGGCCGCCGGCATGGCGGGTTGCATGGTGCTGGCGGCTGGCCTTGCGCTGTTGTTCTACCCGGCGGTGCGTGAACCCCAGGCCTTGCTTGCGTGGGCATGGGGCATGCTGGTATTCACCTGCCTGGGTTACAGCCTGCTTTCCATTGCGCACCAGTCCTGGGGGGCGCGGCTGGGCGGTGACGGTCTGGCCCGCTCACGCGTGGTGGCGTGGCGCGAGGCTGCGGGCCTGCTGGGCGTGGTTTGTGCATCGGTCTTGCCCACGGTGGCGGGTTTGCCCGCCATGCTTGTGGTTTTCGCGCTCGCTTTGGGGGCAGGCTGGCTGGCCTGGGGCAGGGCGCCCCGTCCGTCCCGCTTGGCGGCGGGGCAGGAGGCCGGCGATGCGCTATGGCTGCCGTGGCGTCAGTCCGCCTTTCGCCGTTTGATGCTGGTGTTCGTCTGCAATGGCATTGCCAGCGCCATTCCGGCCACCCTGGTTTTGTTCTTCATCGAGGACCGCTTGCAGGCCACAACGGCTTGGCAGCCGGTGTTCCTGGGCACGTACTTTGTTTGCGCCGCCATGGGCATGCCGCTATGGCTTCGTCTGGTGCGGGCATGGGCGCTCACGCGCACCTGGCTTGCTGGCATGGCCTTGTCGGTGCTGGTGTTCGCCTGGGCCGCGCTGCTGGGGCCGGGTGATGCGTTCGGGTTCTGGCTGGTCTGCGCGCTGTCGGGTCTTGCGCTGGGCGCAGACCTGGCGCTGCCCGGCGCCTTGCTGGCCGGTTTCATCACCCGCCACGCGGGGCACGACCGGCATGCCGGCGCTTACTTCGGGTGGTGGAACTTCGCCACCAAGCTCAACCTGGCGCTGGCAGCCGGGCTGGCGCTGCCCCTGCTCGGCTTGTGGGGTTACGCGCCGGGTTCTGACGCGCCGCAGGCCCTGCAGGCACTCACATGGGCCTATGCCGTGCTGCCCTGCCTGCTCAAGCTGGCAGCGGCAGCGGTGCTGTTCACCCTGGTGCGGCGCGACCCCCATTTCAAGGAGTCATGAGATGCAAAAACGTGGAACGATCCGATGGATGGCACTGGGCCTGTTGTCAACCGCTGGTTGGCTGGCGGGCTGCGCCACGCAGAACCTGGACGGTTACGCCAACGAACAGCCAGCGCTCGACTTGCGCAGCTATTTCAACGGGCCACTGGTGGCGCATGGCATCTTCCAGGACCGCGGTGGCCAAGTGGTTCGGCGCTTCGTGGTGCAAATGGAAGGGCGCTGGGAGGGTGACCAAGGCGTGCTGGACGAACACTTCACTTACTCCGATGGCCGCACCGAGCGCCGTGTCTGGCGGCTCACGCGCCATGCCGATGGGCGCTACACCGGCCGGGCAGACGATGTGGTGGGGGAAGCCAGCGGGCAAGTCCGTGGCAACACGCTGCGTTGGAACTACACCCTGCGCCTGCCGGTGGACGGCAAGGTGTACGAAGTCCAGTTCGACGACTGGATGTACCAGATGGACGGCCGGGTGATGCTCAACCGCGCGACCATGAGCAAGTTCGGTTTCCGTCTGGGTGAGGTCACGCTGTCATTCACCAAGCTGCCATGAGTCTGAACCCCGCATTGCAGGACTGGCACGGCCGCACGGCGTGGATCGTGGGCGCGTCCAGTGGCATTGGGCGTGCAACGGCAAGCGCCTTGCATGCGCGCGGCGCACGCGTGGTCGTGTCGGCGCGCAGCGCCGCCGCTCTGGAGGCTTTCGTCGCGGAACATCCCGGCAGCGTCGCCGTGCCGCTTGACGCAGGCGAGGCACCACAGGTGCGTCTGGCTGCAGAACAGCTGCTGGCCGCAGGTTCGCTGGATCTGGTTTGCTATTGCGCAGGCCATTACCGGCCCATGCGGGCCATGGACCTGGATCTGGACGAGGCGCTGCGCCACCAGCACGTCAATGTCACTGGCGCCTGGAACGTGCTCGCCGCAGTGCTGCCCGCCATGCAGGCGCGGCGCGCGGGCCACGTCAGCCTAGTCAGCAGCGTCGCGGGTTTTCGCGGCTTGCCCAGGAGCCTCGCCTACGGGCCCACCAAGGCGGCGCTCATCAACCTGGCAGAGTCGCTCTACCTAGATCTCCACCCGCAAGGGCTGGGCGTGAGCGTGGTGACGCCGGGTTTCGTCGCCACGCCCATGACAGCGGGCAACGACTTCCCCATGCCGGCCGTCATCACGCCACAGGCCGCCGCCAGCGCCATCCTGCAAGGCTGGGCCGACGGCGACTTCCACATCCACTTTCCCAAACGTTTCAGCCGCGTGATGAAGCTGCTGCGCCTGCTGCCGCATGGCTGGTATTTCGCGGCAGTGCGCCGCTTCACCGGGCTTTGATTCCACGCATCCAATCCCATGACACCTGAACAGTCCATCGCCCGCCTGGTGCGGTTCTTCGAGGGGCTTTCCCCCAAGGACCTGGCCCGCATCGGCGACATCTACGCACCCGACGCGCGTTTCAAAGACCCCTTCAACGACGTGAAGGGCGTGCGCGCCATCGAGCGCGTCTTCTGCCACATGTTCGATGCATTGGACGAGCCGCGCTTCGTCGTGACCGGACAGGTCCTGCAAGGCAGGCAGTGTTTCCTGACCTGGGATTTCCTGTTCCGCTTCAGGCGGTTCGACACCGCGCGCACCCAGGTCGTGCGGGGTGCCACACACATCGTGCTCGACGACGCTGGGCAGGTGTGCCAGCACCGGGATTACTGGGATGCCGCCGAGGAGCTGTACGAAAAGCTGCCTGTGGTCGGCCGCCTGATGCGCTGGCTCAAGCACCGCGCCAACAGCTGAGGGTGCGCTGCGTGGGGTGCCATGTCGTCTGGTTCAAGCGCGATCTGCGCCTGCACGACCACGCAGCCTTGAGCGAGGCTGCACGCCAGGGCAGGGTGCTGTGCCTGTACATCATCGAACCCAGTCTGTGGGCGCAGCCGGACGCCTCTGCCGGGCATTACGCCTTCCTGATCGAAAGCCTGCGCGAGCTGGACGGCGCATTGCGCGAGCTGGGCACGCGGCTGCACATTGCCACGGGCGAGGCGGTGCCCGTGCTGGACCGCCTGCATGCTGCCCGGCCATTCGAAGCGCTGCATGCCCATGAAGAAACCGGCAATGCCCACACCTATGCGCGTGATCTTGCTGTGGGCCGCTGGTGCCGCGATGCCGGCGTGGCCTGGCGCGAGTACCCGCAGTTCGGCGTCGTGCGGCGCCTGCGTTCGCGCGACGAATGGCACCAGCGTTGGGAGGCGCACATGGCGGCGCCAGCACACGATTTGCCGCAACCCCGCTGGGCCGACAGCCCCTGGCCAGTTGGCGAGCCGCCCGCCGCGGCATCGCTGGGCATCACAGACCTGTGGGTGCCCCCGAACCGCCAACGGGGTGGGCGCCGAAACGCCCTGGCCGTGCTTGGTAGCTTCTTGCGCGACCGCTGCGCCAGCTACCGGGGCGGCATCTCGTCACCCTTGAGCGCGCCGAACGCGTGTTCCCGCCTTTCACCGCACCTGGCTTTCGGCACGCTCGGCTTGCGGGAAACCGTCCACGCCACGCGGACGCGCCTGGCCGAACTGGAACCCGCTGCCACAAGGCACCGGCTGGGACTCACCGCTTTTCTGGGACGGTTGCACTGGCACTGCCACTTCATCCAAAAGCTCGAAAGCGAGCCCGAGTTGGAATACCGCAACCTGCACCGTGGCTACGACGGGCTTCGTGAACACGAATGGAACCCCACGCACTTCGAGGCCTTGACCCAGGGGCGAACCGGTTGGCCCATGGTGGACGCCTGTGTGGCCATGCTGCGCGACACAGGCTGGCTGAACTTCCGCATGCGCGCCATGCTGGTGTCGGTGGCCGCTTACCCCTTGTGGTTGCACTGGCGTGAAGTCGGCTTGTGGCTGGCGCGGCAGTTTGTGGACTACGAACCCGGCATCCACTGGAGCCAGATGCAGATGCAGTCCGGCACCACGGGCATCAACACCACGCGCGTATACAACCCCGTCAAACAGGCGCAAGACCACGACCCCCAAGGCCACTTCGTGCGGCGCTGGCTGCCTGCCATGCGCAGGGTGCCAGACGCCTGGCTGTTAGAGCCATGGCGCATGCCCCCAGACTTGCAGGCTCGATGTGGCGTCCGAGTGGGCGACGACATCCCCATACCCATCGTCGATCTGGCCCAGGCCACCCGGCAAGCCAAAGCGCGCCTGCATGGCCTGCGAGCTCAGCCCGAGGTTCGCGCCGCCAAGGCCGCCATCGTCGAGAAGCACGGTTCCCGGCGTTTGCCCGCCAATACGCGGCGCGCGTCCGGTGCTGGTGCAGCCTCCCGGCAACTCAGTCTGGACCTATGAACATGAAAATGCGCAAGAAAAGCGAGCTTCCCAGCAAGTTGTGCGCTGCCTGCGGCAGACCGTTCAACTGGCGGCGCAAGTGGGCGCGCGACTGGGAGCAGGTGCGCTACTGCTCCGACCGTTGCCGCATGGCGGGGCCCGCCAAGCCAACTGCGCCGTGACGTCAGCGCCCCTGCTGCGGCTGGTTCTCGGGGATCAGCTCAACCCCCTGCACAGCTGGTTCGCCGAGGTGCGGCCGGACGTCGTCTACCTGTTCCTGGAAATGCGGCAGGAAACGGACTACGTCCTGCACCATGCGCAGAAGGTCATCGCCATTTTTGCGGGCATGCGGGACCTGGCCCGCCATTTGCGCCAGGAGGGGCACCGCGTTCGCTACGTTGCCATTGACGACCCATCGAACCGGCAGACGCTGGAGGGCAACCTCGACGCCTTGCTGGCCCATTACCGCCCGCGCGCTTTTGAATACCAGGCGCCCGACGAATGGCGGCTCGACGCCCAGTTGGGCGGCTGGTGTGCCCGCCAGCCGCTATCCACCCGCATGGTGGACAGCGAGCATTTCCTCACATCCCGTGACGAGGCGCTACAGCTGTTTGGTGACCGGCCCCACTGGCTCATGGAGCGTTTCTACCGGGTCCAGCGGTCGCGTCATGCTGTTTTACTGGATGGGCAGGGCAAGCCGCATGGCGGGCGCTGGAACTTCGACGAAGACAACCGCAAGCCCTGGCGAGGCTCTCCCGCAGAGCCGCCAGACACACGCCCCCTCCACAACCACGGCACACTGTGGCAAACCATCACCCGCAGCGGTGTGCAGACCTTTGGCGAGCCGTGTGCCGAAGCGTTTCGCTGGCCGCTCAACCGTACCGATGCGCTGGCCCAACTTGACGCGTTCATCAGTCACGCCCTGCCAGCGTTCGGTGCGTACCAGGACGCGATGTCCACCCGCGCCTGGCGGCTCTTCCACTCCCTGCTGTCCTTCGCCCTGAACACCAAGATGCTCGGGCCGATGGAAGTGATCCGCCGTGCCGAGGCCGCGTGGCATGCCGGTAGCGCCCATCTGGCTTCGGTCGAGGGCTTTGTGCGCCAGATCCTGGGCTGGCGCGAATACGTCCGCGGTGTCTACTGGGCACACATGCCGGGTTACACCGAGTCCAACGCGCTGGGCCACGCTCGCCCGCTGCCCGCCTGGTTCTGGTCAGGTCAAACCCACATGGCCTGCCTGGCGCAGGCCATCGGGCAATCGCTTCAGCACGCCTATGCCCACCATATCCAGCGGCTCATGGTCATTGGCAACTTCGCCCTGCTGGCCGGTCTGGACCCTCAGGCACTCCATCGCTGGTACCTGGGCATCTACATCGACGCTTTCGAGTGGGTTGAGGCGCCGAATACCCTGGGCATGAGCCAGTTCGCCGATGGCGGGCGTGTCGCCACCAAGCCCTATGTCAGCACGGCGGCCTACCTGCACCGCATGGGCGACCATTGCGGCTCCTGCCGCTACAACCGGTTGCAGCGCACCGGGCCCGACGCCTGTCCCTTCAACGCCCTGTACTGGAATTTCATCGCCCGCCATGGCGAGGCATTGGAAGGCAACCCGCGCATGGCATGGCCCAGCCGCCAGTGGCGGAAGATGTCCGCAGGTGACCAGGCCGCGCTGCGTCAGCAGGCGGCCCATTGGATCGCGCACCTGGACGGCCTGTGACCCTGTGGCGCGGGCGGTGTCCGTGCCTCGTGTAAACTGGCCCTCCGGCACGCACCGCCCGTGTCCGGCGCCTCTCAGGGGGCGGGCACCATCTCCTTCGCCCCCGCATGCGGGCGCACTTTCCACCATGAACACTGCCATTCAACGCATCCGCCAAGACGTCCAGGGCATGCACGCCTATGCCGTGCAGGACGCCGCAGGGATGGTCAAACTCGACGCGATGGAAAACCCCTACGGCCTGCCGCCCGAGCTGCAGGCCGCCCTGGGCGAACGCCTCGGTCGCGTGGCCGTCAACCGTTACCCCGGTCCCCGCATTGACGACCTCAGGCATGCGCTGGCCCGGTACGTGGACCTTCCCGCCGGTTTCGGCTTGATGCTGGGCAATGGCTCCGACGAACTCATCGCCCTGCTGGCGTTGGCTTGCGACGTGCCCGGCGCCTCCGTCCTGGCGCCGCTGCCTGGCTTCGTCATGTACGGCATGAGTGCACAACTGCAGGGGCTGGCCTTCCACGGCGTGCCCCTCACGCCCGATTTCGAGCTGGACGAGCCCGCCATGCTGGCCGCCATGCGCGAACACAAGCCCGCCATCACCTACCTGGCCTACCCCAACAACCCCACCGCCAACCTGTGGGACGCCGCCGTCATGCGCCGCCTCATCGCTGCGGCGGCGGAGTTTGGCGGCCTGGTGGTCATCGACGAGGCCTACCAGCCCTTTGCCAGCCGCACCTGGCTCGACGACATGCGCGCCGACCCGGCGGCCAATGCCCATGTGCTGCTGATGCGCACCCTGTCCAAGTTCGGGCTGGCTGGCGTGCGGCTGGGCTACATGATCGGCGCTCAAGCCCTGGTCAACGAGATCGACAAGGTCCGCCCCCCCTACAACGTGAGCGTGCTCAACGCCGAATGCGCCCTGTTCGCCCTGGAGCATGCTGACGTGTTTGCCCGCCAGGCGCAGGACATCCGCGCCGAACGTGAAAAGCTGATCAGCGCCCTGGCCGCCATGCCGGGCGTGAAACCCTTCCCCAGCCAGGCCAACATGGTGCTGGTGCGCGTGCCCGATGCCGACAAGGCCTTTGCCGGCATGAAAGCTGCTGGCGTGCTGGTGAAGAATGTTTCTAAAATGCACCCATTGCTGGCCCAATGCCTGCGCCTGACGGTGGGTACCCCCGCCGAAAATGTGCAGATGCTGGAGGCTTTGCGCAACGCCCTATGACCAACCTGCCCGCCACCCTTCCCGCATCGGCCCAGCGCACGGCAGACGTGCAGCGCCGCACCGCCGAAACGCAAATCCGTGTGGCCGTCAACCTTGACGGCACCGGTCAGTCCCGGCTGCACAGCGGCATCGGTTTCCTCGACCACATGCTCGACCAGATCGCCCGCCACGGACTGATCGACCTGGACGTGCACTGCGACGGAGACCTGCACATCGACGGCCACCATACGGTCGAAGACATCGGCATCACCCTGGGCCAGGCCTTCGCCAAGGCCGTGGGTGACAAGAAGGGCATTCGCCGTTACGGCCACGCCTACGTTCCGCTGGACGAGGCGCTCAGCCGCGTGGTGGTCGATTTTTCCGGCCGCCCCGGCCTGCACATGGACGTCAGGTTCACCGCAGGCAGCATCGGCCAGCTCGATACCCAGCTCGTGTTCGAGTTCTTCCAGGGTTTCGTCAACCACGCTGGTGTGACGCTGCACATCGACAACCTCAAGGGCGTGAATGCGCACCACCAGTGCGAGACCATCTTCAAGGCCTTCGCGCGCGCCCTGCGTGCCGCCCTGGAGCGCGACCCGCGCCTGGGCGACGTGATTCCCTCCACCAAGGGCTCGCTGTGAACCTGGCTGCACCGTTTCGAACCTGCTTTTGCCTGAAACCCATTTCCCGATGAACCGACAGACAGTGGCCGTGGTCGACTACGGCATGGGCAATCTGCGTTCCGTGGCGCAGGCGGTGATCCACGCCGCCACCGCTGTGGACCACGTGGATGTGGTTGTCACGTCCGAGCCGCAGGCCGTGCTGGACGCGCACCGCGTGGTGCTGCCCGGCCAGGGCGCCATGCCCGACTGCATGGCCGAGCTGGAGCGTTCCGGCCTGCGCGAGGCCGTGCTGCACGCCGCCGCCCACAAGCCGCTCTTCGGCGTGTGTGTGGGCATGCAGATGCTGCTCGACCACAGCGAAGAGGGCGACACGGCTGGTCTGGGGTTGATCCCCGGTGAAGTTGTGCGCTTTCGCCTGGAAGGCCAGCGCCAGCCCGACGGCAGCCGCTACAAGGTCCCGCAGATGGGCTGGAACCAGGTGTTCCACGAGCTGGGGCGCGGCCCCGCGCATCCCGTCTGGGCCGGTGTGCCCGACGGCAGCTACTACTACTTCGTGCACAGCTTCTACGCCCGCCCTGCCAACCCGGCACACAGCGTCGGTGAAACCGATTACGGCGTGCGTTTCTCGTGCGCCATCGCCCGCGACAACATCTTCGCCACCCAGTTTCACCCGGAAAAAAGCGCCGATCAGGGCCTGGCGCTCTACCGCAACTTTCTCCACTGGAACCCCTGACGCCTTGGCGTCACAACCCCTGCAAAGCCATGCTTCTCATTCCTGCCATTGACTTGAAAGACGGCCAATGCGTGCGCCTCAAACAAGGCGACATGGACCAATCCACCGTGTTCGGTGAAGACCCCGCCGCCATGGCGCGCAACTGGGTCAACAAAGGGGCGCGGCGGGTGCACCTGGTGGACCTCAACGGCGCCTTCGCCGGCAAGCCGAAGAACGAGGCGGCCATCCGCGGCATCCTCAAGGAAGTCGGCGACGAAGTGGACGTGCAACTTGGTGGCGGCATCCGCGACCTCGACACCATCGAGCGCTACCTCGACGCCGGTCTGCGTTACGTCATCATCGGTACCGCCGCCGTCAAGAACCCTGGCTTCCTGCAGGACGCCTGCACCGCCTTCCCAGGCCACATCATCGTGGGCCTGGACGCCAAGGACGGCAAGGTGGCCACCGACGGCTGGAGCAAGCTCACCGGCCACGAAGTGGCGGACCTGGGCAAGAAGTTCGAGGACTACGGTGTCGAATCCATCATCTACACCGACATCGGCCGCGACGGCATGCTCAGCGGCATCAACATCGAGGCCACCGTCAAGCTCGCACAGGCGCTGACCATTCCCGTCATCGCCTCGGGTGGCCTGTCCAACTTGGAAGACATCCGCAAGCTCTGCGCCGTCGAGGACGAAGGCGTCGAAGGTGTGATCTGCGGCCGCTCCATCTACAGCGGCGACCTCGACTTCGAGGCTGCACAGCAGCTGGCCGACGAACTCAACGGATGAACTGACGCTCCATGCTGGCCAAACGCATCATCCCCTGCCTGGACGTGACCGGTGGCCGCGTGGTCAAGGGCGTCAACTTCCTGGAGTTGCGCGACGCAGGCGACCCGGTCGAGATCGCCGCGCGCTACAACGAACAGGGTGCCGACGAACTCACCTTCCTCGACATCACCGCCACCAGCGACGGGCGCGACCTCATCCTGCACATCATCGAGGCCGTGGCCTCCCAGGTCTTCATCCCCTTGACCGTGGGCGGTGGCGTGCGCACTGTGGATGACGTGCGCCGCCTGCTCAACGCCGGTGCCGACAAGACCAGCTTCAACTCGGCGGCCATTGCCAACCCGCAGGTCATCAAGGACGCATCGGCCAAGTACGGCTCCCAGTGCATCGTGGTGGCCATCGACGCCAAGCGCCGCACGCCTGAGGAAGAGCACCGCCTGGGTGCCAACGGCCAGCCACTGGGGCCGGGCTGGGACGTGTACAGCCACGGCGGCCGCAAGAATGTGGGGCTCGATGCCGTGGCCTGGGCGCGCCAGATGGCCGAACATGGCGCCGGTGAGATCCTGCTCACCAGCATGGACCGCGACGGCACCAAGGCGGGCTTCGACCTGGCGCTCACCCGCGCTGTGAGCGACGCCATCGACATTCCCGTCATCGCCTCGGGCGGCGTGGGCAACCTCGACCACCTGGCCGACGGCGTGCAGCAGGGCGGGGCGGATGCGGTGCTGGCCGCCAGCATCTTCCACTACGGCGAATACACCATTGCCCAGGCCAAGCAGCGCATGGCCGAGCGCGGCATCCCGGTGCGCCTGTGAAAGGGCAACACATGAACTGGCTCGACGAAGTCAAATGGGACGCGCAGGGCCTGGTGCCCGTCATCGCACAGGAGCAGGCCACGGGTGACGTGCTGATGTTCGCATGGATGAACCGCGAGGCGCTGCAAAAAACCGCCGAACTGGGGCGCGCGGTGTACTTCAGCCGTTCGCGCGGCAAGCTCTGGTTCAAGGGCGAGGAGTCCGGCCACGTCCAGACGGTGCATGACATCCGCCTGGATTGCGACAACGACGTGGTGCTGCTCAAGGTCACCCAGCTGGGCCACGAACCGGGCATTGCCTGCCACACGGGCCGTCACAGCTGCTTCTTCCAGCGCTTCGAGGCCGACCCGCAGGGCGGCCACTGGCAGGCGGTCGAGCCGGTGCTCAAAGACCCCGAATCCATCTACAAATGACCGCCATGAGTGCATCCGGCGAATTGCCCACGTCCACCGACACACTGTTGCGTCTGGCTGCCGTCATCGACAGCCGCAAGCCAGCGAACGGCGGTGACCCCGAAAAAAGCTACGTGGCCCGTCTGCTCCACAAGGGGCCCGACGCCTTTCTCAAGAAGATCGGCGAAGAGGCTGGTGAGGCCATGATGGCCGCCAAGGACCTGCAGCACGGCCAGGGCACGGCCCAGGCCCTGGTGGGTGAGGTGGCCGACCTGTGGTTCCACAGCATGATCGCGCTGGCCCATTTCGGGCTGAGCCCTGCCGACGTGGTGGCCGAACTCGCCCGCCGTGAGGGGCTGAGCGGCCTGGAAGAGAAAGCCCTGCGCAAAGCCAAGGCACGCGAATCCGGCGAATAACACTGTCCAGAGCAAGGAGCCAGACCGTGGAAGACGACCGCCTGCGCAGCCTCAACACCGTCGGAACCATCAGCTACGTGCTGCATCTGATTGTGGCGGTCGGTGCGTTGATTCCGGGCGGCCAGTGGGGGCCGACGCTCCTGATCGTCGCGCTCATCCTCGATTTCGTCAAAAAAGACGAGGCGCAGGGCACGTGGCATGCCAGCCATTTCCGCTGGCGCATCCGCTCTGTTGCGTTCGCCTTTCTGGCCTACCTGGTGACGCTCCCTCTCTGGTTTCTGTTCTTTGTTCCTGGGTGGATTGCCTGGTTCTGCATCTCGGCCTGGTTTTTCTACCGTATCGTCAAAGGCATGGTCCGCATGAACGCGGGCCAACCCATGGAGTTTGCTGAATGACTCACGACCCGAATTGCATTTTCTGCAAAATCGTTTCTGGCCAGATCCCCTCAAGCAAGGTCTACGAGGACGATGACCTCTACGCCTTTCACGACATCCATCCCTGGGCGCCGGTGCATTTCCTGTTGATTCCGAAGATGCACATTCCGTCCATGGCGCAGCTGGGTGCGGAGCACGAACGCCTGATGGGCCGCATGATGGTTCTGGCCCCCCGGCTCGCCATCGAGCAGGGGTGCAATCCGTATCCAGACGGCGGTTTCCGCATCGTGGCAAACACCGGTGTGGAAGGCGGTCAGGAAGTGCATCACCTGCACATCCACGTGATAGGTGGGCCCCGGCCCTGGGCACGGGGATGAGTTTGCGCAGTCAAGGGTTCACCCTGGCTTGAAATCGCGTTGCGGCCACAGATATTTGGGACAATGGCCTGCTGCCGTGGGTGAACTGCCTGCACGGCGTAGAATCGAAAGCAATACTGGGGTGGGTTGCCCCAGGCAATGGAGTGTGTGACATGGGAACTTTTTCTGTTTGGCATTGGCTGATCGTTCTGCTGATCGTCGTGCTGGTGTTTGGCACGAAGAAACTGAAGAACATCGGGTCTGATCTGGGTGGTGCCGTCAAGGGCTTCAAGGATGGCATGAAGGAAGGTGGCAGCGACGCTGCAGACAAGCCGGCCGCACAGGTCACCCAGGACAAGGCACCCGCCGAAAAGACCACCATCGACGTCGAAGCAAAAACCAAGGGCTGATCCTGGTTCACGATCTTTGCGCGGGGCTTCGTCCCGCCACCGGTTGGCTTATCTTTGAGAGCTGTGCATGATTGACTTGGGCATTTCCAAACTGGCCCTGATCGGCGCAGTGGCGCTGGTCGTCATCGGGCCGGAGAAACTGCCGCGCGTGGCTCGAACGGTCGGCGCGTTGCTGGGCAAGGCCCAGCGCTACGTTGCGGACGTCAAGGCAGAGGTCAACCGTTCCATCGAGCTCGAAGAGCTCAAGAAGATGAAGGACACGGTGGAGTCTGCCGCACGCAATGTGGAATCCTCCATCCATGAGACGACCACGGATTTCGAAAAATCCTGGTCGGAGGCCACGGCGGGCCTGGACAGCAGTGCCTCCGATGCATTCAACCCCAGCGATGCCTACTCCATCGGCTCGCCTGTGTACCCTGAATACAGGCATCCGAAGAAGAACTTCAGGCTGAAGCAGAAGGCCGTGCCGCAATGGTTCAAGGCCCGAACCGGCGTGCGCAGCCGCGCGCTTTCCGGGGCCGCCCGCGTGGCGCGCTTCCGCCCGAAGATCAAATCGATGTAAGTCCCTTTCATGTCAGAACCCCAAGACAAGACCGACGAGCTCGCCGGTACCGAGCAGCCGTTCGTGCAGCACCTGATCGAGCTGCGTGACCGGCTGATCTATTGCATCGCCGGTATCGTCGTCTGCATGATCCTGCTGGCCATCTGGCCGGGTCCGAGCGGCCTGATCGACCTGATTGCAGTACCCATCCGGGCCCACATGCCGCCTGACGTCAAGCTCATTGCCGTGGGGGTCTTCACGCCGTTCTTCGTGCCGCTCAAGGTACTGATGATGACGGCCGTCCTGCTGGCGCTGCCCTGGCTCATCTACCAGATCTGGGCCTTCGTGGCCCCCGGGCTCTACAGCCACGAGAAGCGTTTTGCCCTGCCCCTGATCGTCCTGGGCAGCCTGCTGGCCTACATGGGCATCGCCTTCGTGCAATTCTTCGTGCTGGACAAGATGTTCGGCTTCATCCAGGGCTTCACGCCCGAGAGCGTCAACGCCACGCCCGACATCGCGTCCTATGTCGAGGCCATCCTTTCGTTGTATCTCGCTTTCGGGCTGGCTTTCCAGGTTCCGATCGTCGTGATGCTGCTGGTGCGCTTCGAAATGGTCACTGTCGAAAAGCTGAAAGCCTTCAGGGGCTATTTCGTCGTTGTGGCGTTCATCATTGCCGCCGTGGTGACGCCGCCGGACGTCATTTCCCAGCTGGCGCTGGCGATTCCCATGTGCCTGCTGTATGAGCTGGGCATCCTGGGCTCCCGCTGGTTTTCCAAGGCCACCCGTGCACCGGACGCCGAGGCGTCCGACGCTTCTTAACGCTGTGCCCTTGGCGGTGTGCGGCGCCCCGGCGTGACCTGCAGCCGAACGCGCTGGCCACGCCGCTGCACATCGATGTCAACGGCCTGCCCCGGCGTCAGTGATGCCACCTTGCTGAGCAGCTGAGCCACATCGCGCACGGGCGCGCCAGCCACGCTGGAAATCACATCGCCCGGCTGCATGCCCGCCGAGGCTGCCGGCCCGTTCTGCAGAACGCCTGTGATGATCACGCCTTCGGCGTTGTTCGTGCCGAAATACTGGGCCAGTTCCGGCGTCAGGTCCTGCGGTTCCACACCAATCCAGCCGCGAGTGACCGAGCCGTCCCGCACGATGGCCTCCATCACGCTGCGGGCGGTGGAGGTCGGGATCGCGAAGCCGATCCCCATGGACCCGCCTGAGCGGGAGTAGATGGCGGTGTTGATCCCCATCAGCTGGCCGTTCACGTCCACCAGCGCGCCTCCGGAGTTGCCCGGGTTGATGGCGGCGTCGGTCTGGATGAAGTTCTCGAACGTGTTGATGCCCAGCTGCGTGCGGCCCAGGGCACTGACGATGCCGCTGGTCACGGTCTGCCCGACACCGAAGGGGTTGCCGATGGCCAGCACCACATCGCCAACCTCCAGCAGGTCGGAGTTGCCCAGCAGGATGACGGGTAGCCCGGTGAGTTCAATCTTGAGGATTGCCAGATCGGTTTCCGGGTCGGTGCCGATGATCCGGGCACCGGCGCGCCGGCCATCGCTGAGCTGGACCTCGATTTCATCCGCCTCTTCGACCACGTGGTTGTTGGTGAGGATGTAGCCCTCGGGGCTGACGATGACGCCCGAACCCAGACCGGACTGCGGCTGGTTGTTGGGCTGGTCGCCGAAGAAGTAGCGGAACCATGGATCGCTGGGCAGGTTGCTGGCCGCCTTGCTGGTTGAAATGCTGACGACCGCAGGCGCCGCGGCCTTGGCCGCGCCGCTGTAGCTGCTGGACGCCACGGCGGGGTCGCGTTCCACGTTGCCCGATTCGAAGACAGGCACGATCGACGCGAGTGTGGGCTTGCGCTGCAGCCACTGGGGTTTGAGCGTGGCTACGACGAAATAGGCCGCCAGCAGCACCGTGACGACCTGGGAGAACAACAGCCAGTAACGCTTCATGAAAATTGGTAAAAGTATTGTGCTGGGCTCTTGACGTGGATCAACCCCACAGCCTGTGAACTTGGTTGAAATCGGGACACTATAACCACGTCCGGAGTATGGAATGAAAGCAATTGTGGACCTTTTTTCCACTGATTACGGTCTGTTGAGCCTGGGAGTGCTCCTGTTCATCATTTTCATGGCCTGGTGGTTCTTGCGCTTCTTCACGCGCAAGATGGAGGAGTCGGAGAGGAACAATCCCTCCGCCTGATGCGTTGGCCGTCAAGGGGTATGCTTGGCGGTCATGACGACCGCAACCCGCAATCCGCACGACACCGTTTCCCCTGCACGTTCCCGTGAGGAGGTGCTGAGCGCTTTCGACGAACTGCTGGAGCCCTCACGCTTCAAGGACTATGGCCCAAATGGCCTGCAAGTGGAAGGGCGTGCCCAGGTGACCCGGGTCGTCAGTGGGGTGACTGCCAGCCGTGCCCTGATCGAAGCCGCCATTGCCAAGCGGGCCGATGCCATCTTCGTGCACCATGGATTGTTCTGGCGTGGTCAGGACGGCCGCGTCACCGGCTGGATGAAGCAGCGTCTGTCGCTGCTGCTGAAGCACGACATCAACCTCTACGCCTATCACCTGCCCCTGGATGCCCACGCGGAGCTCGGCAACAACGCGCAGCTGGGCCTGAAGCTGGGCATGTCGCCGCTGGAAGGCGGGTGGGGGCGGTTCGGTGAACAGGACCTGGGATTCATCGGCACGTCGCCGGTGGACACCGCGACTGGCTTGGCCGCGCACGCGCAGCACGTGCTGGGGCGGCAGGTGACCTTGCTCGACACCTCTGCCCGTCCGATACGGCGTGTCGGTTGGTGCTCGGGTGGTGCGCACGGGTACTTCGAGGCCGCCATCGCGGCTGGCGTGGACCTCTTCATCACAGGCGAGATATCCGAGCCGCAGGCGCACTATGCCAGGGAATGCGGTGTCGCCTTCATGGCCTGCGGCCACCATGCGACCGAAAGATACGGGGCGCCGGCAGTGGCGGCTTGTGTCGCGGCCCGCCTGGGCCTGGAGCACGAGTTCGTGGACATCGAGAATCCAGCATGAAGCCCGCTACCCAACGCCAGGCGCCGGTCGCCATCACCATGGGTGACCCGGCAGGGATCGGCCCGGAAATCATCGCCGAGGTGTTCCGCCGCAAGCCGCAATGGGCTCGCGAATGCGTAGTTTTTGGTGATGTCGCCACCTTGCGCCGCGCGGCGGCCGTGACGGGGGGCAGTCTGCCAGTCGCCGTCGTGGACGGGCCGTCCGGCAACGAACACCTGCCGGAACGCTGCCTGCCCGTGTGGCCTGCCATGGCCCTGCCGCATCCCGTGCCATGGGGCCGGATTTCGGCAGAGGCGGGTGCTGCCGCTGCCCAGGCCATCGAGCAGGCCGCGCGTGCGGCCTTGCGGGGGGAGGTCAGCGCAGTCGTCACCGCGCCAATCCACAAGGAAGCGCTGGCCGCTGCTGGCGTGAACCATCCGGGCCATACCGAGTACCTGCAGGCGCTGGCGGCGCAGCATCTGGGCTGTCAGCCCGCCGACCTTCCGGTTCGCATGATGCTGTCCAACGACGAACTGCGAACGGTGTTGGTGAGCATTCACGTCTCCTTGCGGGACGCGCTGGCCGCCGTCACCCGCGCGAACGTGCTCCAGACGCTGCGCATCACGCATCGGCACCTCTGGCGGCCGGGCAGTGCACTCCGGATCGCCGTGGCGGGGGTGAATCCGCACGCTGGCGAGGGTGGCCTGTTTGGCCGGGAAGAGATCGATGAGATCGCTCCCGCCGTCGAAGATGCGCGGGCCGAAGGGATAGACGCCACCGGACCGCACGCGCCAGACACGGTTTTCATGCGGGCACGCCGGGGCGAGTTCGACGTGGTGCTCGCGATGTACCACGACCAGGGGCTGATCCCGGTGAAGTATTTGGGCCTCGAGCACGGCGTGAACACCACGCTCGGGTTGCCTTTCGTGCGCACCAGCCCCGACCACGGCACCGCGTTCGACCTGGCTGGCACCGGGCGCGCCGATCCCTCCAGCCTCATTTCCGCGATCGAGGCTGCGCTGCGTTCTTGAGGGGGGCGAAGAACGGGTGGTTACGCTCCGCTACAATTCGGGTTGACCCTCGGTGGCACATGGTGCACCTGCAGGGCGTGCAAATGTCTAGCCAAGTCATTGAAAGATCCCCATGAGCGAAGCAACCGTAGACAACGGCCGCCGAACCTGGCTGATCACCTCGTGCGCCATGGGCGGCGTGGGAGCAGCCGCTGTAGCCGTACCTTTCGTCAGTTCCTTCCAGCCGTCCGAGCGCGCCAAGGCCGCTGGTGCGGCAGTGGAAGTTGACGTTTCCGCTCTGCAGCCGGGCGAAAAGGTAGTGGTGGAGTGGCGCGGCAAGCCCGTGTGGATCATGCGCCGCACGCAGGACCAGCTGGCCAGCCTGGAAAAAATCGAGGGCGATCTGGCAGATCCCAACTCGGACCGCAAGGCCTACCCGACGCCTGCCTACGCCAAGAACCGCCACCGTTCCATCAAGCCGGAATACTTCATCGGCGTCGGTATCTGTTCGCACCTGGGTTGCTCCCCCGTGGACAAGCTTCAGCCGGGCGCGCAGCCTTCTTTGCCCGACAACTGGCCGGGTGGTTTCCTGTGCCCCTGTCACGGTTCCACCTTCGACGTGGCTGGCCGCGTGTTCAAGAACAAGCCCGCCCCGGACAACCTGGAAGTCCCGCCGCACTACTACCTGTCTGACACGGTGGTGCTGATCGGTGAAGAACCCAAGGCCTGACCAGAACACTGCCGAGGAACAACATGGCTGCAGAATTCAAAGAACTCCCGCCGAACGCCACGGCCGGCGCCAAGCTCACCAACTGGTTCGAGAACCGCTTCCCGACGGCATTTGACGCTTACCGCGTTCACATGTCGGAGTACTACGCGCCCAAGAACTTCAACTTCTGGTACATCTTCGGCTCGCTGGCCCTGCTGGTGCTGGTGATCCAGATCGTCACCGGCATCTTCCTGGTGATGCACTACAAGCCCGACGCCTCGCTCAACAGCGCGGGTGTGCCGGTGGCGTTCGCCAGCGTCGAATACATCATGCGCGACGTGCCGTGGGGCTGGCTGATCCGCTACATGCACTCCACGGGTGCTTCCGCCTTCTTCGTGGTGGTGTACCTGCACATGTTCCGCGGCCTGATCTACGGTTCCTACCGCAAGCCGCGTGAACTGGTCTGGATCTTCGGCTGCGCCATCTTCCTGGTGCTGATGGCCGAGGCCTTCATGGGCTACCTGCTGCCCTGGGGCCAGATGTCCTACTGGGGCGCACAGGTGATCGTGAACCTGTTCTCCGCCATTCCCTTCATCGGTCCCGATCTGGCCATCCTGATCCGTGGTGACTTCGTGGTGGGCGACGCCACTCTGAACCGCTTCTTCAGCTTCCACGTGATCGCCGTGCCGCTGGTCCTGCTGGGCCTGGTGGTGGCGCACCTGCTGGCGCTGCATGACGTCGGCTCCAACAACCCGGATGGTGTGGAAATCAAGGGCCCGAACGCGCCCAAGGACGCCAAAGGCAATCCCCTGGACGGCATCCCCTTCCACCCGTACTACACCGTTCACGACATCTTCGGCGTGACCGTGTTCCTGATGGTGTTCTCTGCCATCGTGTTCTTCGCACCGGAGTTTGGCGGCTATTTCCTGGAGTTCAACAACTTCATCCCCGCCGACCCGCTGAAGACGCCTCCGCACATCGCACCGGTGTGGTACTTCACGCCGTTCTACTCGATGCTGCGTGCCATCACCACCGAAATGATGTACGTGCTCATCGCCTGCGTCGTGCTGGGTGCGCTGCTTGGTGTGACCAAGGCCAAGGCCGGTGCTGCCGTCAAGGGCGGCATCGTGGCCGCTGCAGTGGTTGTCGCTGCCCTGATGCTGTCGATCGACGCCAAGTTCTGGGGCGTGGTTGCCATGGGCGGCGCGGTTGTGATCCTGTTCTTCCTGCCCTGGCTGGACAACTCCCCCGTGAAGTCGATCCGCTACCGTCCGAGCTGGCACATCTACCTCTACACCATCTTCGTGATCAACTTCCTGATCCTGGGTTACCTGGGCGTGCTGCCGCCGTCTCCGGTGGGTGAGCGTGTGTCTCAGGCCGGTACGCTCTTCTACTTCGGTTTCTTCCTGCTGATGCCGTGGTGGAGCCGTCTGGGCCAGTGCAAGCCCGAGCCGGCACGCGTGAACTACACCCCCCACTGAGGCAGCCCACAGGAGAAACAACATGAAAAAATGGATTGCTGGTTGCCTGATGGCCTTGGGTCTGGCGACGAACGCCGTTGCCGCAGGCAGCAACTTCCCGCTCGACAAGGCGCCGAAGCTGACCAACGACATGGCGGCGCTGCAAAACGGTGCGAAGATCTTCGTCAACTACTGCCTGAACTGCCACTCGGCATCGTTCATGCGCTACAACCGCCTGACCGAAATCGGCCTGACCGAAAAGCAGATCAAGGAAAACCTGATGTTCGCGACCGACAAGGTAGGCGACACCATGAAGTCCGCGATCAACCCGGTGCAGGCCAAGGAGTGGTTCGGTGCAACCCCGCCTGACCTGACCCTGGTGGCACGTTCCCGTGCCAGCGGCGCAGGCAGCGGCCCGGACTACCTCTACACCCTGTTGCGCACCTACTACCGCGACGACACCAAGGCCACCGGCTGGAACAACATGGCCTTCCCCAGCGTGGCCATGCCGCATCCCCTGTGGCAGCTGCAGGGTGAACGCCGCCCGGTGTTCGAGAAGGTGATGAGCCACGGCCACGAGGTGGAAGTGCTGCGTGGCTGGGAATCGGTCAAGCCGGGTGCCCTGAGCCAGGCCGAGTACGATCGCTCTGTCGCCGAGCTGGTCGCCTTCATGGAGTGGATGGCTGAGCCGGGCCAGAACGACCGCATCCGTCTCGGCGTCTGGGTTCTGATCTTCCTGGGTGTGTTCGTGCTCGTGGCCTGGCGCCTGAACGCGGCCTACTGGAAAGACGTCAAGTAAGCCCCATCTGGCCCTGGTGGCCAGATCGACACAGTGGTTTTGCCGTGCCCCAGCGGGCTGAAACGGCAAGCCACTGTTTTTTGTTTTTGTGATTGAGGAGCGACCGCCATGATGGTTCTGTATTCGGGTACGACCTGCCCTTATTCCCACCGCTGCCGTTTCGTGCTGTTCGAGAAGGGCATGGACTTCGAGATCCGCGACGTGGACCTGTACAACAAGCCGGAAGACATCGCGGTCATGAACCCCTATGGCCAGGTGCCCATCCTGGTCGAGCGCGATCTGATCCTGTACGAGTCGAACATCATCAACGAGTACATCGACGAGCGCTTCCCGCATCCCCAGCTGATGCCTGGTGACCCGGTGGACCGCGCCCGTGTGCGCCTGTTCCTGCTCAACTTCGAGAAGGAGCTGTTCACCCACGTGTCCGTGCTGGAGTCCCGCACGACCAAAGGCAACGACAAGGCCATCGAGAAGGCCAAGAGCCACATCCGCGACCGCCTGACGCAACTGGCACCGGTGTTCCTGAAGAACAAGTACATGCTGGGTGACAACTTCTCCATGCTCGACGTGGCGATTGCTCCCCTGCTGTGGCGTCTGGACCACTACGGCATCGAGCTGAGCAAGAATGCCGCGCCCCTGCTGAAGTACGCAGAGCGCATCTTCTCGCGCCCGGCCTACATCGAGGCGCTGACGCCGTCCGAGAAAGTGATGCGCAAGTAAGCGCGCCAGACGTGATGAGCCAGGACGACGTTCCTTCCACCCGCCCGTACCTCATTCGTGCCCTGCACGAATGGTGCAGCGACAACGGGTACACGCCCTACTTGGCGGTGGCCGTCGATGCATCGGTGCAGGTGCCGCGTGAATTCGTGAAGAACAACGAAATCGTGTTGAACACGAGCTTCGATGCCACCAGCAACCTGCGGCTCGGAAATGACTACATCGAGTTCAAGGCGCGTTTTGGCGGCGTGGCCCGGGAGGTGATCGTGCCTGTCGATCACGTCGTGGCCATCTATGCGCGGGAGAACGGCCAGGGCATGGCCTTTCCTGCGCCTGCCCCCGTTGCCGATGCCGGTACCGAAAACGGGGCAGCCAAGGGGCTGCAGGTGGTGCCCGGTTCCGAGGGCGATGGCGACGAGCCTCCCACGCCGCCGGCGCCTGCGCCAACCGGCCGGCCGGCCCTCAAGCGAGTCAAGTAGAATCTTGCCTGCGCCGCTTTAGCTCAGTTGGTAGAGCAACCGCCTTGTAAGCGGTAGGTCGTCAGTTCGAATCCGACAAGCGGCACCAGATCCACAGCCCGGCATGCCCGGGCTGTTTTTTTATGTGCGTGCCCGCACCTTGATGCGCAGCTGGGTGATGGACTGGCCATCGTTGCGCAGCGCGGCAAGCAGGGCCGGTGTGAGCTGCTTGAGCTTGGTCCCCACGGCCGGATTGGCGACGAGCAGGCACCAGGCGGACTCTTCAACCGCGCCCGATTGCACGTGGGGCCTCAGGCCTGCGGGAATGTGTGGCTTGATCACCTCGAGCATGTGCTGCGACAGGCGCACCCGATCGGCCACCTGGGACAGCACCGGAGAGGCGTGGACGGCTTGTTGCAGACTGAACATGCCCGGATTATCGCCGCCGCCGCCATGTCACCGGTGCGTGCTAGGATCGTCCGTTTCCAACCTTGGTGTTCTAGCCGTGAGTTCTTTTGCCGAGTCCTCCTCTCTGTCCATGACCATTGCCACGCGTGAGAGCCGTCTGGCCCTGTGGCAGGCGGAGCATGTCAAGGCCCTGCTGGAGGGCCTAGGCCACCGCGTGACACTGCTGGGCATGACCACCAAGGGCGACCAGATCCTTGACCGCGCGCTGAGCAAGGTGGGGGGCAAGGGCCTGTTCGTGAAAGAGCTGGAAGTTGCGCTGGAGGAGGGGCGTGCAGACCTCGCGGTGCACTCGCTCAAAGACGTTCCCATGGAGTTGCCCGAGGGCTTTGAACTTGCCTGCGTGATGGAGCGCGAGGATCCGCGCGACGCGTGGGTGTCCCCCCATTGCGCCGGACTGTCTGACCTGCCCGAGGGGGCGGTCGTCGGCACCTCCAGTCTTCGCCGCGTGGTTTTGCTGCGCGACGCCTTGGCGGCCATCGGGCGCAGTGACGTGCGTATCGAGCCGCTGAGGGGAAACCTCGACACCCGTCTGCGCAAGCTCGATGAAGGGCAGTACCACGCCATCGTTCTGGCCGCCGCTGGCCTCAAGCGGCTGGGGCTGGAAGGCCGCATCCGCACGGTGTTCGAACCATCGCAGATGCTGCCCGCCGCAGGCCAGGGCGCCCTTGGCATCGAAGTGCGCAGCAACCGCCCTGAAGTCATGGCGGCGCTCGCTCCACTGGCCCACATGCCAACCTGGTGGGCCGTGGCCGCCGAACGCGCGGTGTCGCGCGCCATGGGTGGCAGCTGCTCGATGCCGCTCGCGGCCTTCACCACCTGGCTGGAGGCGCCGCACGCCAGCCAGGGCGGGCTGCTCCGCCTGGATGCCGCATGGGGGGACCCTGAAGGCTCTGGCGCACTGGTTCGAGTTCAGGCTCAGGCCCAGGTTGGCTCGCTGGAGGCGGCCGATGCGCTCGGCACGCATGTGGCCGCCCTGTTGCGGCAGGCAGGGGCACGGGGCGCAACCCAGGCATGACCGCGGTCATCGTCACCCGGCCGCCGACCGAGGCCGGGCCGTGGTTGAAGGCCCTGGCTGAGGGTGGGTGGAATGCCCACCCTTTGCCCTTGATCGACATTTCGCCCCCGGCCGAGCTGGCTGCGCTGCAGGCCGCGCGCCAGAAGATGTCGCAGTACGACGCGGTGATGTTCGTGAGCGCGCAGGCCGTCAGGTATTTTCTTGATGGCATGGCCTGGCCCGGGCAGGTTTCCACCCGTGCGTGGGCGCCAGGCCCTGGCACGGCCGCCGCGCTGCTCGCGGCAGGCGTGCCACGGGCCGCCATCGATCAGCCGGAGGCGGATGCCGCGCAGTTTGACTCCGAGGCGCTGTGGCGCGTAGTGGCCCCCCAGGTTCACCAGGGCCATACCCTGCTTGTGGTGAGGGGGGAGAGTGTCTCACCCACGGATGCGGCTGCAGCACGCGGTAGCGGCGCCCGGGGCAATGGCAGGGAGTGGCTGGCCGCCCAGTGCACCGCTGCCGGGGGTGTTGTCGACTGGTGCGTCGCCTACAGACGTCTCGTCCCGGTGTGGGACGGTGCCACGCGCGCGCGTGCCGAAGGCTGGGCGGCGGCAGGTGCAACGTGGCTGTTCAGCAGCAGCGAGGCCGTGGACAATCTGCGCAGCCTGTGCCCGCAGGTGTCCTGGAAAAACTGCAGGGCGCTGACCACCCACGAACGAATCGCGCGGTCCGTGCGTCAGATGGGTTTTGCCGAGGTGATATGCACCAGACCGGCTGTCACCGATGTGCTGCACGGCCTAGAATCGATGCATAAATCATGAACAACGAAATACCCACCCCCAACCCGGAGTCGTCCGCGCCGTCAACGGCGCCGGGTGCTGCTGCGCCCGCGCCCGAGCCGAAGCGCGCCACAGGCGTCACTTGGGGTGGGCTGGCTTTTGTGCTGGCAGCCGCCGCGCTGGCAGGGCTTTTCATGCTCTGGCAGCGCCAGGAGCGTGCCCAGGAGGAAATGGCCCGCCGTGCAACCGACGCCATGGCTGAAGTGACCGCCGCCCGGGCCATGGCTGCGCAGTCCGACTCGCTCACGCAGGATCTGCAGGCCAGGCTGGGCGTGGCGGAGTTGAGGCTCTCGGAAGTGAGCTTGCAGCGCAGCCAGCTTGAGGAATTGATGCTGAGCGTTTCGCGCTCGCGGGACGATAGCCTGGTGCAGGACCTGGAGTCCGCCGTTCGTCTGGCCATGCAACAGAGCCAGCTGACGGGCAGCGTGCAACCGCTGGTTTCCGCCTTGCAGGCTGCTGACCAACGCATTGAGCGCGCCGCGCAACCCCGCCTCAATCCGGTCCAGCGCGCCATTGGCAGGGACATCGAACGCATCCGGGCCGCCTCGCTGGTGGATGTGCCGGCCCTGGCCAGCCGCCTGGACGAATTGTTGCGCGGCGTGGACGAATGGCCCTTGCTCAATGCCGTGGGTGCAGCGCCTGCCCCTGCAGCGAAGACTGCATCTGCGTCAAACGGTACGGCGGTGGCCAAGGCCGCGCCTGCAGATGCCGTGCCACAGGAGCCGGCTGAAGGAGAGGGCGCGCGTGCGCCGGAACAGGATGTGCTGCCACCGGCAGCGCCCGGGGCGGTGGACCAGGATGGCACCTCGGGTGTCAGCCGGGCATGGCAGAAGGTTGAAGCCTGGTGGCAGGCGCAATCCCGGCGCTGGTGGGCGGCCATGCGTGAAAGCACAGCCGATCTGGTTCGTGTCAGCCGAATCGACCGGCCCGAGGCTGCGCTGCTGGCTCCTGAGCAGGCGTATTTCCTCCGCGAGAACGTGAAGCTGATGCTGCTCAACGCCCGCCTGGGCTTGCTGGGGCGCCAGCTGGACACGGCGCGTGCCGACGTGCGGGCTGTTCAGGCGCTGCTGGGCCGTTATTTCGACGTCGAGGCCGCGAATACCCGCCTTGCGATGGCGGCGCTCAAGCAACTGCACGAGGACCTGCGCCAGGAGGCGCTGCCCCGCCCTGACGAAACCTTGACTGCCTTGGCCGCCGCGGCCAGCGGCCGCTGAAAGGTGCGGGCATGAGGAGTGTTTTCTGGTTTCTTTTCCTCGCTGCCGTGGCGGTGGCGCTGGCCATGCTGATGGGGGACAACCAGGCTTCTGTGACGCTGTTCTGGCACCCCTACCGCGTTGATGTCTCGTTCAACCTGGTGTTGTTCGCGCTGGTCTTCGGTTTCGCGCTGCTTTATGGAGCGTTGCGTGGCCTGTCGGTCCTCAGGCGACTGCCCGAGCAGGCCCATCGCTGGCGTGCTCACCAGACGGAGCGGGCGATACACGCGAGCGTTCTCGACGCGCTCGCTTACCAGCTGTCTGGCCGTTTCGTGCGCGCGCAGTCGGCGGCGGAGCACGCGCTGGACCTGCTCCAGACGCAGGACCGTGACACGTTCGCACACCATGCCCAGGTGACGGTCCTGGCGCGTCTGCTGGCGGCTGAGAGCGCGCATTCCCTGGGGAATCTGGCACGCCGCGATACCCACCTGCAAGTGGCGGTCGAGGGTGAAGCGGCGCGCGCCGCTGGCCCCGCGCGCGAGGGGGCGCTGCTTCGAGCCGCTGGCTGGGCCGTGGATGCCCGGGATACGGCCCTGGCGTCGCGCTGGTTGCGCGAACTGCCCCAGGGGGCTGCGCGGCGCATCCAGACCTTGCGGCTCAAGCTCAAGCTGGCCAGGTTGCGGCACGACACGCACGATGCGCTGGACATGGTCCGGCTGCTGGCCAAGCACCAGGCGTTTTCACCGGAGGTGGCCAAGAGTCTCCGCCGTGGACTGGTGGTGGACGCGCTGAAGGAAACCCATGACGGTGCCCAGCTGCTCAAGGTATGGCGCTCCCTTGACGCTGGAGAGCAAGCCACGCCGGAGCTTGCGTTGGCGGTCCTCGACCGCTGGGACGCGCTTGGTGACGAGGTGCGTGCCGAGGCAAGCACCGAGCTCAAGCAGATGCTGGAGGACTCTGTGCGCAAGGTCTGGGACGCCTACCCCAGGCTGTCTGCCGATGCGCGGCTTCGTCTCGTTCTTCGGCTCGAATCTGCCTTGCCGGGGCTTGATGCGACATGGCTGGCCAGGATTGAACGGGCCCAGCGCGAACAGCCGGCGGATCACGGGCTGCAATACCTTGCCGGGCAGGCCTTCATGCAGCGTGAACTGTGGGGCAAGGCCTCGGCGTTGCTGCAGCAGGCCAGCCATGGTCCGCAGGACGCCGAACTGGCTCGCAGAACGTGGCGCAGCCTGGCCCGCCTGGCCGAAGAGCGTGGAGACGCAACGGCGGCCCAGGCGGCCTGGAAGAAGGCCGCGCTCGTCTGATGGCGGGGGCGGTCGGGGCCGCCTATCCGGCCTGAAGGTCTGTCAGGGGGATTGCCGCTGCTTGAGCCGCCGTTTGCGCGACCAGCGCACCTTCAGCGCCCAAAGCAGGCTCACCAGAAAGTAGGCGCTGACGCCCGTCAGTGTGGCGATGATGGCCAGGCCAACGATCAGCGGCTTGCCGACTTCTCCCAATTGGTGCCACGCATTGACCACCCGTCCCCAGACGCTCAGGTCTTCGGCGGGTTCGCCCTCGGGCATGGAGACGGCGAGCACCGACTCCACATCCTTCCTGTCTGCTTCGGGTTCGAACAGCACGGCGCGGCCCAGTTTGTAGGCACCGTAGTAGACGGGGCCGAAGGTGACAGGGTTGGTCACCAGAGTGCTGGCCACGGCAACCGGCAGGTTGGCTCTGAGGATCACGGCCAGTGTGGCCGAGACCGGGATCTGCGCGACAGGAATGAGCAGGCCGAAGAAGATACCCAGTGCCAGACCCAGCGCAATGCCCTTGCGGCTCATGTGCCACAAGCGGGGGTGGTGCAATGCCGGGCCGAGCCAGCGCAGCCAGCGGTTGTTGTGCAGGCTTTCGCGGGTGGGTAGCAGTTTTTTCAACCGGTGCTTCATGGTCTGTGTCGTCTTGCGCAGGGCGTCTCCATGTCAAATTTTCGCTGATGTATCCTCGTCTGCCATGACGCCATTGCAAGACATTCTTTATTCTCAGGGGTTCGGCACACGGCGTGTGTGCTGTGGCCTGGTGCAGCAGGGGTTGGTGAGCATTGGCGAGCCGCCGCGTGTCTGTACCGACGCCATGGAAATGCTGGAGCCTGAAGGCCTGGTCTTCCATGTGCAGGGGCAGCGCTGGGAGTATCAGCACCATGCTTACCTGATGCTGAACAAGCCTGCGGCCTACGAGTGTTCGCAGAAGCCCAGCGCCTGGCCCAGCATCTACACCCTGCTGCCAGCGCCACTGCGGGCCAGGCCATCGGGCGCGGCCAGCGGCGTGCAGGCGGTCGGCCGTCTGGATCAGGACACCACCGGGCTGTTGCTGCTGTCTGACGACGGCAAGTTCATTCATCGCCTGTCGTCGCCCAAGCACCACGTGCCCAAGGTCTATCTGGCGACATGCAAGCACCCTGTCACGGATGCCCAGGTCCAGCGGCTGCTGGATGGCGTGGTGCTGGACGACGATCCCAAGCCGGTGCGCGCCACGTCCGCCCGCGCGCTGGACAGCCACTTGCTGCAGCTGACGCTGACCGAAGGCAAATACCACCAGGTCAAGCGCATGGTGGCCGCCGTGAGCAACAGGGTGGAGGCGCTGCACCGCAGCCAGATCGGGCCGGTGGAGCTGCCCGATGACCTCAAGCCCGGTGAGTGGCGCTGGCTCACGCCGCAGCAGGTTGCCGCGCTGGTGGCCAAGGCCTGACGGTCTGCTCAGGGTAGATCGCGCAGGAAGGCCTCCAGGCCGGCGGTCAGTGCTTCCGGCTGGTCGCGGTGCGGGCTGTGACCGCAGGCATCCAGCTCCAGGCGCTTGGCCTGGGGAGCTGCGGCTTCGATTTCGTCCAATTGGGCCAGGGTGCCGTATTCGTCGTCCTTGCCCTGCGCCAGCATCAGCGGCGCGCGGATGCGGCGGCAGTCCGCACGCATGTCAAAGGTGCGGAACGCGTCCGACAGCCAGACGTCGTTCCACTGCCAGAAGGCACAGTCCACGTCCTGGTGGTGGCGCGCCAGGCGTTCGCGCAGGCCGTGCTGCAGGTAGGCGTCGCGCGCCTGTGCGATGGAGCGCAGGGCCACGTCTTCCACGAACACGTGCGGGGCCATGGCTACGCAGGCCGTGACGGGGTGGCGGCTGGCGTGAAGCAGGGCGATGGTGGCGCCGTCGGAGTGGCCGACGAGCACGGGCCGCTCCACGCCGCAGCTGGCGAGCAGGCGCGGCAGCACTTCAAAGGCTTCGACGTGCATGTAGTCAGCCGCGTGACGGCCGGTGCGCCAGAAGCCGTTTCGTCCGGCGGCGCCCCGGACGTTGGGGACGGGGTCGGATTGCCCGTACCCGCGGCGCGAATAGACCAGACCGGCGCGGCCGGTGCGGGCGCACAGCTCCATGGGCCAATAGCGGTGGCGGGTGCCCCACAGGGAGACGGAGCCCAGTCCTTCGTGCAGGAACACGAGCGGTGCCCGGTGTGGCGCTTCGGCAGGGGCGGGAATGTGCAGCACCTCAAGCTGCACGCCTTCGATGGTGGCCCGCGTCGTCGGGGGCAGGGTGTGGCTGGCTTCGGACATGGCAGGCATGTTAGCGGCGTGGTAACGCGTTCGTTGTATTCTTGGCGTCATGCGTCTGCTCATTGGTTCCTTCTGGCGCGCGGTGGCCTACTGCCTGCACCCGCGTGTCATCGCCCTGTCGATCCTGCCCCTGGTGCTGATGGTGGCCGCGTCTTTCGCGCTCGGCTACTTCTTCTGGGATGCGGCCGTGGCGGGCGTTCTGGAGTGGATCGAGACGCAGGAACTGATCACCTTTGCGTTGCGCTGGCTGGAGTCCGTGGGCATTGGCAGCCTGGGCGGGGTGCTGGCGCCGCTGGTCGTGCTGGTGGTGGCCACGCCCATCATCGTGCTGCTGGTGCTGCTGCTGGTGGCCTTGCTCATGACGCCCGCCATCGTGGAGCTGGTGGCGCAGCGGCGGTTTGCCGCGCTTGAGCGCAGGCACGGCGGGTCCTTCTGGGCGAGTGCCGGGTGGTCGCTGTGGTCGACCGTGCTGGCCGCGCTGATGCTGCTGGTGTCCATGCCCCTGTGGCTGATACCGCCCCTGGTGCTGGTGCTGCCGCCGCTGATCTGGGGCTGGCTGACCTACCGCGTGTTCGCCTTCGATGCCCTGGCTGAACATGCCAGCCGCGAGGAACGCGAGCAGATCATGGCAGCGCACCGCATGCCGCTGCTGGCGATGGGCGTGCTGTCCGGCTTCCTGGGGGCCGCGCCCAGCCTGCTGTGGGCGTCTGGGGCCATGTTCATTGCGCTGGCGCCGCTGCTGGTGCCGCTGGCCATCTGGATCTACGCGCTGGTGTTCGCGTTTGCCTCGCTGTGGTTCGCGCATTACCTGCTTGCGGCCCTGGACGTGGCGCGTGCAGCGGCGGCCCCGAAGGTGGATGCCCCGCCGCCGTCCGATTCCGTGTTTCCTTCTTCCCCTGACAAGAACCGCCTTGCGTCGGACGTGATCGACGTGGAGGCAAGAGACGTCTCATGAGCACCACAGCCATGCCCGCCTTCGGGCTCATCATCGTTGGCGATGAAATCCTCTCTGGCAAGCGCGCCGACAAGCACATGCCCAAGGTCATCGAGCTGCTGGGCGCGCGCGGCCTGACGCTGGCCTGGGCGCGCTACGTCGGGGACGACCGCCCGGCCATCACGGCGGCCCTGCGCGACGCGTTTGCCAGCGGCGACGTGGTGTTTTCCTGCGGCGGCATTGGCGCGACACCGGATGACCACACCCGCCAGTGCGCGGCAGCGGCATTGGGGGTTGACCTGCTCTTGCATCCCGAAGCCAAGGCCCTGATACAGGAGCGCATGCGGGACGTGGCGCAGGAACAGGGCGTTCCCTACGAGCCGGACCGCGATGACAACGTGCACCGGCTCAACATGGGCGTGTTCCCTGCGGGTGCGGGCATCATCCCCAATCCGTACAACAAGATTCCCGGGTTCTCGTGCGAGGGACCAGGGGGTGGCGCAGTGCATTTCGTGCCGGGCTTCCCCGTCATGGCGTGGCCGATGATCGAGTGGGTGCTGGACCAGCGGTACGCCCACCTGTTCCGCCGTGTCACGCGCGAGGAGCGGTCGGTCATCGTCTTTGGCGCCATGGAGGCGGCCTTGACCCCCTTGATGGAGGCCGTCGAGGCGCGCCACCCGGGTGTCAAGGTGTTCAGCCTGCCTAGCGTGGACCACCCGCAGTGGGGGCGCCACATCGAACTGGGCGTCAAGGGTGAGGCGGGACTCACGGCGCCTGCCTACGCTGACCTCAGGCAGGGCCTGGTGGCGGTGGACGCCAAGCTTGGCCCCGAAATGGTGCGTTCTTGATTGCACTTAGTTGGTGCGTACTGCACCTATAAGGTGCTGATACGCGATTTTTGAGCCAGGCAGGTGTGGTTTGCTTGCACCTGCGGCACGCAAACAGGGCGTGCAAACCGGGCACAATAGCGGCGTGCGCCGTACCGGCTTGGTGCGACCACCGGCCCGGCGGAGTTGGCATGGATGCTGCTTCAACGACGCGGTCAAGTTTTTTTACCCATCCGACCAGGAGATTTCTGATGGCCAAGACCGTCGCAGACGTGATGAATATGGTGAAGGACAACGACGTCAAGTTCGTCGATTTCCGCTTCACCGACACCCGTGGCAAGTGGCAGCACATTACCATTCCCGTGTCGCAGTTCGGCGAGAGCAAGTTCGACGAAGGCCAGGCGTTCGACGGCTCCTCCATCGCCGGCTGGAAAGGCATTGAAGCCTCCGACATGCTGCTGATGCCCGATGCCAACACCGCTTTCGTCGACCCGTTCGTCGAGGAAACCACGCTGGTGCTGGTCTGCGACGTGATCGAGCCGACCGACGGCAAGGCCTACGAGCGCGACCCCCGCTCCATCGCCAAGCGCGCTGAAACCTACCTGAAGGCCACCGGCCTGGGCGACGTGGCCTTCTTCGGTCCGGAACCCGAGTTCTTCCTGTTTGACGAAGTGCGCTGGAGCAACGAACCCGGCCACAGCTTCTACCAGATCGAGGAATACGAAGCCCCCTGGAACAGCGGCGCCAAGATCGAAGGCGGCAACCGTGGCCACCGTCCCCGCACCAAGGGCGGCTACTTCCCCGTGGCGCCGGTGGACAGCACCATCGACATGCGCAACGAGATGGTACTGATCCTGGAAGCCGTGGGCGTGCCCGTGGAAGTGCACCACCACGAAGTGGCTGGCGCCGGTCAGTGCGAACTGGGTACCAAGTTCTCGACCCTGGTCGAGCGCGCTGACTGGACCCTGCTGCAGAAGTACGTGATCCAGAACGTGGCCAACGCCTATGGCAAGACCGCCACCTTCATGCCCAAGCCCTACCATGGCGACAACGGTTCCGGCATGCACGTGCACCAGTCGATCTGGAAAGACGGCAAGAACCTGTTCGCTGGCAGCGGCTACGCCGGCCTGAGCGACTTCGCGCTGTACTACATCGGTGGCATCATCAAGCACGCCCGTGCCCTGAACGCCATCACCAACCCCGGTACCAACAGCTACAAGCGCCTGGTTCCCCACTTCGAAGCCCCGGTGAAGCTGGCCTACTCCGCCAAGAACCGTTCCGCTTCCATCCGCATCCCGAACGTGGCGTCCGACAAGGCCCGCCGCGTGGAAGCCCGCTTCCCGGATCCCCTGTGCAACCCCTACCTGGGCTTTGCCGCGCTGCTGATGGCCGGTCTGGATGGCGTGGAGAACAAGATCCACCCGGGCGAGGCCGCCACCAAGGACCTGTACCACCTGCCCCCGGAAGAGGACAAGCTGGTGCCCACCGTGTGCCACAGCCTGGACCAGGCCCTGGAGCACCTGGACAAGGACCGCGCGTTCCTGACCAAGGGCGGTGTGTTCACCGACGCCTGGATCGACGCCTACATCGAGCTGAAGATGCAGGAAGTGACCCGCGCCCGCGTGGAAGTCTCTCCGGTCGAGTACGACATGTACTACAGCCTCTGATCGACGCTGCGATCGCACAGGAAAGGGACGGTGGAAACCGTCCCTTTTTTGTCTTGGGGAAGCGTGGCACTTTTCAGCGATACTGGGCGTCTGACACGAAGGGGGTACACAGAACCCCGGAGCAAAAGATGTTGATTTCCTGCAAGAACCGGCAAGCCAGCGCCGTGCTTTTGGGCCTTTGCATGGGACTGGCGGCGCTGCCTGCCCTGGCCCAAAGCCAGATCTACCGCTGTGGCAACGAATACACGAACAACCCTGGAGACGCCAAGGCGCGGGGTTGCCGCCTGGTCGAGGGTGGCAACCTGACCATTGTGGAAGGGGCGCGTCCGGCGCCAGCTGCCGCGCCGAATGCCGCCAACGCCACGGCGCCGCGTGCCCGTGCGCCTGGCGAGCGCGTGGGCGCTGCCGAGCAGCGTGCGCGTGACAGTGATGCGCGCGCCATCCTTGAAGCTGAGCTGCGCAAGGCCGAAGCGCGCGTGGCGGAGTTGCGTGCCGAGTACAACAATGGCGAGCCGGTCAAGACCCCTGCCGAGGTGCGCAACCCGAAGCTCTACCAGGACCGCCTGGCAGATGTGAAGGCGACCCTGGAGCGTGCCGAAGCCGACGTCGCGGGCATCAAGCGCGAGTTGGCGCGCACCGAAGGCAACACAGGCCGGTGAGCCGCGCAGCAATGATCGGACGCCGCAAGACGCCTACCCCCGAGCAGCGCTTCCACGCGCTGGACATGCTGGCCACGCTGACGGCCGTGGTGGATGCGCGGGGCGCTATCCTGTTCGCCAATTCGGCGCTGGAAGACGCCGTGGGCCTGTCGCGCCGCAGCATTGCCGGCGTGCCCATGACCGACTGGTTCACCGAGCCGGAACTGCTGCAGAACGCCCTGGCAGGTGCCGGCGGCAACGAGTACGCGGTGATCCGCTACGACACGCGGCTCAAGCGCCTGAACCACGACCCCTTGCCCGTGCACCTGGTGCTGGCGCAGACCGACGTGCCCGGCGAGCTGGTGGTGGAGCTGCTGCCACTGGAGCAGCAGGCCCGCCAGGAGCGCGAAGAGCGCCTGATCGACCAGGCGCAGGCCAACAAGGAACTGATCCGCAACCTGGCGCACGAGATCAAGAACCCGCTGGGGGGCATCCGTGGCGCGGCGCAGCTGTTGCAGATGGAGCTGGATTCGCGCGAGCTCATCGAGTACACGCAGGTGATCATCCACGAGGCGGACCGCCTGCAGTCGCTGGTGGACCGCCTGCTGGCGCCACACCGGCGCGCGCAGGTGGTGGGTGATGTGAACATCCACGAAGTGTGCGAGCGTGTGCGCGCCCTCATCCTGGCGGAGTTCCCCAAGGGGCTGAAGGTGGTGCGTGACTACGACACCTCCATCCCCGAGTTCCGCGGAGACCGCGAGCAGCTCATCCAGGCGGTGCTCAACATTGCGCACAACGCGGCACATGCCTTGCGCGAACGCATCGAGCAGGGTGACGCGCAGATCGTCTTTCGCACGCGCGTGGCCAGACAGGTAACTTTTGGCAAGCAACGGTACCGGTTGGCATTGGAATTGCATGTCATCGACAACGGGCCCGGCGTGCCCGAAGAGATCAAGGACCGCATCTTCTACCCGCTGGTGTCGGGCAGGGATGGCGGCTCCGGTCTGGGGCTGACGTTGGCTCAAACCTTCGTGCAGCAGCACCATGGCCTGATCGAATGCGACAGCGAGCCGGGCCGCACCGATTTCAAGATGCTGATCCCTCTGCCTTGAAGCCGTTGCAGCCGAAGTGCCCGGGGTGACGTGACAGACACAACAAGGTGCAGGGGGGTCGATGACAGACACAGGAAGCGCGCGCATGAAACCCATCTGGATCGTGGACGATGACCAATCCATCCGGTTCGTTCTCGAAAAGGCTTTGCTGAGGGAGAACTTGCCGACGCGCAGCTTCACCAACCCGCGCGAGGTGATCGACGCACTGGATGACGCGGACGACGAGGGACCGCAGGTGCTGGTGAGCGACATCCGCATGCCGGGCGGCTCAGGGCTGGAGTTGCTGGAGCAGGTCAAGAAGCGCCTGCCGGGCCTGCCCGTCATCATCATGACGGCGTTTTCCGATCTGGACAGCGCGGTGTCGGCCTTCCAGGGCGGCGCCTTCGAATACCTGCCCAAACCGTTTGATCTGCCGAAGGCGGTGGAACTGATCCGCCGCGCGGTGGAGGAGAGCCAGCGCGAGGAGGTGTCGGAGGAGCGTTTGACCGCGACCCCCGAGATGCTGGGCCAGGCCCCGGCCATGCAGGACGTGTTCCGCGCCATTGGCCGCCTGAGCCAGAGCAACGTGACGGTGCTGATCACCGGTGAGTCGGGTTCAGGCAAGGAGCTGGTGGCGCGCGCGCTGCACAAGCATTCACCGCGCGCGAGCGGCCCGTTCGTGGCCATCAACACGGCGGCCATTCCGAAGGACCTGCTGGAAAGCGAGCTGTTCGGCCATGAACGCGGTGCCTTCACCGGCGCGCAGACCATGCGGCGCGGCCGCTTCGAGCAGGCCGAGGGCGGCACGCTGTTTCTGGACGAGATTGGCGACATGCCCTTCGACCTGCAGACGCGCCTGCTGCGCGTGCTGAGCGACGGCCACTTCTACCGCGTGGGCGGACACAGCGCCGTGAAGGCGAACGTGCGCGTGATTGCAGCGACGCACCAGAACCTGGAGCAGCGTGTGAAGGAGGGCGGCTTCCGCGAGGACCTGTTCCACCGCCTGAACGTGATCCGCCTGCGCCTGCCCGCCTTGCGTGAGCGCAAGGAGGACGTGCCCATGCTGACACGGCACTTCCTGCAGCAGAGTGCCAAGCAGCTGGACGTGGAGCCCAAGCGCATTTCCGAGGCGGCGCTGCAGGTGCTGTGCGCCTTTGAATTCCCGGGCAACGTGCGGCAGCTGGAGAACATCTGCCACTGGCTCACGGTGATGGCGCCCGCGCAGCTGATTGACGTGAAGGATCTGCCGCCCGAGGTGCTGGGGCCGTCGCAGGTTGCCACTGCCGGGGGCGCGCCGCAGTCTCTGCCTTCGCCTGCGGCGCCAGCCGTGCAGGCAGCACCGGTTGCGTTTGCCCCAGCGCCCACAACGCCAGCGGCGCCGCAGGGCGCATCGAACGACTGGGAGCAGGGCCTTCAGGCGGAGGCGCTGGCCTTGCTGTCCGATGGCCGCGCGGACGTGTGGGATGTGCTGACCCGCCGTTTCGAGACCCGCCTGATCCAGACGGCGTTGGCCTGCACGCGCGGCCGGCGAATCGAGGCGGCGCAGAAGCTGGGCATTGGCCGCAACACGATCACGCGCAAGATCCAGGAACTGCACCTGGAGTGAAAACGCACCGGGGGCGCATGGCCCCCATGCTTCGCTGCCCCTGGTTTCAGGCCAGGGTCAGTACCACGGGGGCGTGGTCGCTGGGCTGTTTGTTCTTGCGCGGCGCGCGGTCGATGGTGCAGGCGGTGGCACGGGCCTTGAGCGCGTTGCTGACGAGGATGTGGTCGATGCGCAAACCCCGGTTCTTCTGGAAGCCGAGCATGCGGTAGTCCCACCAGCTGTAGCTCTTGGGTGGTTGCTCGAACAGGCGGTGCGCGTCGTGCAGGCCCAGGGCGATGAGCGCCTGCAGGTGCGTGCGCTCTTCGGTGGTGCAGTGGATGGTTTCGCGAAGGCCGTCCGGGTCCCAGACGTCGGCGTCATCGAACGTGATGTTGTAGTCGCCCATGAGCGCGAGGCCGGGGTGGCTCTGGAGTTCGCCTTGAACCCACGCCCGAAGGGCATCCAGCCAGCGCATCTTGTATTCGAACTTGTCGGAGCCCGGTGCCTGGCCATTGGGGAAGTAGGCGCCGATGACGCGCACCGAGTCGCTGCCTTCGCCGTAGGTGGCGGCAATGACACGGGACTGTTCGTCCGGGAAGCCGGGGATGTTTTTCACCACGTCCTGTGGCGGCTGGCGTGAGATCAGGGCCACGCCGTTGTAGGTCTTCTGGCCGAACCAGGCAGCGTGGTAACCCGCCAGCTCAAAGGCGTCGGCGGGGAATTTGTCGTCGGTGAGCTTGAGCTCCTGCAGGGCGAGCACGTCAACAGGGTTGGCGGCGAGCCAGTCGAGCACCTGGGGCAGGCGCACGCCCAGGGAGTTGACGTTCCAGGTGGCGAGTTTCATGGTGTGGATGACTTGCAAGGGGTGGCTTCCACCACGCGGTTGCGCCCGGCCTGTTTGGCCTGGTAGAGCGCTGCATCTGCGAGGCGGATGAGTTCGTGCACGGTGCGGCCGTGCTTGGGAAAGGATGCCATGCCTATGGACAGCGTGGTGCGCAGGGTCTTGTCTTCGAACGGGATGCCCATCGCCTGCAACTGGCTGCGGTATTCCTCGGCGCGGACCAGGGCGGTGTGTGCCGTCATGTTGGGCAGCAGCACGAGGTATTCCTCTCCACCATAACGGCAGACGACGTCGGAGTTGCGTGCCCGCCCAGCGAGCAATTGCGCCACCTGGCGCAACACCTCGTCGCCAGCCGGGTGGCCATGTTCGTCGTTGATGCGCTTGAAGTGGTCTATGTCCATGACCAGCAGGCTCAGCGGCTGGCTTTCGCGTTGGCAGCGCGCCAGTTCGCGCTCCATGGTTGCGTCGAGGTAGCGGCGGTTGAACAGCCCGGTGAGGGGGTCGCGGTTGGCCTGCTCCTGCAGCTGCTGCTGAAGGACGCGGTTGGCGTCGAGCTGGCGCTGCAGGGCCTGTTCCTTGCTGCGCAGTTCCTCGCGTGCGGCGCGCAGCTTCAAGCCGCGCTGACGGGCGCCTTCCGCGACCATCAGCAGGTAGGCGCTCAGCGCCAGCATGCTCAGCGCGGTGGTCAGGCCATCGGTTTGCGGTTCGAAGTGCGGGCGATCAAGGACCATGACCACCGCCGCTCCCACGATCAATGCTGCCAGTGCCTGCAGCGTGCCACGCGTGCCGCGGTACAGCGAAATACTGATCAACGTGCCTATGGCCACGGGAAAACTGATCCAGAGGGGAAAACCCAGCCAGGCCAGCCAGCCGCCGATCAACAGGGGGTCGAGCAGCAGTGCACGCATCTCGACGCGCGTGGGGTCTTCGGCGTATCTGCCCCAAAGGTAGATGAGGTGCGGGTACACGAGGAACTGCAACACCAGCCACCCCCATACTGTCCAGCTCTGGGTGCCTTGCGCGAGGTGCGACAGCATCATCACAAAGACCACGGCAAAGATGCCCGAGCGAACCTTGTGGTTCATCTCGACGATCCAGTGGGCGGGCCGGGTCTCGGTGGGCGGCATGGCGCTCAGCGTTCGTAGGTGACGAAGGCGAAGGGCAGGCCGCTGGCGGCAATGTGGTCCTCGCGCGAGGTTTCGCGCCAGCCGGTGCCCAGCTCGGGGGCGTGGGCGTCGCCTTCAAAGGCCTGGGCAATTTCGGTGACCACCACGCGCCGGGCCAGCGGCAGGGCCTGGGCGTAGATTTGCGCACCGCCGATCACCCAGACCTCTTGCGGTGCTTGCGCCAGGGCGCTGCAGTGCGAAAGGGCGGCCTCCAGGCTGGGCAGCACGACGGCACCTTCGGCCGCGAAGCCCTGGCGCGACAGCACGATGTTGAGCCGGCCGGGCAGCGGCCGAAAGCGCGGGGGCAGGGATTCCCACGTGCGCCGGCCCATGATGACCGGGCTGCCCTGGGTTTGGCGCTTGAAGTGGGCCAGGTCTTCCGGCAGGTGCCAGGGCAGGGTGTTGTCGCGCCCGATCACGCCGTTGGCGGCGCGCGCGAATATCAGATTGAGACGCATGGCCTGCGAGCATAGCAGGCCCGCCGGGTGCCGGGACGGCTTCAGTAACCCTGCGCGCCACCTGTTTGGGTGGGCGCATCGGCGCGGTAGCGCCGCAGCAGTTCGGTGGCGCTGGATTTGAGCAGCATGGTGTCGATGCCCACGGCCACGAACAGCGCCCCCGCGGCGAGCCACTTGCGCGCCTGCGCCTCGCTGGTGGCCAGGATGCCCGGCGCCTTGCCCGCGCGCAGGATGCGGGCGATGCCGTCCTCAATGGCGGCCTGCACGTCCGGGTGGCCAGGGTTGCCTGGGTGCCCCATGCTGGCGCTGAGGTCGGCGGGGCCGATGAACACGCCGTCCACGCCGGGGGTGGCGGCGATGGCGTCGAGGTGGCGCATGGCTTCCACTGTCTCGGCCTGCAACAGCACGCAGACCTGGGCGTTGGCTTCCTTCACGTAATTGGGGTAGGCCTGCCAGCGTGATGAGCGTGCCAGGGCGCTGCCCATGCCGCGCACGCCCTCGGGCGGGTACTTGGCAGCGGCCACCACCTGGGCGGCCTGTTCGGGTGTGTCCACCATGGGCACGAGCAGCGTCTGCACGCCAATGTCCAGGTACTGCTTGATGAGCGTGGTGCCCACGTCGCCCGTGCCGATGGGCACGCGCGCCACGGCGTGCGACGCGGCTTGGCCCGGCGGCAGCGCGGTGCTGGCGCTGGCCACGGCCTGCAACTGGCCGAGTGTGCTGCGCACGTCGTTGGGGGCATGTTCACCGTCGATGAGCAGCCAGTCGTAGCCGACGCCCGCCAGGAGTTCGGCACAGTAGCGGTCGGCCAGGCCCAGCCACAGGCCGATCTGGGGTTGTTGGGCGCGCAGGGCGTCGCGGAAGGTGTTGGTGGGGACTTGCATGGTTGGCTCGAAGTTTAGGCGGGATACAGGCCGCGCGTCTGCGCCATCAGCCGTGTGAGGCCGAGCAGCGCGTCGATGTTGGGCGTGGGCAGTTGCAGGTGCTGGCCGATGTCGCGCACCGCGCCCACCAGGGCGTCCAGTTCGATGGCGCGCCCGGCTTCCACGTCCTGCAGCATGGAGGTCTTGAACGCGCCAAGCTTGCGCGTGACGGCGTGGCGGTCTTCGGGGCTTTGGTCAATGGCACAACCGATGCGTGCGCCGATGGCCTGGGCCTCGCGCATGACGGCACTGATGTAGCCGCGCACCAACGGGTCGTCGAGTATGCGGTCGCAGGTGGCACCCGTGAGCGCCGACACGGGGTTCATGGTCATGTTGCCCCACAGCTTGTACCAGACATCACGCTGGATGCGATCTGACACGGTGACGGCAAAGCCTGCCTGTTCCAGCGTGGCTGCCAGAGACTGGACGCTTGGACTGGCGCCGCCTGCCGGTTCACCGATGATGAGGCCGTTGCCATTGACGTGGCGCACGTGCCCAGGCTCCGGCGTGGTGCTGCTGAGGTGGACCACGCAGCCGACCACGCGGGTGGCGGGCAGTGAGGCGGCGAGCGAGCCGTCCGGGTCCACGCTGGGCAGATGGAGGCCGTCGCAAGCGCCGCCCAGGCCATGGAAGAACCACCACGGCACACCGTTCATGGCGACGAGCACCCGGCCTTCGGGGGCCAGCAGCGCACGCACGGCGGGCGCCACGTCCTTCACGGCGGGGCCTTTCACGGCCAGCACCACCAGGTCTTGCGGGCCCAGGCTGGCAGGGTCGTCGCTGGCATGGACCTGCACGGTGCGCGTGCCCTGTGCGCTGGTGAGTTGCAGGCCCTGGCCGCGCAGCGCCTGCAGCGTGGCGCCGCGCGCCAGCATGCTCACGTGCACATGGGGCAGCTGGCTGAGCCAGGCGGCGAACAGGCCGCCAATGGCGCCCGCGCCCACGATGGCCACGCGCAAGGGGTTGGAGGCGGTGGCAGTCATACGGCGTAGCCGGGGTTGACCCGGTCGATGAGTCTTTGCATGGCGGCGAAGGAGTCTTCACCGGCGCCAAAGTTTGGGTTGAAGTTGAGGGAGTCGCGCACGCACTTTTCCAGCACCGGCACGGGGATGGGGCGCAACGGCCCGAGCGCCTGGGAGGCCACCTGCACCTCGCAGGCGCGTTGCACCAGCCACATCAGGTTGAAGGCATGTGCCAGCGTGCGGCCGATGACCACAGGCCCGTGGTTGCGCAGCAGCACGGGTTTGCCGCCAGCACTGTCCAGGATGCGCTGGCCTTCGTCCAGGTGCACGGTGATGCCCTCGAACTCGTGGTAGGCCACTTGGTCCCACAGCTGCGCGGCGTAGAAGTTGGTGTAGGACAGGCCTTCCTGCGTGCAGCACACGGCCAGCGTGGGGGTGGTGTGCACGTGCATCACGCAGTGGGCTTCAGGCATGGCCGCGTGGATGGCACCATGGAAGGTGAACCCTGCCGGGTTGATGGGCCAGTCGGAGTGGCCGACGATGTTGCCTTCGATGTCCACCTTCACCAGATTGGAGGCGGTGACCTCGCTGTAGTGCAGGCCGAAAGGGTTGATGAGGAAGTGCGGCTCGGCGCCCGGCACGCGCAGCGAGATGTGGTTGTAGATCAGCTCCGCCCAGCCCAGGTGAGCAAAGATGCGGTAGGTGGCGGCGAGCTTGACGCGCGCGTCCCACTCTTCGGGGCTGAAGCGTGCGGGGCGGATGTAGGGGGATTCCATGGGGTTTGTCTCCGGCGTGTTTTTGGGTGCTCAGACTAAGCGGAACTGCAGGCGGCCAAGCGGGCCGTAGTCGGCGTCGAACAGGTCGCCCGCTCGCGCGGCCACGGGGCGCGTGAACGAGCCTGCCAGCACAGTCTGCCCGGCTTCCAGCCGCTCGCCCCAGGGCGCCAGCTTGTTGGCCAGCCACGCAATGCCGATGGCCGGGTCGCCCTGGACGCCTGCGGCCAGTCCGGTTTCTTCCACCACGCCGTTCTGGCGCAAGATGGCACCGCACCAAGGCAGGTCCAGTTCGCGCGGTGCGGCGCGGCCTGCGCCCAACACAATGCCCGCGTTGGCCGCGTTGTCGCTGATGGTGTCGAACACCTTGCGCATGACCTGGGTATGGCGGTCGAACTGCTCGATGCGCGCGTCGATGATCTCGATGGCGGGGGTGACGTATTCGGTGGCGTCCAGCACCTGTTCCACGGTCACGTTGGGGCCTTGCAGCGGCGCCTTGAGTACGAAGGCCAGCTCCACCTCCACGCGGGGCTTGAGGAAGCGGCTGGAAGGGATGTCCAGCACCTGGCCGGGTGTGCAGGTGTAGAGCATGTCGTCGAGCAGGGTGCCGTAGTCGGGCTCGTCGATCTGGCTGGCCTGCTGCATGGCGCGCGAGGTGAGGCCGATCTTGTGTCCGATGACATGCCTGCCTTCGGCCAGCTGCTGCGCCACCCAGGCGCGGCTGATGCGGTAGCCGTCTTCCAGCGTCATGCCGGGGAAGCGTTTGGAGAAGTGTTCGACCTGCACGCGGGTCTTCTGGCTCTGGTGCAGTTCGGCGGCGAGTTCCTGGATCTGTGCGTCGGACAGCATGGGTCAGGCCTTGGGGGTGAACAGGGGGTGGAGGTTGCTGTGCTTGGCGTCGAAGACCTCCTGGCCTTCGTCGATCTGCAGCGTGACGCCGATGTGGCGCCGCGAGAACAGCGGCTGGAAATGCGCCTTGGTGGCCATGAGCAGCGCGTCGCCGACCTTGCGGTGCGTGGCGGCGCTGCGGCCCCGGCCCATGCGCAGGTTGAGGTAGACGAAGGCGTAGTCGCCATCGCCCCCCGTCGCGCGGCCTGCAGTGCCGCCATCTGCCACGGCGCAGTGTGCAGCGGGGTAGGCGAGCACACGCGTGCCGCCAGTGGGGAAGACCTGGCGGTCGTCCTCGTCGCGCACGGCGAGCATGGTGTCGGCCAGGGTGCGGCACAGGGCGCCCATGTCGGTCTCGGCGTCGAGCTGGCCGGTGTAGAGGATGACGAGGTGGGGCATGGCTTGCTTTCGTCACTTTACAGGCGCGAAGACACTGGCGTGTAGCCCTGTGCCCCGCTGGCCATGGGCGCGGGAATGGCGCGGCCCGTCACCGGGGTTACCGGGAACACGGCATTGATCTGCCCCGTGCCCGAAGCGCCGAAGTACGGGGTGATCACCTCGGCGTGGCCTTCGTACTCGCTCCAGCCCAGCACGCCCAGCATCATGGCGGTGTCGTGCATGAAGCCTTCGCCATGGCCCTTGCTGGCGTATTCGGGCAGCATTTCGCAGAAGTCTTTCCACTGGCCTTGCTGCCACATCTCCACCACGCGGCGGTCGAGCTGTTCCAGGAAGGGGCTCCAGATCTTGAAGGCGTATTCCGGCGCCAGGCCGTTCTGCGCGAAGCGGTGGCTGAGCGAGCCGCTGGCCAGGAAGGCCACGGTGCCGTCGTAGTGCTCCTCCACGGCCTTGCGCATGGCCCAGCCCAGGCGAGCGCTGTCGTTCAGGTAGTGCACTGTGCACAGGGCCGACACGGAAACCGCCTTGAAGTGCTGGTCTTCGTTCATGTAGCGCATGGGCACCAGGGTGCCGTATTCGGGGTCGAGCGTGGTGGCGTGGTGGGCCAGCGTTTCCACCTGGTGTTCGTTGCACACCTTGGCCAGCAGTTGCCCCAGTTCCGGGTTGCCAGGAATGGCGAAAGGCATGTTGCTGATGAAGTGCGGCAGTTCGTTGCTGGTGTAGGTGCCTTGCCAGCGGGGTGCGCAGTTGATGTGGTAGTTGGCGTTGACCAGCCAGTGGGTGTCGAATACGACGATGGTGTCCACGCCCAGTTCCTTGCAGCGGCGCGCGATTTCCTTGTGGCCGTCGATGGCGTCCTGCCGCGTGCCCTTGCGCGGGCCTTCGAGTTCGCTGAGGTACATCGACGGTACGTGGGTGATCTTGCCGACCAGTGCTACTTTGCCCATGGGTTGTCTCCTGTGTGTGGGGTTGCTTTTCGTTGCTGGGCTGCCTTTGTTTGGGGTGAAGAGGCGGGGTGAACACCTCCGCGAATGTCCCCCGGGCTTTGCTGCGCAAAACCCTCGTCCTTTATTTCGCTGCGGTGTTCACCCCACCTCTTCATGGCGTTGCACCTAGGCCGACCAAGCGCTTGAACGTTGAGCGCCCGCGCAACATCAGGATCAGTGGGGCGGGGTGCACGGCGCAGCGAAATAAAGGAGGAGAAACGGGCTGTGCCCGTTTCGGGGGACATTCGCGGAGCCGGGTACCCTGGCACGCTGATCCCGCCCAGGTGCAGGCGTGAAACCTCAGAGAACACGTCAAACACCCCAATGAGGAATATGGTGCGACCCCATGGAAACCGCCACGTTCTTGGGCTCCAGGAACACCTCGTAACTCCATGTTCCGCCCTCGCGCCCCGTGCCGCTGGCCTTGGTGCCGCCAAAGGGCTGCCGCAGGTCGCGCACGTTCTGGCTGTTGACAAAGCACATGCCCGCCTCAATCGACGCCGCCACCCGGTGCGCTCGGCCAATGTTTTCGGTCCACACGTAGCTCGACAGACCGTACTGAATGTCGTTGGCCAATTCAATCGCGTGCGCCTCGTCCCGGAACGGGATCAGACAGGCCACGGGGCCGAAGATTTCTTCCTGCGCAATGCGCATGCGGTTGTCCACGTCGGCAAACACCGTGGGCCACACGTAGTTGCCTTGCGCCACATGCGCGGGCAGCTCGGGCGCGTAGGAAGGGCGGTCCAGCCCGCCGCACAGCAGCGTGGCGCCTTCCTTGGGGCCCAGTTCGATGTAGCTGCGCACCTTGGCCAGGTGGTTGCGGCTGATCATCGGGCCGATGATGGTCTTGTCGTCCTGCGGGTCGCCCACCACGATGCGCTTGGCGCGTTCGGCAAACCTGGCCGCGAATTCGGCGTAGATGCTCTGCTGCACCAGGATGCGGCTGCCTGCCGTGCAGCGCTCACCGTTGTTGCTGAAGATCATGAACACTGCAGCGTCCAGCGCGCGGTCCAGGTCCGCGTCGTCGAAGATCACGAAGGGACTCTTGCCGCCAAGCTCCATGCTGAACTTCTTCAGCCCCGCCGCGCGCACGATGCGGTTGCCCGTGGCGGTGGAACCGGTGAAGCTGATGGCGCGCACGTCGGGGTGCGCGCACAGGGGCTCCCCGGCTTCCTGGCCAAAGCCGTGCACGATGTTGAGGACCCCGGCGGGAATGCCCGCCTCCAGCGCCAGCTCGCCCAGGCGCGCGGCGGTCAGGGGGCTGAGTTCGCTCATCTTCAGCACCGCCGTGTTGCCGAACGCCAGGCAGGGCGCGACCTTCCAGGTCGCCGTCATGAAGGGCACGTTCCACGGGCTGATGAGCGCGCACACGCCCACCGGGTGAAACAGGGTGTAGTTCAGGTGCGTGGGCGTGGGGTAGGTGTGGCCGTCCACACGCGTGCACATTTCGGCGAAGTAGCTGAAGTTGTCTGCTGCGCGCGGCACCAGCTGCTTGCCGGTCTGGCTGATGGTCTGGCCGGTGTCGTCCGTCTCGGTACGGGCGATCTCGGGCACGTGCTGAGTGATGAGTTCGCCTAGCTTACGGATGAGTTTGGCCCGTTCCGTGGCGGGCTTGCCCGCCCAGGCGGGGAAGGCATCCTTGGCGGCCTGCACGGCGGCATTCACTTCGGCTTCGCCGCCAGCAGCCACTTCGGCCAGCACGCCCTGCGTAGCGGGGTTGATGGATTCAAAGTACTGCTGGCTGGCAACGCGCTGGCCGTTGATGAGGTGGTCGATGCGGGTGGTCATGGTGGGGCTCGGGTGTGGATGGGTTTCAGGGGGCGGCGATGAGCGTGTTCTGCAGTGCGCAGAGGCCTTCGATTTCGGTGACCACCACATCACCCGGCTGGCAGTTCACCACGCCGTCGGGGGTGCCGGTCAGGATGAGGTCGCCGGGGTTGAGCGTCATGAAGCTGCTGAAGTACTCGATCAGCGTGGGTACGTCAAAGATCATGTCGCGCGTGTGGCCGCGCTGTGTCACCGCGCCGTTTACGGTGGTCTGCAGCGCCAGGTTCATGGGTGAGCCGTGGCGCTCGTGCAGCCAGGCGGCGTCCACCAGCCAGGGGCCGATGGGGGTGCAGGTGTCGCGGTTCTTCACGCGCAGGTTGGGGCGGTACCAGTTCTCCAGGTAGTCGCGAATCGCGTAGTCGTTGGCCACGGTGTAGCCCGCGATGAAGTCGTAGGCGTCGTCCTTCTTCACGTTGCGTGCCGTGCGGCCGATCACGACGGCCAGCTCGCATTCGTAGTGCATGAATTTCACCCCGGCAGGGCGCAGGGTGTAGGCGCGGTGGCCGATCAGGCTGGCCGCGCCCTTGACGAAGGCCAGGGGCTCCTCGGGGGCCTTGAAGGCCAGTTCCTTGGCGTGGTCGGCGTAGTTCAGGCCCAGTGCCAGCACGGTGCGCGGCTGCGCCACCGGGGCCAGCGGTGGCAGCCACACCACGTCGTCAAAAGGCACACGCTGGCCGGCGTAGGGGCTGCGGGTCAGCAGCAGCTGGCCATCGGATTCCACCGCGTCGTGCACGGCACCTGCCCACGCCACGCGGGCGCGGCGTTGAGGCGGCGCGCTGTTCTTGGTACGGATAAGAGGCCCCCGGGCGGGCTGGGCGGCGGCAATGGTCTGCATCAGCGGCTCGAAGCCGGGGGCTGATATCTCCACGCGGTCGCCCGCCTGCAAGCGGGGCCGGGTGCCATCTGCCAGGGCATCGGTGCCCAGCATCAGCACGTCGCCAGGTTGCAGGGTCATGAATTCGCCAACGTCTGCCAGCAGTTGGGCGGCGTCACGGCGCAGGGTGGGCAGGTCCACTGTCTGGCGGTGTTCGCCGTTGACGGTGACTTGCAGCTTCAGCGTGGCCAGGGCCTGCAGGCCGCCCAGCGCCTCCAGTGGCACCGTGCGCTGGCCGATGCCCAGCCACCCGTCGCCGTTCTTGAACTTGACTGGCGGGCGGTAGTAGCTGGCGTGGGGCAATTGCAGGTCGTTCAGCAGCACGCAAGCGGCCGGGGCGCCGTCGTCACCGATGACCAGGCCCAGGCTTGCACCGGCTTCCAACGCCTGGGCGCCTGGCGGCAAGGGCGCCGCTTGGCCGCTGGGGCAGAAGGTGTTGGCCGTCTTCACGTAAAGCACGGGGGCGTGTGGCGTGGCCTGGTAGGGGGGCTGCGTCATGCGGTCGGCCCACAAGGCCCATTCGTGCTGGAAGTTGAGCAGCGTGCCGTACACGGTGCCGCTGGGTATGAAGGGAGCGGTCATGCCTCGTTGTCCTCGTCGGGGTCGTAGTGGGGGGCGTCGGTCAGCTCCAGGGCGATGACTTCGTCCAGCAGGGCGTAGAGCTGGTCAAGCTTGGCCTTGCCCATCTGGGCTTCCAGCGTGGCGTAGTGCTCTTCGATGACGTGAGACAGGCCGGACGCCAGCTCCAGCCCGCGTGCCGTGGCGCGCACCACGGTGCGGCGGCCGTCCACGGGGCAGCGCGCGCGTTCGATCAGCCCGTCGCGCTCCATGCGGCTGAGCACGCCGGTGAGGCTGGGGCCCAGGATGAAGGCCTCGCGCGCCACGCGGCCGGTTTCCACGCCTGCCGGGTCGCTGGCGTGTTCGCCGAGCACGCGCAGCACGCGCCATTGCTGGTCGCTAAGGCCGTGGGCGCGAAGGCCGGGCCGGGTGTGGGCCATCACGGCTTCGCGGGCTTCCAGCAGCAGGCGCGGCAGGTTGCGGTGTTTGAAGTTGGGCGTTGTGTTCATTTATTTAACATGTTAAATGATTTGGGTTGGGGTGCTTTCAGGGTTTACCCTTGGGTGGCCGTGGACGTTGGCACGGCTGGTGCCTGGGGGTGGTCGGGCGATGCTTCGCTCGCGGTCCAGCGCAACAACGTGCCAGCATGAGCTCGTCAACACCTCATGGGTGTGCACCCTCTGTGGCAACCACGAATAGGCGCTGCGCCCGGCCACCCCCAGGCACCAGCCTTGAAGCGGTAGGTGAGCATGTCAGAGGAAGTCCGGCGCGGGTGCCCACCGCGCCGCCAACCCCTGACGAGTGAAACCACCGCAAACGCCAACCCCTCGAGACAACGAGGACAACGCCAGAAAACCCAAGCAAAATCCCACACCATGACCCATCCCCTGCAAGCCCTGCTGGGCATCCCACTCCCCGTCATCCAGGCCCCCATGGCCGGTGCCCAGGGCAGCGCGCTGGCGCTGGCTGTCACCCAGGCGGGCGGCCTGGGTTCCCTGCCCGCCGCCACCATCAGCCTGGAGGCGCTGCACGCCGAACTGCAGTTGCTGCAAGCCCAGGCCGCGGGACCGTACAACGTCAACTTCTTCTGCCACCGCCCACCCGCCCAAGACATGGCGCGCGAAGCGGCCTGGAACCAGGCCCTGGCCCCGTACTACGCCGAGGTGGGCTTGCCCCCACCCACGGCCCCCGCTGTGGCTGCGCGATCTCCCTTCACCGCCGAAGCCGCCGAGCTGCTGGAAGCCTTTCGGCCGCCCGTGGTGAGCTTCCATTTCGGCCTGCCCGAACCCGCTCTGCTGGCCCGCGTCAAAGCCTGGGGCGCCAAGGTGCTGTCCAGCGCCACCACGGTGGACGAAGCCCTCTGGCTCGAAGCTCATGGGGTCGACGCCGTCATCGCCCAAGGGCTTGAGGCCGGTGGCCACCGGGGCATATTCCTCAGCGACGACTTGACCACGCAACTGGGCACCTTCGCGCTGCTGCCCCAGGTGGTGGGGGCCGTGCGCGTGCCTGTGATCGCCGCCGGGGGCATCGTGGACGCGGCAGGTGTGGCCGCCGCACAGGCCCTGGGTGCAGCGGGTGTGCAGGTGGGCACGGCCTACCTGCTGTGCCCCGAGGCGCAAACCACCCCCATGCACCGCCAGGCCCTGCAGTCTGGTGCGGCCCGCCACACTGCGCTCACCAACGTGTTTACCGGGCGGCCCGCACGCGGCATCGTCAACCGCGCCATGCGGGAACTGGGGCAGGGCACGGTGGGCCTCAGCCCGCTGGCACCGGCCTTCCCGCTGGCGGCCACCGCCATCGCGCCGCTGCGCACCGCCGCCGAGAAGGCGGGCCGCACCGATTTCACTCCCCTGTGGGCTGGGCAGAACGCGCCTGCATGCCGCCCCATGCCGGCGGCGCAGCTCACCCGCGAGCTGGCACAGGGCTGGCGGTAAGGCTGAAAGCCCCGGCCACGACGGGGCTTCGCTAAAATGAAGGGTTCGCCCACTGGCCGCCGCAAGGCAGGCCGGCGCCCAGGCCCCCAACACCTAACCCAGACCAACCGCGACGCGACCCACAGCGCAGCCGACCATGACCCAAGCATCCGCGAAACCCGTGGCCACCGTGGCCGAGATCCGCAAGACCTTCCTGGACTTCTTCGCCGAGCGCGGCCACACGGTCGTGGCGTCCAGCCCGCTGGTGCCGGGCAACGACCCCACGCTCATGTTCACCAACAGCGGCATGGTGCAGTTCAAGGACGTGTTCCTGGGCACCGACAAGCGCAGCTACGTGCGCGCCGCGTCCGTGCAGGCCTGCCTGCGCGCCGGTGGCAAGCACAACGACCTGGAGAACGTGGGCTACACCGCGCGCCACCACACCTTCTTCGAGATGCTGGGCAACTGGTCCTTTGGCGACTATTTCAAACGTGAGAGTCTGAAATGGGCCTGGGAACTGCTGACCGAGGTTTACAAGCTGCCCGCCGAGCGCCTGCTCGCCACCGTCTATGCCGAAGACGACGAGGCCTACGACATCTGGACGAAGGAGATCGGCCTGCCGCCCGAGCGCGTGATCCGCATCGGTGACAACAAGGGTGGCCGCTACAAGTCCGACAACTTCTGGATGATGGCCGACACCGGCCCCTGCGGCCCCTGCAGTGAGATCTTCTACGACCACGGCGACCACATCCCCGGCGGCCCCCCGGGCAGTCCTGAAGAAGACGGCGACCGCTTCATCGAGATCTGGAACAACGTGTTCATGCAGTTCGAGATGCACGAAGACGGCTCCGTCACCCCGCTGCCCGCCCCCTGTGTGGACACGGGCATGGGCCTGGAGCGCCTGGCCGCCATCCTGCAGCACGTGCACAGCAACTACGAAATCGACATCTTCGACGCGCTCATCAAGGCCGCTGCCCGCGAAACCGGCTGCACCGACCTGGCCAACCCCTCGCTCAAGGTGATCGCCGACCACATCCGCGCCACCGCCTTCCTCATCAGCGACGGCGTCATCCCCAGCAACGAAGGCCGGGGCTACGTGCAGCGCCGCATCGTGCGCCGCGCCATCCGCCACGGCTACAAGCTGGGCCGCAAGGCACCGTTCTTCCACAAGCTGGTGCCCGACCTGGTGGCGCTGATGGGGGACGCCTACCCCAATCTGGCCGCCAACGCGCAGCGCATCACCGAAGTGCTCAAGGCCGAAGAGGAGCGCTTCTACGAAACGCTGGAAAACGGCATGGAGATTCTCGACGCAGCCCTGGGCGGTGGCGAGAAGGTGCTGCCCGGCGACGTGGCCTTCAAGCTGCACGACACTTACGGCTTCCCGCTGGACCTGACCAACGACGTGTGCCGCGAGCGTGGCGTGTCGGTGGACGCCGACGGCTTCAACGCCGCCATGGAGCGTCAGAAGGCCCAGGCCCGTGCCGCAGGCAAGTTCAAGATGGACAAGGCGCTGGACTACACCGGCGCTGGCAACACCTTCGTGGGCTACGAACAGCTGGCAGCCCAGGCCAAGGTGGTGGCCCTGTACGTGGATGGCACGCCCGTGGCTGAACTCAAGCAAGGCCAGGCCGGTGTGGTGGTGCTGGACACCACCCCCTTCTACGCCGAAAGCGGCGGCCAGGTAGGCGACCAGGGCACGCTCACCAGTGGCTCTGCTAGGTTCGCGGTGGAAGACACCCTCAAGATCAAGGCCGACGTGTTCGGCCACCACGGCGTGCTCGAGACCGGCACCCTCGCCGTGGGCGACCACGTGCAGGCTCAGGTGGACATGGCCTTGCGCGCCGCCACCATGCGCAACCACTCGGTCACGCACATCATGCACAAGGCCCTGCGCGAAGTGCTGGGCAGCCACGTGCAGCAAAAGGGCTCGCTCGTCAACGCCGACCGCACCCGCTTCGACTTCGCGCACAACGCCCCCGTTACCGACGCGCAGATCCGCGAGATCGAAGCCCGCGTCAACGCCGAGATCCTGGCCAACAGCGCCACCCAGGCGCGCGTGATGGACATTGAAAGCGCCCAGAAGACCGGCGCCATGATGCTGTTTGGCGAGAAGTACGGCGAAACCGTGCGCGTGCTCGACATCGGCACCAGCCGCGAACTGTGCGGCGGTACCCACGTGCAGCGCACGGGTGACATTGGCCTGTTCAAGGTGGTGGCCGAAGGTGGCGTGGCCGCAGGTGTGCGCCGTATTGAAGCCGTGACCGGCGCCAACGCCCTGGCCTACCTGCAGCAGCTGGAAGGCACCGTGGCCGAGGCGGCAGGTGCGCTCAAGGCCCCCACCGCCGAGCTGACCAACCGCATTGGCGCTGCGCTGGAGCAGATCAAGAACCTGGAAAAGGAAGTGGCCGCGCTCAAGGGCAAGCTGGCCTCTGCCCAGGGCGACGAGCTGCTGGGCCAGGCCGTGGACGTGAAGGGCCTGAAGGTGCTGGCTGCCAAGCTGGAAGGTGCCGACGCCAAGACCCTGCGCGAGACCATGGACAAGCTCAAGGACAAGCTCAAGACCGCCGCCATCGTGCTGGCTGCCGTGGACGGTGGCAAGGTGCAGATCGCTGCTGGCGTGACCGCCGACAGCACGGGCAAGGTCAAGGCCGGTGAGCTGGTCAACTTCGTCGCCCAGCAGGTGGGCGGCAAAGGCGGCGGCAAGCCCGACATGGCCATGGCTGGCGGCACCGACGCCGCAGGCCTGCCCCAGGCCCTGGCCAGCGTGCAAGGGTGGGTGGCCGAGCGGGTGTGACCGCCCAAGCCATTCCCGGCTGAATGGAAAAAACCGCAGTGTGTTGAGCACTGCGGTTTTTTTGTTGGATGGCTTGTCCTACTCAGGGGCAAGTTCGTGTCGTGCTTGGTTGCGCTTGCAGGTCAGCGCCTGACCCACCTCGCCAGTGGTGCCTCCACCCACCGCTCGAATGCCCAGCCCAGCGCCACGCTCACCGCCCACAGGGCGGCATACATGGCCAGGCCTGCACTGGGGGTGGACCATTCCATCGCTTCGAACAATGCGTTACCCAGCAGCAGCACGGGGAAGTGCACCAGGAAGAGTGCGTAGGACGAGCGGCCCAGCGTTTCCAGCACCTTTTCCAGCCAGATGGGGGCCAGCGTGAAGGTGCGCCCCTGGGTCAGGCCCAGCCACAGCGCCACGGCCAAGGCCAGGGCGATGCGGGTGCGGTATTCCAGCGCCAAGGCCAGCAGGCCCACCAGCGCCATGGCCAGCAGCCACCAGGCCCGGCGGCTGGTGCTGCCCCACTGGCCCGCCCAGCGGGCGGCCACGCCCAGGCCGTAGGCACCAAAGAAGTAGATGGACCAGTCGTCCAGCGCTGGGTCGCGGTTCCACAGCAGCAGCGAGGCCACTGTGGCCAGCAGCACGAGCCCCATGGCGGGCCAGCGCTGGCCGCCCCGCTGGCCCAGCCACAGCAGCAGGGCCAGCAGCGCGTGCAGCTGGAAGTCGATGGCCACGTACCACACCCCCGCAGAAAGGGCTTCCACGCCCAGCACTTCGTGCAGCAGCATGGCGTGCGCCAGCAGTTGTTGCACGGTTGGCGTGCCGGGCACAAAGTCGTCGGCCAGCCAGGGGCGCACCACGGCTGCAGCCCCCAGAGCCAGCAGCAAGGCTGCCAAGAAGGGTGGTGCCAGCCGCAGGTAGCGTCGCCAGACGCTGCTCCACAGGGCAGACGCATCACCTGCCATGGCGGGCATCAGGCTTTGCGCGGCCAGGTAGCCGCCCAGCACCAGGAACACCTGCACCGCCATGCGCCCGTAGTCGTAAAGCCAACCCATGGTCCCTGGGGTGGTGCCGTACATGCTTTCGGCCACCGGGCCGTAGGCGGCCAGGTGATGCAGCACGATCAGTTGCGACGCTACCACTTTCAGTGCGTCGATGGCGGGTTGGCGCTGGAAGCTCATGCCGGTCCGGGCAGGGCCAGTTGCAGGCGGCTCTCGAACCGGCGGGGCTGGCCGGTGACGGGGTCGGTGAATGCAATGGCACGCGCCAGCAGCCGCAGGGGTTCGGCAAAGTCTTCCAGCTCACCTGGGCCGCGCCGCACCACAGGGTAGAACTGGTCGCCCAGCAGGGGCAGCCCCAGGCCGTGCATGTGCACGCGCAACTGGTGGCGCTTGCCGGTCACGGGCTCCAGCCGGTAGCGGGCCCAGTCGCCGTGGCGCTCCAGCAGGTGGATGTGCGTCTCGCTGTTGGGCGGCAGGTTCTCTTCGGGGCGGGCTTCGCGCATGCGGTAGAAGGCGTCTTCCTGCTCCAGGATGTGGCTGCGCCGGGTCTGTGGCCAGGTCATGCCTTCGCGCCAGGGGGCGATGGCTTCGTAGGTCTTGTCCACCAGCCGGTCGCGGAACAGGCGCTGGTAGGCGTCACGTTCGGGCGGCTGCACGCTGAACACCACCAGCCCGGCGGTTTCGCGGTCTATGCGGTGCAGCGGGCTCAGGTTGGGCAGGTTCAGGCGCTGCTTCAGGCGCACCAGCAGCGTTTCGCGCACGTAGCGGCCACCGGGTGTGACGGGCAGGAAGTGCGGCTTGTCGGCCACCAGCAGGTGCTCGTCTTGGAAGACAACCGATTCCTCGAAGGGTATGGCGGGCTCATGGGGCAGGGCGCGCCAGTAGTAAACGCGCGCGCCGTGTTCGTAGGGTGCGCCAGGCGGCAGGGGCAGGCCATCGTCACCCACCACCTCGCCGCGCACCATGCGTTCATGCCATTCGGCACGGTTTACTGCGGGCAGGCGTTCGGCCAGAAAGTCCAGCACCGTGGGCCAGGGTGCCACGCGCATGCGCGGCAGGGACACGCAGCTGGGCGACACCCCGTCGCGCATGGGGATGGCGGCATTCTTGGCAACGTGGGCCATGGCGCAGGGCTGGCGGAAAGGGGTGGTGCTTCAGACGCGGCGGAACACCACGTCCCACACGCCATGGCCCAGGCGCAGGCCGCGGTTCTCGAACTTGGTGAGCGGGCGGTAGTCGGGTTTGGGCGCGTAGCCGTCCAGGCCGGCATCGCTGGCGGTGTTGGCCAGGCGCGGCTCGGCGCTCAGCACCTCCAGCATCTGTTCGGCGTAGGGTTGCCAGTCGGTGGCGCAATGGATGTAGCCACCAGGCTTGAGGCGGCTCACCAGTTTGGCCACGAAGGGCGGCTGCACCAGGCGGCGCTTGTTGTGCTTCTTCTTGTGCCAGGGGTCGGGGAAGAAGATGTGCACGCCGTCGATGGAGCCTTCTGTCAGCATGTGGTCGATCACTTCCACCGCGTCGTGCTGCAGGATGCGGATGTTGGTGATGTCCTGTTCGCCGATGCGCTTGAGCAGCGCGCCCACGCCGGGCTCGTGCACCTCGCAGCACAGGAAGTTGTCTTGCGGGCGCACGCGGGCGATGTGCGCGGTGGCTTCGCCCATGCCGAAGCCGATTTCCAGGATCAGTGGGGCGGTGCGGCCATACGCCTGGGCTGCGTCCAGCGGCTGGCCGCTGTAGGGCAGCACGAAGCGCGGCCCGTACAGCTCAAAGGCCTTGGCCTGGCCGGTGGTGGTGCGGCCCGCGCGCTTGACGAAACTCTTGATCGTCTTCGGGTGTGCCACGTGGGCGGGCGCCTGGGCTTCGCTGGTCGAGTCGGCGGCAGGGCTGGGGGTGTCGGAAATGGAGGTGTTCACGGCCCGGGATTGTAGAGACCCCCGGGCTGGCAGGCTTGCCGCCAGTCGGCTGTCCAGGCCGTCAGGGCCTGCTGCACCGTGCCGCCATGCGGGGGCAGGCCCAATGCAGCAGCGGCCTGGTGGAGTGCCGCCAGCGGGTCGCTCAGATCCACGGGCTGGGCGCCGTTCTGCTTGCTCAGCTTCTCGCCATTGGGCCCCAGCACCAGGGGGGTGTGCAGGTACGCCGGGGTGGGCAGGCCCAGCGCCTGCTGCAGCACGATCTGTCGCGCGGTGTTGTCTGCCAGGTCTTCGCCACGGACCACGTGGGTGACGCCTTGCGCCGCGTCGTCCACCGCCACAGCCAGTTGGTAGGCCCACAGGCCGTCGGCGCGCCTGAGCACAAAGTCGCCGACCTCGCGGGCCACATCCTGTTGCTGCGCGCCCAGGCGGCGGTCGTGCCATGGCAGTGGTGCAGGCAGTTGCAGGCGCTGGCACACCGCTTCCACATGCAGCCGCCAGGCACGGCCTGGGCGGCCTTGAAGTCCGCCGCGCTCCGGGCGGCAGGTGCCGGGGTAAACCAGTTCCGCATGGCGTTCGCGGCTCAGGCCCTGGGCGGCCCAAGCCTGTTCGATGTCTTTGCGGGTGCAGGCGCAGGGGTAGGCCAGCCCGGCGGAGGCCAGCTTGTCCAGCGCCTGCTGGTACAGCGTGCCGCGTTGCGACTGCCACACGGGTGGCGCGTCGGCCACCAGCCCGCAGGTGGCCAGTTGTTGCAGGATGGCAGTGTCTGCACCCGGCACGCAGCGCGGGGTGTCCACGTCCTCGATCCGCACCAGCCAGCGCCCGCCATGCGCGCGCGCATCCAGCCAACTGGCCAGCGCAGCCACCAGCGAACCGGGGTGCAGCGTGCCGGTGGGCGAGGGGGCAAAGCGGCCGACGTAGCCCGCCATCGGCGCTCCGTCAGGCGATGGCCAGCGCCAGGTCCAGACCTGAGACGAATGCGCTTTCCACGCGGTAGCCCAGGCACCAGTCGCCGCACAGGCCGATGCCCAGCTTGGCGTTCCACAGGTAGGGGCGGCCGAGCGGCTTGCGCGTCTGCGCGTAGCGCCAGCGGTGGGCCACGGCGTGGCTGGGCGTGGCGCGTATGCCGGTGATCTCGGCAAAGCCCTTGAGCAGCTTGGCTGCCACGCGCTCGGCGTCGTCTTCCAGGTGTTCGGCAGACCACTCGGGGCTGGCCTGCACGGTCCAGCGTTCCACCTGGCTGCGGCCGGGTTTGCTGGTTTCGCGTGCCACCCAGCGGATGCGGTGGTGGTCGCTGCGCGCCGCATGCCAGTGCGGGCCGAACTGTGCCAGCCCGGGCTGCATGGCCTGCGGGAAGGCCAGCATCAGTGTCCAGCAGGGCGACACCTGCACGGCGCCCAGCGCGTCGCGCAGGGCCGGGGCCAGCTGCGAGGCCTGGAGCAGTTGCTGGGCCTGCACGTGGGGCAGGGCGAGCACAACCTGGTCAAAGCCACCGTGCACCTGCTGCGCTCCGTCGGGCGAGTCGGTGCGCAGCTGCCATTGCTTGGGGTGCAGGGCATCGGGTTCGATGCGTGTGACCTGGGTCTCCAGCAGCAGGCGGGCATTCAAGCGGCCGTCGGCCAGGGGTTCAGCCCAGGCCTTGACCAGTGAACTCATGCCGGGCGAGGCCACCCAGTGCACCTCGGCGGGTGCAGGCGCGCTGGCCAGCGTCTGGCCGAGCGCGTCAAGCACGCGCACGGTGTTCACGCGCCAGGGGGCTGCCAGGCCGGGCGTGGTCTTGAGCGCCAACGCAAAGCGTGGGTCGCGCACGGTGAAGTACTGCGCGCCATGGTCGAAACCGCCAAATTCGCTGCGGCGCGTGGCCATGCGTCCGCCCGCGCCCTTGCTCTTTTCCAGCAAGGTCACGCGGTGCCCGGCCTGTACCAGCGTACGTGCACAGGTCACCCCGGCCATGCCTGCGCCCACCACGGCAATGTGGCGTGGCGGCGCCGAAGGACCGTTGGCAGTGCGTTGGCTGGGTGCGCGCTTCGGGTTCGGCATGGGGTTCTCCGTGGGTTTGGGGTATCTTTTCAGGGCTCACTGTAACAGCGCTCGCGGGTCTCGCGGCGCTGTCAGCGCTGGTGGTGGTTCTCCAGCAGGGCGCGGCGTGTCTTGGGGCTGGCCAGCTGCGTGAGCCACCACTCCATGGCCCTGCCGTGGGTGTTGCTGTCGGCCGACAGGCGGTCTGCGTGCGGCAGCCGCCAGGCGTACCCGGGCTGGTAGATGCGCGGCGGCAGGGCCACGTCCTTGCGCACCAGATGACCGGCATCAATGTAGGGCTGCACCATCGGCAAGGGCAGGGAGCCGCAACCCAGCCCGCGCAACTGCGCCTCGAGCTTGTGCTGCATGCTCGGCACGGTCAGCACGTCCTGCCCGGGCAGCAGCCCGAAGCTCAGCCCGCCGCCGCGTTGCGTGGAGTCGGCCACGGCCACCACGCGGTGGCGCTGCAGTTCGGCCGCCGTGAGTGTGTGAGAGACGGCCGCGAGCGGGTGGTGCGGTGCCACGACGAACACGAAGGACACCTCGCCGAGCTGCTCGAAGCGCAAGCTGGAAGAGGCCGTGCCGTGCATGGACACGCCCAGCGCCAGGTCGGCTTGGCCGTTGAGTACCACTTCCAGCGTGCCTGAAAGCGTTTCGGCGCGCAGCCGCAGCCGTGTCGGGGCGCCCAGGCTGTAGAACGCCTCACACAGCTCGAAGAGCGTGGTGCGGGAAACGATGGCGTCTGCCGCAATGGTGAACTGCGGCTCCCACCCCGTGGCCACGCGCTTGACGCGCTGCGCCACCGCGTCCAGCTCCAGCAGCAGGTGCTCGCCCGCGCGCAGCAATTCGGCGCCCGCCGGGGTGAGCTGGGCGCGGCGCGAGCGGCGGTCGAACAGCAGCACGTCCAGCGCATCCTCCATCTGCCGCACACGGTAGGTCAGGGCGCTGGGCACCAGGCCCAGTTCTCGGGCAGCCGCCGCCATGCTGCCCGTGCGGGCCACCGTTTCCACCAGGTGGAGGTTTTCGGGTGAGAGCGCTACGCGTTGTTTTTGCATGTTGGAGGCGCTGATGTTCAGTGAATTTGAATGATGCCACCAAACCGCTGCGGCGTCATCTGTGTGCCATATGGGTACAGTGAAGCCATCGGCATTCAGTCTCAACCGGAGGTCCACATGATCACTTTGCGTCGTTCCCAGGAGCGTGGCTACGCTGACCACGGCTGGCTCAAGAGCTTCCATTCCTTTTCGTTCGCGGGCTACTACGACCCGGCCCACATGGGGTGGGGCAACCTGCGCGTCATCAACGAGGACCGCATTGCCCCGGGCACCGGCTTTGGCACGCACGGCCACCGCGACATGGAGATCATCAGCTACGTGCTGCAGGGCGAGCTGGCCCACCAGGACAGCATGGGCAACGTCAAGGGCATTCCCCCCGGAGAGGTGCAGCGCATGAGCGCGGGCCGCGGCGTGATGCACAGCGAGTTCAACCATGCACCCAACCAGACCACGCATTTCCTGCAGATCTGGATTGAGCCCAACGTGACCGGCATTGCCCCCAGCTACGAACAGAAGGCCTTTGCCGATGCCGACAAGCGCGGGCAGCTGCGCCTGGTGGCGTCGCCCGACGGCGCCAAGGACTCGGTGACCATCCACGCCGACGCAGCCCTGTACGCAGGCCTGTTCGATGGCGACGAGAAGGCAGAGCTGACGCTGGACCCGGCGCGCCTGGGTTATGTGCACCTGGTTCGGGGCGAGCTGGAAGTCAACGGCCAGCGCCTGCAGGCCGGTGACGCAGCCATGCTGCAGGGTGAATCCCAGGTCACGCTGGCCAAGGGGCGTGACGCCGAAGTGCTGGTGTTTGATCTGGCCAACTGACCAATTCTCAAGGCGCGAGGCGCGCCGGTAAATCGCAGGAGCGAATCCACATGGCAAACGTTTACGTTGTGTACCACTCGGGTTATGGCCACACCCAGCGCCTGGCGCAAGCCGTGGCCCAGGGGGCCGGTGCCGAATTGCTGGCCATCGACGCCGAGGGCAACCTGCCCGACGGCGGCTGGGAGGCCTTGGCCCGGGCCGACGCCATCATCCTCGGCAGCCCCACCTACATGGGCAGCGTGAGCTGGCAGTTCAAGAAGTTCGCAGACGCTTCCAGCAAGCCCTGGTACACCCAGCAGTGGAAAGACAAGGTGTTCGCGGCCTTCACCAACAGTTCAAACATCAACGGCGACAAGCTGTCCACCTTGCACTACATGTTTACCCTGGCCATGCAGCACGGCGGCATATGGGTGGGCAATGGCGTGAGCTACCACAACACCAAGGCCTCGCAGCGCGACGACGTGGGCTACCTCGCATCGTCCAGTGGCGTGATGGGCCAGACCCCCTCCGATGTAGGGGCCGCCGACATGAACCCTGGCGACCTGGAAACCGCACGGCTCCTGGGCGAACGCGTGGCGCAGGTCGCCGCCCGGCTCAAGGGTTGAGCACCCGGCGGGTGCTGAAAACCGGCCGGTGCCATCGTAAGATGGCCGCATGAAGATCCTCAGCATCCTTCCCTGGGCCGACTGGCTGGCGCTGGTCGGCTTTTTCACCTTGTGGGTGGGTTACGCGTGGTTCGCCAAGGTGTGGGGCCAGCGGCGGCCGTCCTTGCTGGCCACCACCAACCGTTACCGCGCCTACTGGATGCGTCAGGCCACCGCCCGCGACCCCCGAATGCTCGACGGCCTCATCACCCAGAGCCTGTCGCAGACACCATCGTTCTTTTCGTCGACCGCTATTCTTGTGATCGGTGGCCTGTTTGCCGTGCTCGGTACCACCGAAAAGGCCACGGAGCTGATGAGTGAAATACCGTTTGCCCAATCCACACCGCTGATTGTCTTCGAATTCAAGGTGCTGGTGCTGATAAGCATATTCGTTTACGCATTTTTCCGGTTTTCGTGGTGTATGCGTCAATACACTTTCGTGGCACTGGTGATTGGTTCCATGCCGCCGCCGGAAGATTTCGACAGCGGCAAATTCGACCGCAAGGTCTACGCCGACCGCGCTGCCGCCATGGTGGGCGCCGCGGCAGAGAGCTTCAACGACGGGTTGCGGGCCTACTACTTCTCGTTTGCTGCGCTGGCGTGGTTCATTTCACCCGTAGCCATGATCATGGCCACCGGTCTGGTGGTGCTCATTCTTTATAGCCGTGAATTCCGTTCCGAGGTGCTTCACATTCTTAGAGATTGATTAGGTTATTGATGCATGGCTATTCCATAAATCACCCTATTTGATGGATGGGTTGTTTTTTTGCTGGTTGGCAGATGTTGGATTTTTGAAACAACTTTTGAGCGGTGTTTTAGGGTAAATCCTGATGTTGAATAATTGAACCGGGTGATGTGCATTGGAGGCATGTCGCATCGGTGTTTTATTCCATCGGGATTTCCATGAAAACGGGATTGACGATCAAGGCGCAGCTACTGCTGTTGATGGGCGTGTTGCTGCTCATGCTGGTGGGGGTTGGGGCGCTAGGCGCTTACGAACTGCGTGTGGCGGAGCGGCGGGTGGAGACGTTGTACGCAGACCGCGTGGTGCCGCTCTCCCAGCTCAAGAAGGTGGCCGACATGTACGCGGTGAACATCGTCGATGCGGCGCACAAGGCCGCAGATGGCGCGTTCACACTGGCGCAAGCACTTGCTGCCGTGCAAGGTGCCCGGAAGGAGATTGCCGATACATGGCAGGCGTACCGGGCGACCCGCCTGACCGGCGAGGAGGCGGCGCTGGTGGCTCGAATCGAGCCCATGTTCAAAGTGACCGATGCCAGTACCGATAGGCTGGAATCCTTGCTGAAGGCGGGTGACCAGGCAGGTGTGGGCGAATTCCGGGCGCGGGAGATGTACCCCGTCTTCGATCCGCTGCAGGAAGTGGTGGCGGGCCTGATCCAGGTGCAGCTGGACGAGTCCCAGAGAGCCTACGCGCAGGCCCAGGCCGACAGCATGGCGGTGCGCTGGACGGTGCTGGCTTCGATAGCGGCTGCCTGTTGTGTCGGGGTGGCCTTGTCCATGTGGATCATTGGCGGGCTGGTGCGGGCGCTGGGCGCGGAGCCTGCCGAGGTGCGTCTGGTTGCACAGACGGTGGCGCAAGGTGACCTGACCGGCAACTTCCGCTTGCGCCAGGGCGACCATGACAGCGTGATGGCCGCCATGCAGACGATGAACGAAAACCTCAAGCGCATTGTCGGCACCGTCCGCTCGAACGCCGAGAGCGTGGCCGCCGCCACGGTGCAGCTGGCGCAGGGCACGCAGGACCTGGCCGGCCGCACCGAGGCGCAGGCCAGCACGCTGGAGCAGACGGCTGCCGCCATGGAGCAGTTGGGCACCACGGTGCAGCACAACGCCGACAGCGCCCAGCAGGCGAACCAGCTGGCGCACAGCGCCTCCGAGGTGGCCGGGTCGGGCGGTGACGTGGTGGCTCAGGTGGTAGATACGATGCGCGACATCGACACCAGCAGCCAGAAGATCGCGGACATCATCGCCGTGATCGACGGTATCGCCTTCCAGACCAACATCCTTGCGCTCAATGCCGCGGTGGAGGCGGCGCGGGCAGGTGAGCAAGGCCGGGGTTTTGCCGTGGTGGCAGGCGAGGTGCGCAGCCTGGCGCAGCGCAGTGCCGAGGCCGCGAAGGAGATCAAGACCCTCATCACCGCCAGCGTGGAGCGGGTGTCACAAGGCACGGCCCTGGCCGACCGGGCGGGTGCCACCATGGGGCAGGTGGTGGATTCCATCCGCCGTGTGACCGATCTGGTAGGTGAAATCAGTTCCGCCACGCGTGAGCAGACGCAGGGCATGGCCATGGTCAGTGACGCCGTCACCCACATGGACCGCGACACCCAGCAGAACGCCGCGCTGGTGGAGGAAAGCGCCACCGCCACGCAGAGTCTGAGCCGCCAGGCGGCGGCCCTGGTGGATGCCGTGGCCGTGTTCAAGCTGGGCGATGGGCTGGCCCCACGGAAGATCGTGGCGCAGGCCAGGCCTGCTCAGGCCGAGTTGCCCGTGCCGCGAGCCGCCAGGGCGCCTGCGCTTGCCCCTGCTGCAGCGCCTTCTGAGCCGCAAAAACGTCAGGCGCTCCCGGTGCACAAGTCCGCCGCCGTGCCGCCCCCTGCGGCCAAGCACGCCCGGCTGGCCAAACCCGTGGCCGAGGCGGTTGCCGACGAGTGGGAGAGCTTCTGACTTCCTTCCTACAATCGGTGGATGTTTGTCCACCTGCGCCTGCATTCCGAGTTTTCCGTTGTTGACGGCGTCACCCGCATCGACGACGCCGTTTCCGCCGCCGCTGCCGATGGCCAGCCCGCGCTGGCACTGACCGACCTGAACAACCTGTTTGGCGCCGTCAAGTTTTACAAGGCGGCCAGGGGCGGCGGCGTCAAGCCCGTGCTGGGGGCAGACGTGGTGGTGCAGGGGCTGGGCGGCGAGCCGGCGCCGGGTGCTTCCGCCGTGCAGCAGAGCCTGCCGCGCCTGCTGCTGCTGGTGCAAAGCCACCAGGGTTACCTGAATTTGTGTGAATTGCTGGCCAGGGCCTGGACGGGCAATGTGGTGCGCGACCAGGCTGCCATCAAGTGGGAGTGGCTGCAGGAGCTCAACGAAGGCCTGATCGTGCTGTCCGGCGCCGCCATGGGACCGGTAGGGCAGGCCCTGTTGGCGGGCGACGATGCCAAGGCGGCCGACCTGGCCTTGCAACTGGCCGGGGCGTTTCCGCACCGCTTCTACATCGAGATCCAGCGCGCCGAGCGCCCCGACGACGAGCGCCACGTGATGGCCGCCGTGCCGCTGGCCGCTCGCCTGCGCCTGCCGGTGGTGGCGACGCACCCCATCCAGTTCCTGGCGCCCGACGATTACGAATCCCACGAGGCGCGGGTCTGCATTGCCGAAGGCGAGATCCTGGGCAACCAGCGCCGTGTGCGCAAGTTCACGCGCGAGCAGTACTTCAAGTCGGCGGCCGAGATGGCCGAGTTGTTTGCCGACGTGCCCTCGGCCCTGGCCAACACGCTGGAAATCGCACGCCGCTGCAACCTGACGCTGACGCTGGGCAAGCCGCAATTGCCCAACTTCCCCATCCCGCCCGTCGATGGCGTGGTGATGTCGGTGGAGGAGTACTTCCGCCACGTGTCGCACGAGGGGCTGAAGGCCCGCCTGATCCACCTCTACCCGGATGAAGCCCAGCGCGAGGCCGAGCGCCCGCGCTACGTGGAGCGGCTGGAGTTCGAGCTCAACACGATCCTGAAGATGGGGTTCCCGGGCTACTTCCTCATCGTGTCGGACTTCATCAAATGGGCCAAGGAAAACGGCTGCCCGGTGGGGCCGGGCCGGGGTTCCGGTGCAGGCTCGCTGGTGGCCTACGCGCTGCTCATCACCGATCTGGACCCGCTGCAGTACAACCTGCTGTTCGAGCGCTTCCTGAACCCGGAGCGGGTGTCCATGCCCGACTTCGACATCGACTTCTGCCAGACCAACCGCGACCGCGTCATCGACTACGTCAAGGACAAGTACGGCAAGGACGCGGTGAGCCAGATCGCCACCTTCGGCACCATGGCAGCGCGGGCGGCCATCCGCGACGTGGGCCGCGTGCTCGACTTCGCCTACGGTTTCTGCGACGGCATCTCCAAGCTCATCCCCAACAAGCCGGGCATGAGCGTGACGCTGCAATACCCGCCCAACCCGCCCAAGGACGGCGACAAGAACAACTACGCCATCGCCATGGAGCCCATCCTGGCCGAGCGCATCCAGAAGGAAGAGGACGTCAAGACGTTGATCGAGCTGGCGCAGAAGCTCGAAGGCATGACGCGCAACATCGGCATGCACGCCGGGGGCGTGCTGATCGCGCCGGGCAAGCTCACCGACTTCTGCCCGCTCTACCAGCAGCCGGGCAGCGAATCGGCGGTGAGCCAGTACGACAAGGACGACGTGGAGGCCGTCGGCCTGGTGAAGTTCGACTTCCTGGGCCTGGCCACGCTGACCATCCTGGAGCTGGCCAAGGAATTCATCGTTAGGCGCCACCCCAGCCAGGCCAACTTCGCGTTCGAGAACATCCCCCTCAACGACCGGCCCACCTACAAGCTCTTCCAGGATGGCAAGACCGAAGCGGTGTTCCAGTTTGAAAGCCGCGGCATGCAGGGCATGTTGCGCGACGCCAAGCCCACGCGGCTGGAAGACCTGATCGCCCTGAACGCGCTGTACCGCCCGGGCCCGATGGACCTGATCCCCACCTTCGTGGCGCGCAAGCACGGCCGCGAGGAGGTGATCTACCCGCACCCGCTGACCGAACCCGTGCTGGCCGAGACCTACGGCATCATGGTGTACCAGGAGCAGGTGATGCAGACGGCGCAGGTGCTGGGCGGCTACTCGCTCGGTGGCGCCGACATGCTTCGCCGCGCCATGGGCAAAAAGAAGCCCGAGGAGATGGCGGAGCACCGCATCATCTTCCGCAAGGGCGCGGCCGAGAAGGGCATCAGCGAAGAGAAGGCCGACGAGGTCTTCGACTTGATGGAGAAGTTTGCGGGCTACGGCTTCAACAAGTCGCACGCCGCTGCCTATTCGCTGCTGGCGTACCACACGGCGTGGCTGAAGGTGCACTTCACGGCGGAGTTCTTCTGCGCCAACATGACCATCGAAATGGACGACACCGACAAGCTCAAGGTGTTGTTCGAGGACGCGCTCAAGTTCGGCATCACTTTCGACCCGCCGGACGTGAACCGGGGCACCTACCGCTTCGAGCCGGTCAGCGACAAGGTGATCCGCTACGGCCTGGGGGCCGTCAAGGGCACGGGGCAGCAGGCGATCGAGGCCATCGTGGCCGCGCGCGAAGGCCGTGGCGTGGGCCCGCGTGGTGATGTGGTGGGGCCCTTCACCAGCCTGTTCGACTTCTGCGCCCGTGTGGACCGCAGCCGCTTGAACAAGCGCACGGTGGAGGCGCTGATCAAGGCTGGCGCGTTCGATTCGTTTGATCTCAACCGTGCGTCGCTGCTGGCGTCGGTGGAGCGCGCATTTGACTACGCCAACGCCCAGCAGGCCAACGCCAACCAGGGCGGCCTGTTCGACATGCTGGGCGACGACGACCACGGCGCCAGCACCCAGGAGCCCGACCTGGTGGAGATGCTGCCTTGGGGCGTGAAAGAGCGCCTGACGCACGAAAAGACGGCGATCGGCTTCTACCTTTCGGGCCACCTGTTCGACGAAGTGGAGCGCGAGGTGCGCCGCTTCGCGCGCACGCCCGTGGGCGACGTGGTGGACAGCCGCGATCCAGTGCTGCTGGCCGCCATCGTGACCGACCTGCGCATCATCAACGGCCAGCGCGGCAAGGTGGCCATTTTCAAGCTCGACGACAAAACCGGCACGATGGAAGCCACCGCCGACGAGAACCTGATCAACCAGCACCGAAACCTGCTCAAGGACGACGAGTTGGTGATTGCTCAGGTGCTGGCGCAGCCGGACCGCTTCTCGGGCGGCTTGCGGCTGAAGGTGCAGCAGCTGTGGGACCTGGGCGCGGCGCGCTGCCGCTTTGGCAAGTATCTGCGTGTGGCTGTCAATGGGCATGCGCCCGACGTGGCGGCGCTGGTGCGCGAGTTCCCGCCGCAACGCGAACAGACGGAGCAGGGCGAACTGGTGCGTGGGCTGCCGGTGCGCTTTCAGGTGCTGCGCGACACCGCGCGTTGCGAGGTGCAGCTGGACGACCGAGCGCTGTTCTTCCCCTCAGACGCGGCGCTGGCTGCCTGGATGGCGCAGGCCCACGAGCGCCGGGCAGAGATTGTGTTTGACTGACCCGCTCAGTCCTGCGGCCTGAAGATCAGTTCCAGGGTGCCGGGTACCCGGCCGTTCTCGTCCTTGGGCAGTGTGGCGGTGCGGTCGATCGCGCGCAGCACGGCCTCGTCCCAGCCCGCATGGCCGCTGGACTTGAGCAGCTTGCGCCCGACGATGGTGCCGTCGGGCATGGCGCGGACTTCCACCTCCGCGCGCGGGTTGCCCGGGATGGTTTCGGTGAACACGATGTTGGGCTTGATGCGTGCCACCAGCTTGCCCGCGTAGGACGCAGAAGGCCCGCTGGACTGTTGTGCCGTGCCTGTCGAGCGCGACGAACCCATGGCGCCGGCCTGGCCCAGCATGCGCTCCAGGTTCTTCTTGCGCTCGGCCTCCAGCTGTGCCTGCTGGCGCGCCGCTTCCTTCTCGCGGGCGGTCTGCTCGGCTTTCTCCTTGGCGGCCTGAGCCTCGCGTTTCTTGCGTTCAGCCTCGCGCTTGGCGGCGGCCTCGCGTTCGGCCTGCCGCTGCTCTTCCCTGCGGCGGGCTTCTTCCTGCTTCTTGCGCTCCGCTTCCAGGTGCAGCTTGTCCTCGCGCTCTTTCTCGCGCTTCTTCTGAAGGGCGATCTCGGCCTGGCTAGGGCCGGTCGGTTCGGCCACGGGTGCGGGTTTGGGGGGCGGGGCGGGCTCGGGTTCCGGGCGCGGCTCAGGGGCGGGTGGCTGAGGCGGTTCGGGTTCGCTGGCGCGCGGTGCCGCCACCTCTGGCAGGCGCGACCACAGCTCCGCCTCCATCACCACTTGCGCGTCACGCTGCCAGCCTACACCCCAAGTCAGCGCCAGCACCAGCAGCAGGTGCACGACGACGGCGATCAGCAGCGGCCCGCGCCAGCGCCCGGCTTGCGGCGGGTTCAGGTCCAGGGTGTCGGCGGTGGCCTGCATGCGGGCGTGCTCCTGTCCGCGCTCAGCGCCCCTGTTGCACCGACAGGCCCACGCGCTGGATGCCTGCCTTCTGCAACTGATCCATGACGTTGATCACGGCCTCGTACTTCACGCTCTTGTCGGCACTGATGACCACCGGCACCACGGCCTGGCCTTCCACGGGCGCGCCCTGCAGGTCGCGCACGCGCTGAACCAGGGCCTTGTCGCTCACGTCCTCGGCCTGTGCGCTGGCGGTGCCGTCCTTCACCTGCAGCCGGGCGTCCTTGTCGATGATGACCTGCACGTAACGGTCAGGTTGGCGCGCGGCCTGGCCCACGCTGGGCAGGTCGATCATGCTGGGGGTGATGAGCGGTGCCGTCACCATGAAGATGATCAGCAGCACCAGCATCACGTCGATGAACGGCACCATGTTGATGTCGTTCATGGTGCGGCGGCCTCTGCCTCGGGGTGTGACTGCGGGCATCGCGCTTTCCTTTGCGGCGTGGCTTCAGTGCCCCGGGGACACGGTGGCCGGGCCCCCCGCGCTACTTGCACCGGCGGCGCCAACGTTGCGGTGCAGGATGTTGGAGAACTCTTCCATGAAGGTCTCCAGCCGGTTGGCGGCGCGGTCGATCTCGTGGGTGAAGCGGTTGTACGCCACCACTGCCGGAATGGCGGCGAACAGGCCGATGGCGGTGGCCACCAGCGCTTCCGCGATGCCAGGTGCCACCGTGGCCAGCGTCACCTGGGTGAGCGCGGCCAGGCCGGTGAAGGCGTGCATGATGCCCCACACCGTGCCAAACAGCCCCACGTAGGGCGACACGGAGCCGACCGAGCCCAGAAAGGACAGGTTCACCTCCAGCGCGTCCAGTTCGCGCTGGTAGCTTGCGCGCATGGCGCGGCGTGCGCCATCAAGCAGTGCATCGGGCTGCGTGATGCGGCGCTCGCGCAGCTTGTGGAACTCGCGCATGCCGCTGGCGAAGATGCGTTCCATCGGGCTGCCGTCGCGGGCGTTGCGCGTGGCGGCCAGGTACAGGTCGTTCAGGTTGGCGCCAGACCAGAAGTCGCGCTCGAATTCCTCGGTGAGGCGCTTGACCCGCTTGAGGGCGAACACCTTGCGGAAGATCGCTGCCCAGCTGATGACCGAGACCGTGATGAGCAGAACCACCACGGCCTGCACCACCCAGCTCGCGTTGAGCATCAGCTCGACGATGGAAAAATCGTGGTTCATCGGGGTTGCAAAACGTTGATGATCGGTTGCGGGATGCGGCCTGGGCGCATTTCATCAGCCTGTACCCAGCCGATGCGTATGCTGCCTTCACAAAGCAGGGCCGAACGTTCGCCGTCCTGCGTGAGCCAAGCCTCTTGTTGCAGTGTCATCGAAGCGCGTCCGAGTTCCCCGACGCGTGCCGTGACTTGCAACAAATCGTCAAGCCGCGCGGGGCGGTGGTAGCGCAGCTCGGTGCCGCTCACCACGAACATGCCGCCGGTGTCCTCGCGCAGGCGCTGTTGCTGCACGCCCAAGCTGCGCAGCCATTCGGTGCGTGCCCGTTCGAAGAACTTCAGGTAGTTCGCGTAGAAGACGATGCCGCCAGCGTCGGTGTCTTCCCAGTAGACACGCACCGGCCAGCAGAAGGTGTCTGCCGTGGCAAGGGATGTCACGCCTGCGCGCTCCCACCCTTGCGGGCCTGGTCGCGGTTCACTTCCAGCGCGCGCAACTGGGGCGCCAGCTGGTTGAGCACGCCATTGACGTACTTGTGCCCGTCGGTGCCGCCGAAGGACTTGGCCAGCTCGATGCATTCATTGATCACCACGCGCCACGGCACGTCCAGGCAGTGCTTGAACTCGTAGGCGCCAATCCACAGCACGCCGCGTTCGATGGGCGATATCTCGGCCAGCGGGCGGTCCAGCAGCGGCGTGACCAGCGCGTCCAGCGCGTCGGCCTCGGCGATGCAGCCGTGCAGCAGTGCGTCGTAGTGCGCACTGTCGGCCTTGTGGAAGCCGGTCAGATCGCGGGTGAACAGGTCGATGTCCTCGGCCTCGTTGCGGCCCACCAGATGCTGGTAGATCGCCTGCAGGGCGAATTCGCGCGCACGGGTGCGGGCGGACTTGTCGCTGGCCTTCTTGAAGGCTGCGCGGGGGGCGGCTTTGTCACCCTTGTCGGCGCTGTTGGGGGTATCGTCGCTCATGATGCCTGGATGCGGTTGAGCAGCTGGGCCATCTCCACCGCCACCTGGGCGGCGTCACGGCCTTTTTCTTCCTGGCGGGCTACGGCCTGCGGCAGGTTCTCGGTGGTGATGATGGCGTTGGCCACGGGAATCTGGTAGTCCAGCGCAACGCGTGTCACGCCAGCAGCGGATTCGTTGCAGACCAGTTCGAAGTGGTAGGTCTCACCACGGATCACGCAGCCCAGGGCGATCAGGGCGTCGAATTTTTCGGTTTCAGCCATGGCCTGCAGGGCGGACGGCACCTCCAGCGCGCCAGGTACCTGCACGTGCTGGATGTTGGCCTCGGCCACGCCCAGGGCATGCAGTTCGGTCACACAGGCTTGCGCCAGGGCGTTGGTGATGCCCTGGTTGAAGCGCGCCTGCACGATGCCGATGCGCAGTTTCGATCCGTCCAGCGCACCGGCGCTGCCTTTGTCGGCTACCAACATGTTCAGTTTCCTTCCGTCTTGCTCAGGAAGCCGGTCACTTCCAGTCCGTAACCGGCCATGCTGGGCATGCGTCGCGGCGTGCCCAGCAGTTGCATTTTGTGTACGCCGCATTCGCGCAGGATTTGCGCGCCCACGCCGTAGGTGCGCAGGTCCATGCGGCCGCGCTCGGGCGCCTGCGCGGAGCGCGCGGTGCCTTCGAACTGGGCCAGCAGCTGTTCGGCGCTTTCGCCACAGTTCAGCAGCACCACCACGCCCCGGCCTTGTTCGGCCATGTGGCGCAGGCTGGTTTCCAGCGTCCACGAGTGCATGGAGCGGCCCACTTCCAGCGCGTCCAGCACGCTCAGGGGTTCGTGCACGCGCACGCTCACAGTATCGCTGGGCTGCCACTGGCCCTTGACCAGCGCCAGGTGCAGGGCGCCGCTGGGCTGGTCGCGGAAGGCGTGTGCGGTGAACTCGCCGAACGCGGTATTCAGGGGGCGGCTGCCCACCTTCTGCACCAGGCTTTCAACGCGGCTGCGGTATTCGATCAGGTCGGCGATGGTGCCGATCTTCAGCCCGTGTTCGGCGGCGAAAAGCTGCAGGTCGGGCAGGCGGGCCATGGTGCCGTCGTCCTTCATGATCTCGCAGATCACGGCGGCGGGCGTGCAGCCTGCCATGGCGGCCAGGTCGCAGCCCGCCTCGGTGTGGCCTGCGCGCATCAGCACGCCGCCGTCCACCGCCTGCAGCGGGAAGATGTGGCCGGGCTGCACCAGGTCTTCGGCGCGGGCGTTGGCGGCCACGGCCACCTGCACGGTGCGCGCGCGGTCAGCGGCGGAAATGCCGGTGGTCACGCCCTCGGCAGCCTCAATGGACACGGTAAACGCCGTACCCATCTTGGTACCGTTGCGCGGCACCATGGGGGGCAGGCGCAGGCGTTCGCAGCGGTCGCGCGTCAGCGTCAGGCAGATCAGGCCGCGCCCGAAGCGGGCCATGAAGTTGATGGCCTCGGGTGTCACGTGGTCGGCGGCCAGGACGAGGTCGCCCTCGTTCTCGCGGTCTTCCTCGTCCACCAGGATGACAATGCGGCCAGCCTTCATGTCGGCCACGATGTCTTCAACGGGGGAAATGGGCACGGGGGCCAGGTTGGGTGTGGTCATGATTGTGCGGGGGCGCCGAGCATGCGCTCCACGTAACGGGCGATCAGGTCGATTTCCAGGTTCACCGGGCTGCCCGCGCGCAGGTGGCCCAGGGCGGTGTTTTCCACGGTGTGCGGGATGAGGTTGATGCTGCATTCGCAGCCGTCGGCGCTGTCCTGCACGCGGTTGACCGTGAGGCTGACGCCGTTGATGGTGATGGAGCCTTTGTAGGCCAGGTATTTGCCCAGGGCAGCGGGAGCCATCACGCGCAGTTCCCAGCTTTCGCCCACTTGGGCGAAGTGGGTGACGCGGCCAATGCCGTCCACGTGGCCAGAGACGATGTGACCGCCCAGGCGGTCGTGCGCGCGCAGTGCCTTTTCCAGGTTGACCGGGCCGGGTTGATCCAGGCCGGCGGTCTTGTCCAGAGATTCTGCGGAGATGTCGATGGTGAAGCGGCGTTCTTCAGCGGCCAGGGTGGTGACCGTCATGCAGGCCCCGTTGAGGGCGATGCTGTCGCCCAGGCCAACGTCGTCGAGGTAGCCCGGCGGCGTCTCGATGGTGAGGCGCTTGCCGTGTTGCAAAGAACTGCCGAGCGGCTGGACAGCGACGATGCGCCCCACGCCTGTGATGATGCCGGTAAACATCCCCCTATTCTCGCAGGAAAGCGCAAGGCGGGGGCCAGGCGGGGGGATGGGTCAGAAATCGGCCCTGCCGGGCGGCCGGGCACGCAGGCGCAGATCAGGCCCCACAGCGGTGGCTTCCAGAAAGTCGAAGGCCAGGCCATGCGTCAGTTCGGCGAATGGCCCGATGTTGGCCAGGCCCGCGCCCGGCCCCAGCAGCTTTGGCGCCAGGTAGAGCAGCAGCTCGTCCACCAGCCCCTCGCGCAGGAAGGAGCCGTTGAGCTTGTGGCCCGCTTCCACGTGCAGTTCGTTCACTTCTCGCCTTGCCAGGTCGCGCAGCATGGCGCTCAAGTCCACCTTGGTAGCGGCGCCGGGGGGCAGCCCGGGGGGCGGGCAGTCGACCACGGTCACACCTTTTGCGGCCAGCGCGTCGCGTTTGGCGGCGCTGGCCTGTGGGTCGGCGGTGGTGTAGACCAGCACCCGGCCGGGTGGCTGCACGATGCGCGCTGCCGGGTCCAGCTCCAGCCGGGAATCCACCACCACGCGCAGGGGTTGCACGTGGGTGTCGCCCAGGCGCACGTCCAGGCGGGGGTCGTCTTCCTGCACCGTGCCTATGCCGGTAAGGATGGCTCCGGCACGCTTGCGCCAGGCGTGGCCATCGGCACGTGCTTCGGGGCCGGTGATCCACTGGCTGACGCCGTTGTGCAGCGCCGTGGTGCCATCGAGCGAGGCCGCGATCTTCATGCGCACCCAGGGCAGGCCGCGCACCATGCGGCTGATGAATCCGATGTTGAGTTCCCGTGCAGCAATGGCGTCCGGGTCGCTGGCGGGCAGCAGTTCCACGGCGATGCCCGCCGCGCGCAGGCGCTCCAGCCCCTGGCCCGCAACCAGGGGGTTGGGGTCTTGCAGGGCCACGATCACGCGGGCTACCCCAGCGGCCACCAGCGCGTCGCAGCAGGGCGGGGTGCGGCCATGGTGGCTGCAGGGTTCCAGCGTCACCCACACCGTGGCGCCGCTGAGGTCGGCGCCAGCCGCCTGCGCTGCCCGCAGGGCCACCACCTCGGCGTGCGGCCCCCCGGCCTGCTGGGTGTGGCCGTCGAACACCTGGCCAGACCGGGTCAGGATGCGGCAGGCCACGCGCGGGTTGGGGTCGGAGAGACCGATGGCGTTTGCCGCCAGCAGGACCAGGTCTTTCATCTGGGGTGTTGCTCAGGTGGTACGGGAGGAGGAGGATACAGGGGAAAAGGTTATAAACGCGGCATTCCGTCCTGTCCACCGGTGTGCCATGAGTTCCCCTCTGTTGCCCGTGCTGCCCGATTTCCGCAACCTTGGCGTGGTGCTGCGCGTGGTCGTGCTGGCCGAGTTGCTGCGCCTGGGGGTGATACTGGCCACGGAGCCGGGCTGGGTCAGTGCGGCCACCGATTTCTTCTTGCAGGGCGTGCTGTTCGAGCCGGTGCTGCTGTCAGCCGTGGCGGTGCTTTTCGCGGCTTCTCCCTGGCTTCGCCGCCAGCCGTACGGGCGGGGAGTGCTCTGGGTGCTCCTCACCGCTGTTCTGCTGGCCCTGGCCTGGCGAGAGGCGCTGGGCTGGGCGCTTTCTTCCCCCATGGGTGACCCATTGCGCGTGGCCTGGGTGGCGTTTGCCACGGCGGGCGCCGTGCTCTTCTATTTCAACTGGCGCCATCACCGTCTTTCACCCGCCTGGGCAGAGTCGCGGCTGATGGCCTTGCAGGCGCGCATCCAGCCGCATTTCCTGTTCAACAGTCTCAACAGCGTGCTCTCGCTGGTGCGTGACGAACCGCGCCGCGCGGAGGCGATGCTCCATGACCTTTCCGACCTGTTGCGCGCCCTGCTGGCCGACAACCGGTCGCTTGTGCCCTTGCAGCACGAACTGACGGTGGCGCGGGCCTACGTGGCGGTGGAGGGCGTGCGCTTCGGGCCGCGGCTGCGCGTGCGCTGGCTGTGCGACGCCGCGCCCGCCGACGCCCTGGTGCCGCCCCTGCTGTTGCAGCCCCTGGTTGAAAATGCGGTGCGCCATGGCGTGGAACCCTGTGTCGACGGGGCGGAAATCACCGTTGAAGCTTACGAGGATGGGGGCTACCTGACGCTGTTCGTGCGCAACCCGGTGCCACCGGCAGGCCAGAGCGCACGGCCTTCCAACGGCAACCACATGGCCACGGACAACATCCGTGAGCGGCTGGACCTGCATTTCGATGCCGAGGCACGCTTCAAGACCTACACGTCCAGCGAAGGCGAATACGTCGTGCAGATCCGCCTGCCCATTCGCCGTGCGCAAGCCAGTGCAAGCAGCGGTAACGCGGTGGCATGATGCAGCCATGAGCACTTTGCGCGTGGTCACCTACAACATCCACAAGGGCGTGCAGGGCCTGGGGCCGGCGCGCCGCCTGGAAATCCACAACCTGCTGCACGCCGTGGAGCAGTTCGACGCTGACATCGTCTGCCTGCAGGAGGTGCGCGCCTACCACCGCAAGCTCCAGAACAGGTTCCGCCACTGGCCGCAGGCCGGGCAGGCGGCCTACCTGGCGCCGGAGGGGTACGAAGCCATCTACCGTACCAATGCCTTCACCCGCCATGGCGAACACGGCAATGCCCTGCTGTCCCGCTGGCCCGTGCTGGGGCATGGCCACCAGGACGTGTCCGACCACCGCTTCGAGCAGCGCGGTCTTTTGCATGTGATGGTGCAGGTAGACGCGTTTCCGGTGCACGTGATCGTGGTGCACCTCGGGCTCATCCATGCCAGCCGGGAGCGGCAGATTGAACAGCTGCGCCGCTTCGTGGAGCGTGAGGTGCCAAGCGACGCACCCCTGATCGTGGCGGGGGATTTCAACGACTGGGGTGTGCGCCTGCACCAGCCGATGGCGGCCTTCGGCCTGCGCACGTTTGAAGACGTCCGGCTGGCCACCTACCCGTCGCGCCTGCCGCTGCTCCATCTGGACCGGGTGTATGTGCGGGGCCTGCGCCCGGTGGCGGCGCATGTGCCGCATGGCAAGGCCTGGGCGCGCATGTCGGACCACCTGCCCCTGATCACGGAGCTGGCGCTGGCGTGAAGGCCCCATTGCGTTCTGGCCACGGCTTGCGCCTGCTCGAAGGAGGCGAAGAACTGTTCCCGGCACTGGTGCATGCCATGGACAGGGCGCGGCAGCTGGTGCACCTGGAAACCTATATCTTCGAGTTCGCCAACAGCGCCCTGCAGGTGGCGCAGGCCCTGGAGCGCGCCGCCCTGCGTGGTGTGATGGTGCGGCTGGTGGTCGACGGCATAGGCACCCCGAGCCTGCCTGCCGAATGGGCCCGGCGGCTCAGCCGGGCGGGCGTCCAGTGGCGTATTTACGCGCCGCTGGGCAACTTCGGCCTGCTGATCCCCAGCCGCTGGCGCCGCCTGCACCGCAAGCTATGCGTGGTCGATGGTGTGGTGGGCTTCTGCGGCGGCATCAACATCATCGACGACAAGGATGACGTGGCACTGGGCCGCCTGCCCGAGCCGCGGCTGGATTTCTCCTTGCAGGTCAGCGGCCCGCTGGTGGCCGACATGCTGGAGACGATGGAGCAGCTGTGGTGGCGCCTGCAGGCCGTGCGCAGCGCCCGCCAGCGGGAATTCCGTGCCGCCTGGTTGGCCCTGCGCGAGGCCCTGCCCCAGCTGGCGCCCGAGGACTGGCCCGAACTGCCGCCGCGTGGCGGCAAGGACATGGTGGCGCTGGCGGCGCTGCTGCTGCGCGACAACGTCCATCACCGGCATGACATCGAACGGGCGTACCTCAAGGCCATCGGCGAGGCGCGCCGCGAGATCGTCATTGCCAACGCCTACTTCATCCCGGGTCGGCGCCTGCGCCGGGCGCTGGTGCTCGCGGCAAGGCGCGGCGTGCGTGTGCGGCTGCTGCTGCAGGGCAAGTACGAGCACTTCCTGCAGTACCACGCGGCCCGTCCTGTCTACCACCGGCTGCTGTCCGCCGGGGTGGATATCCATGAATACGCGCCCAGCTCGCTGCATGCCAAGGTGGCCGTGGTGGACGGGCGCTGGGCAACCGTCGGCTCCACCAACCTCGACCCCCTGAGCCTGCTCCTGGCCCGCGAGGCCAACGTCGTCACCACCGACACGGCCTTTGCCCGGGCCTTGCGCGACCGCCTGGACACGCTGATGCGCACCGCAGGCAACAAGCTCGACGCCAGCCGTTTCGCCGGCCGGCCCTGGCACCAGCGGCTGCTCGACCGCATGGCCTTTGGCATCATGCGGGCGATGCTCTTCCTCACCGGGCACCGCTACTGAAGGTAACCCCTTGGCTTGGCGCCCTTTGCGGGCGGTGTTAGCATCCCCGCATGCTGATGAAAGCCCCAGAAAACATGACCGACGCCACCCAGGACGAGGGCACCCCGGTGTCCGTGAAGATCCGCGAGCGCATCAAGGCGGCGCGGCAACGTTTCCACTCCAACGACAACATCGCACAGTTCATCCAGCCGGGTGAGCTGGAAGCCCTGCTGGACGAAGTCACTGAAAAGATGCAGGGTGTGCTCGACAGCATGGTCATCGACACCGAAAACGACCACAACACCGACAACACCGCGCGCCGCGTGGCCAAGATGTACCTCAAGGAGGTATTTGCAGGCCGTTACGTCCCGGGGCCTACCATCACCGAATTCCCCAACGCCGAGCACCTCAACGAGCTGATGATCGTCGGCCCGATCACGGTGCGCAGCGCGTGCAGCCACCACTTCTGCCCTGTGATTGGCAAGGTGTGGATCGGGATCATGCCCAACGAGCACACCAACGTCATCGGCTTGAGCAAGTACGCGCGCCTGGCCGAGTGGGTGATGGGCCGCCCCCAGATCCAGGAAGAGGCCGTGGTGCAGCTGGCCGACCTGATCCAGGAGAAGACCCAGCCCGACGGCCTGGCCATCGTCATGGAGGCCAGCCACTACTGCATGGCCTGGCGCGGCGTGAAGGACATGGACAGCAAGATGATCAACTCGGTCATGCGTGGCGTGTTCCTGAAGGACCCGACGCTGCGCCGCGAATTCCTGTCGCTCATTCCGCGAGGGAGCAACTGACATGCTGGTGCGCCTGCTGTATGTGAGCCGGGCCGTGGAGCCGGGCAACGACGAAGCCATCCATGCCATCCTGGCGTCTGCGCGCCAGCACAACCTGCACAACGGCATCACGGGCATTCTCTGCTATGGCGGGGGTATCTTCGTGCAGGCCATCGAAGGCGGGCGCCAGGCGGTCAACCGCCTGTACAGCCACATCATCGAAGACCCGCGCCACAAGGATGTGGAGTTGCTGCACTACGAAGAGATCACCGAGCGCCGCTTCGGTGGCTGGACCATGGGCCAGGTCAACCTCAGCAAGCTCAACACCTCCATCGTGCTCAAGTACTCCGAACGCCCGGAGTTCGACCCTTACAGCGTTTCGGGCAAGGTCTCGCTGGCGTTGCTGGAAGAGCTGATGGCCACGGCCTCCATCATCGGCCGGGCCTGATCCACCTGCTCAACCGCCGCTGGCGGCGTTGAGCGCGCGCAGCGCCTCCGCCTCGGTGGCGTACAGGCGCAGGTGCGGTGACTCATTGAGCTCGCCTGCCGCGCGCAGGGTCTCCTCCACCGGCAGCTTCAATCCCACCAGGTGCAGGGTGCGTTCCTGTCCTGCCAGCAGCAGGCGCAGCCGGGTGAAGGTCTCCACCCCGGTGGCGTCGACGCGGTTGATGGGTTGCGCCATCAGCACCACGTGCCGCGTGGCAGGGTGGGCGGCCAGGTGTTCGGTGACGGCGCGTTCCAGTGCCGCCGCCGAGCCGAAGTCCAATTCCGCATCCATGCGCAGGGCGTAGGTGGCCGGTGCCAGTGGCGGCAGCTTCCACAGGTGGCGGTCACGCAGGCGGCCGTCCGGGTGGGCGCCCACTTCGATGATGCGCGGGTGCAGCCGTTGGTACAGGAAGTGGCTCAGCGACATCAGCACCCCTGCCAGCACGCCCCAGTACAGCCGCGGGGCCGACAGGATGGTGATGGCCACGGTGGCGAGCGCGATCACGGCCTCCACCCGGGAGATGCGCCACAGGCGCAGGAATTCACGCGGCTTGATCAGTCCGATCACGGCCACCAGCACCACGGCAGCCAGCACCGCGTACGGCACATGGTGCAGCACCGGCAGCAGGAAAAGCAGCGCGGCCAGCACCACCGCCACCGAAAACACCGTGGCCCATCCGCTCTTGGCTCCAGCGTAAAGGTTGAGCGCCGAGCGCGAGAACGACGAGCTGGTGGGAAAGGTGCCGCTGAACCCGGCGGCAAGCTTGGCCAGCCCCTGGCCGATCAGGTCCTGGTCCTGGTCCCAGCGCTGGCCCTGGCGGGCGTTGTCCACCTTGGCACTGGCCGCGGTTTCCAGAAAGCTCACCAGGGTGACCACCAGCACCGGCACCGCCAGTTGTGCCAGCGTACTCCAGCCGGGCCAGCCCGGCAGGTACAGCGCGGGCATCCCTGCGGGCAGTGCGCCTACCACGGCACCTCCCTGGGCTTCGAAACCCATCCACTGGCTCAGGCCTGCCGTGGCCAGCACCACCACCAGCACGGTCGGAAAGGTGGGGCGCCAGCGTCGCGCCAGCATCAGCACGGCCAGGCTGCCCAGGCCGAACGCCACCGACGGCCAGTGCGGCGAAGCCCCCGCCAGCCATTCCCCCGGGCTGGCCGGCAGGCCCAGCAGTGCGGGCAGCTGCGAGCCGATGATGAGCACCGCCGCCGCCTGGGTGAAGGCCATCAGCACAGGGGAGTTGACCAGGTTCAGCAGCCAGCCAAAGCGTGCCAGGCCCAGTGCCACCTGTAACAGGCCCGTGAGCAGCGACAGCCACACCGCCAGTGCGATCCATTCGCTGCTGCCCGGGGTGGCCAGCCCCGCCAGCGACGCGCTCACCAGCAGGCAGCTCAGCGCGGTAGGGCCTACCGATAGCCGGGTGGACGCTCCGAACAACACCGCCACCAGCGCAGGCAGAAGCGACGCGTAAATGCCCGTGACCAGAGGCATGCCCGCCAGCGCGGCATACGCCACCCCCTGGGGTATGACCATCAGGCCCACGGTGAGGCCGGCCAGGGCCTCGCCCCGCAGCAATGCGGCGTCCGCGCGTGGCCATGAGAGGAAAGGGAACAGTCTTGCGATTCGTGACATGTCGCCTAGCTTAACGTTGCGGCATGTCCTTGGTTGAATAGCCCAGGCTTACGGTTGCATCTGGCGGGATGGGCGGGATGGTTTCGTTCCAGTCCAGCCACATCTGGCGCATGTGGGCCATGCGCGCGGGCTCACGCTGCGCGAGGTTGGCGCGTTCGCGTTCGTCCGCCGGAATGTTGAAGAGGTATTCGTTGCCGTCCACCTGCAGGTATTTCCAGTCCCCCAGCCGCAGGGCACGCTGGCCGCGATGGTTCATGCGCCAGTACAGCGGCCGCTCGAAGCGGCGCGCCGGGTCGCTCAGAACCGCCTTGAGAGAAATGCCGTCCAGCGGAAAATCTGGATCGGGCCGACCGCCGCCAACGTCCAGCATCGTGGCCGACCAGTCCATCGTCATGCAGTGCTGCTGGCTGACGGAACCCGCCGGGATGGCGGCGGGCCAGTGTGCGATCCACGGCACGCGTATACCCCCTTCGGTCAGGTCCATCTTGCCGCCGACCAGGGGCCAGTTGTCGCTGAAGCGCTCCCCGCCGTTGTCGCTGGTGAAGACGACCAGGGTGTTGTCCTCCAGCCCATGCTGGCGCAGCGCATCCATCACCCAGCCGATGCCTTCGTCCATGTGGTGGATCATGCGGCGGTAGCTGTGGATGTTGCCGCCGTCGAGGTGGAACAGGTTCTTGGCCACGTCGGGGGCGATGTGGGCGTCGTCACGCGTTTCCCAGGGCCAGTGCGGTGCGGTGTAGTGCAGGCTCAGGAAAAAAGGCTTGCCTGCCTTGGCGTCATCAGCCATGCGGTGGATGTAGTCCACCGAGCGCCGCGAGAAGATGTCGGTGAGGTAGCCCACCTCCATGTGTTCGTCCTCGCCGAGGTAGAGGTCGTGGTCGCCCTTGGACGAGCAGTGGGTGAAGTAGTCCACCCCGCCAGCCATGATGCCGAAGAACTCGTCGTAGCCCGAGCGCAGCGGGCCGAAGGTGGGTGGGTAGCCCAGGTGCCATTTGCCGACGAGCGCGGTGTGGTAGCCCGCATCGCGCAGCAGTGAGGGCAGGGTCGGCAGGTGGGCGGGCAGGCCCAGGGTGTCGCTGCCCTTGCTGCGGCTGTTGATGGGCTCTTCCAGCGCGCCGCGCAGGCGGTACTGGTAGCGCATGGTCATCAGCGCAAAACGGGTGGGCGAGCACACCGGGGAATTGGCGTAACCCTCGACGAACCGGATGCCGCCTGCTGCGAGCCGGTCGATGTTGGGCGACACGTCGCCAAACTGGGCTTGACGGCCGCCATAGCAGCCCAGGTCGGCGTAGCCCAGGTCGTCCGAAACGATGTAGATGATGTTGGGGCGTTGCATGGCGCGTACCTTGCCGTCAGTCGACCTGCATGCCCGTGGCGGCCACCACCTTGGCGTAACGTGCGCTGCTGTCGGCCAGGCGCTTGGCGGCGGCGTTGCCTGTCTGGCCTTCAAAGTGCAGGTCCAGGCTGGTCAGCCGGGTTTGCACGTCGGGGCGCTTGAGGGCGTCAACGATGCCCTTCTGCAGGGTCTGCACCACGGCGTCGGGGGTGGCGGCGGGCACCATCACAAGGTACAGCACTTCCTGCGCCAGCTCCTTGAAGCCCAGCTCCCCCACGGTGGGCAGCTCGGGGGCCAGCTTGGACCGCTGCAGTCCCGTCACCGCCAGCGGGGTGACCTTTCCGCTTTGCACGTGCGGCAGCATGCCCGGAGTGGCCAGCGCACCACCGTTCACCTCTCCGGCCAGCACGGCGGTCACCGCCGGGGTGTTGCCCCGGTACGGGATGTGGGTGACCTTCACGTCCGCCGTTTCCTTGAACATCTCCACCCAGAGGTGCCCCGGGCTGCCGTTGCCGCCCGAGCCGAACGTCAGCCCCTTGCCCTTGCCGGTGGCAAGCAGTTCCTTCATGGACTTGATGCCAGTGGACGGATGCACACCCACCAGCAGGCCGGACGAGGCCATGATCACCACGGGCTTCAGGTCGCTGCCCTTGAAGGGCATGGACTTGTAGATGTGCGGATTCACGGTGAACGTCGTGTCGATGCCGAACAGCACCGTGTGCCCGTCCGCCGGGGCACGGGCAACGTCGGCTGCGCCCACGTTGCCCGCCGCCCCGGCCTTGTTGTCCACCACCACCGGTTGTTTGAGCAGGTCCTGCAGGTAGGGCTGGACCGAACGGGCCAGGATGTCCGAGGGGCCGCCCGGCGGCCAGTTGTTGACGATGCGGACCGGTTTGGTGGCGTAGGTGTCCTGCGCGCTGGCAGCCAGCGGACCCAGCAGGCCGGTGGTGCCCAGCAGGGCGCACAGAAGTTGTCGGCGGAAGTTCATGGTGTCTCCTGAGTGTGGGGGATGAAGAGGGGGTCAGTCCAGCTGGACGCCCGTGGCCTTGATGGGCGCGGCCCAGCGGGCCAGGTCAGCACGCTGTGTCCTGGCCAGTTCAGCGCCGCTGGAGCCCGCGGGCTCGTAGCCCAGCGACAGCAGCCGTTCGCGCATGTCCGGCCGTTTGACGGCGGCCATCACCGCCGATTCCAGGCGGGCCTGGGTGTCCGGCGGCAGCCCTGCCGGGGCGTACATGGCGAACCAGGCCGTGGCTTCCATATCGATCCCGGCTTCCTTGAGCGTGGGGACTTCGGGCACCTGCGGGTCGCGCTGGGGTCCCGTCACCGCCAGGATGCGCACGCGGCCGGTGCGGTGCAGCTCGGCGGTTTCCGAGACCACGTCGAACTTGTACTGGATGTGTCCGCCCACCAGCGCGGCGTTGGCCGGGCCGCCGCCCTGGAAGGGCACGTGGTTGAGCCGGGCGTTCACCTGCTGCTCGAACAGCACGCCCATGAAGTGCGGCAGCGTCCCCTGTCCAGGCGTGCCGTAGGACGATTCGTTCGGTTTCGCTCTGGCCTGCACCACCATGTCCTGCACTGTGCGCGCGGTGCTGGATGGCCCTGCAACCACGCCGAACTGGAACCTGGCCAGCAGGGAAACCGGCGTAAAGTCCTTCACCGGGTCGTAGTCCAGCTTGCGGTAGACATGCGGAAACAGCACCATGGGCCCGCTGGGCAGCACGATGACGGTCTGGCCGTCCGGTTTGGCACGCTTGACCTGTGACAGCGCAATGCGCCCTCCCGCGCCGGGGCGGTTTTCCACGATGACCGGCTGGAAATCCTTGCTCAGTGCCTCACCGATCAGCCGTGCCAGGGTGTCGGCCGAACCGCCCGGGGGAAAGCCCACCACGATTTTCAAGGCGGGTCTGTCCTGTGCCGCGGCTGGCAGGGCAGGGGCGAGAGCTGCCAGCGCGATGGCGGCGACGGCGAGGGGGCTGCGTTGCATGTCTGTCTCCTGTCTTGGGGGGGCTTGTTCTGGTTGTGGGGCAAATGTAGAAGCGTGACAATCGATTGATCTAATCAACTGTTCCTCGTGAAAACCCGAATGGCCCAGGCGTCCCGACTGAAGCGGCTCGACTCGCTCGTAGACATGCCCTTGTACCGGTTCACGCGCGTGCTGGCGCAGGCCGGCAGTCTGGTGGTGCGCGTGTGCGAAGGGCGCTTTGGCATCACCCGGCGGGAATGGCGGCTGATCAGCCTGCTGGAGCCCACCGACGGGTTGACGCCGACCGAACTGGCGCGCCGCGCCGGTCTGGACAAGGCGCGCACTTCACGCGCCATCGGCTCCATGGTGGACAAGCAGCTGCTGGTCCGCATCCAGCGCCCTTCCGACCGGCGGCACGCGCAGGTGATGCTGACGGACAAGGCGCGCGGCATCCACGCCGAACTGCTGCCGCTGGCGCGCCAGATCAACCGCGAGTTGCTGGAGGTGCTGGACGAAGCCGAGCTGGACTGGCTGGACGGCGTGCTGGACCGCCTGCAGGCCCGGGCCGAGGCCATGGTGGCCGAACACGATGCCGAGCTGCCACGCACCCAGCGGCGCATTGGCGGCCAGGCCCGTCACCTGGCGGGCGCACCTGTCACGCAGAAGGATTGAGGGAAACGGGCGGGTTCAGTGCCCGCCGCAGACCGGGCAGCCCGGGTTGCGCGCGAGCTTGACTTCAGTGAATTCCATGCCCCGGCCGTCGAGCATGGTGAGCCGCCCGACCAGCCGCGAGCCCATGCCGCTGAGCAGCTTGAGCGCCTCGGCGGCCTGCATGGTGCCGATGATGCCGACCAGGGGCGCAAACACGCCCATGGTGGCGCAGCGCACCTCTTCCAGGCCGTCGGTGTCGGGGAAGATGCAGGCGTAGCAGGGAGATTCGGCGTTGCGCGGGTCGTAGACCGAAAGCTGCCCGTCGAAGCGGATGGCCGCCCCGGAAACCAGTGGCACGCGGTGCCGCACGCTGGCGCGGTTGATGGCGTGGCGCGTGGCGAAGTTGTCGGTGCAGTCCAGCACCACGTCGGCGCCCGGCAGCAACTGGTCGAGCAGGGCGGCGTCGGCGCGTTGCAGCACGGTGTCGATGCGCACCTCGGGGTTGATGGCGTGCATGGCCGCCCTGGCCGATTCGGCCTTGGGCTGGCCCAGCCGTTCCAGGTTGTGCGCGATCTGCCTTTGCAGGTTGGTGGCGTCCACCGTGTCGTGGTCCACCAGGGTGATGCGGCCCACCCCGGCGCTGGCCAGGTAGAGCGCCACGGGTGAGCCGAGCCCACCGGCGCCCACCACCACCGCGTGGGCGGCCAGGAGTTTTTCCTGGCCTTCCACACCCAGCTCGTCGAGCAGGATGTGGCGCGAGTAACGCAGCAGCTGCTCGTCGTTCATCGGGCTCACTGCTCGGTGGTGGCTGCTGGACGCTCGGTCTGCGTCTTGCTGGCTACCACGGGCTTGCCCTTGAGCTGATTCAGTGCTTGTTGCAGCTGGAAGTCCTTGTCGGAGCCAAACTCGGGCACCAGACGCTGGCCCGGGTTCTTGCGCTGTTCCTCTTCCAGGCGCAGGCGGGCAGCTTCGCGTTCCTGCTCACGCTGGCGTTCGGCGGCCTTTTCCGCCTCGCTGGGCTGGCGGCCATTGTCCTGGCCGTTGCCCAGGTGCTTGTCCAGGTCGGCTTCGCGCGTGCGCAGGGCGGCAAACAGGTTGCCCTCGGCGGTTTCGTCCAGCCACACGTCGGGCACGATGCCCTTGGCCTGGATGGAGCGGCCGCTGGGCGTGTAGTAGCGGGCCGTGGTCAGCTTCAGGCCGGTGTCCGGGCCCAGGGGGCGCACCGTCTGCACCGATCCCTTGCCGAAGGTCTGGCTGCCCATGATGGTGGCGCGCTTGTGGTCCTGCAGGGCGCCCGCCACGATCTCGCTGGCCGAGGCGGAGCCTTCGTTCACCAGCACCACCAGCGGCACGTTCTTCAGGGCGCCCCTGGTGGCTTCGGTGAGGTGGCGGATGGGATCGTTGTTGGCGCGGCGCAGGTAGTACTGCGGCGCAGCCTTGAACACAGCCTTGCTTTCTTCAAGCTGGCCATTGGTGGACACGACGGTCACGTTCTCGGGCAGGAAGGCGGCAGAGATCGCCACCGCCGCGTCAAGCAGGCCACCCGGGTCGTTGCGCAGATCCAGCACCAGGCCCTTGAGCTGCGGCTGCTCCTTGTAGATGTCTTCCAGCTTGCGGGCAAAGTCCTCGACAGTGCGCTCCTGGAACTGCGACACGCGCAGCCAGGCGTAGCCGGGCTCGACCACCTTGGACTTGACGCTCTGGGTCTTGATTTCCTGGCGGGTGATGGTCACCGGGAAGGTGCGGTTCTCGTCCTTGCGGAAAATCGTCAGCGTTACCTTGGTGTTGGGCTCGCCGCGCATGCGCTTGACAGCCTCGTTGAGCGACAGGCCCTTGACGGCGGTTTCGTCGATCTTGGTGATGAGGTCGTTGGACTTGAGGCCGGCGCGGAAGGCGGGGGAGTCCTCGATCGGCGAGACGACCTTGACCAGGCCGTCTTCCATGGTGATCTCGATGCCGACGCCCACGAAGCGGCCGCTGGTGCCCTCGCGGAATTCCTTGAAGCTCTTCTTGTCGAAGTACTGCGAGTGCGGGTCCAGGCTGGAGACCATGCCCGAAATCGCGTCGGTGATGAGCTTCTTCTCGTCCACCGGCTCCACGTAGTCGCTCTTGACCATGCCAAACACGGCCGCGAGCTGCTGCAGCTCTTCCAGCGGCAGGGGCGACAGGGACCCTCGCGCCACGGCCTGCAACTGGACGGTGGTCAGCGCGCCAGCGACGGCCCCCACGGCAATCCAGCCTGCTATCTTGAGTTTTTGCCCCATTGCTGCACCTTCTAAACGGTCACCGGCCAATATACACCTTGGAAACCGAAAGGGTGTTTCGGTTCCGTAAAGCAGTGGTGTCTGATCAGGCCTTGCCCTGGTTGGCCACGGCGGCTGCGGCACGCGCTGCTGCTTCGGCGTCGCCCAGGTAGTAGTGGCGGATGGGCTTCAGATTGGCATCCAGCTCGTACACCAGCGGAATGCCGTTGGGGATGTTCAGGCCGACGATGTCGGCGTCGGAGATGCCGTCGAGGTACTTGACCAGCGCGCGGATGGAGTTGCCGTGCGCGGCCACCAGTACGCGCTTGCCCGATTGGATGGCGGGTGCCAGGGTGTCGTTCCAGCAGGGGATCACGCGCGCCACCGTGTCCTTGAGGCATTCGGTCAGCGGAACCTGCTCGGGTGCCAGACCGGCGTAGCGGCGGTCGCTGCGCTCGCAGCGCGGATCGGTGGGCTCCAGCGCCGGGGGCGGCGTGTCGTAGCTGCGGCGCCACACCAGCACCTGCTCGTCACCGTACTGCTTGGCCATGTCGGCCTTGTTCAGGCCCTGCAGGCCGCCATAGTGGCGCTCGTTCAGGCGCCAGTCCTTCACCACGGGCAGCCAGGTGCGGTCCATCTCGTCCAGCGTGTACCAGAGCGTGTGGATGGCGCGCTTGAGCACGCTGGTGAAGCACAGGTCAAAGTCCCAGCCCTCGGCCTTGAGCAGCTTGCCGGCCGACATGGCCTGCGAAACGCCGGTGGGGGTGAGATCGACATCGGTCCAGCCGGTGAAGCGGTTTTCCAGGTTCCAGGTGGATTCGCCGTGGCGGATCAGAACAAGCTTGTACATGTGAGTCAGGGTTGGCGGGCGTTGGACAGGGGCGAAACAACTGATTTTAAAATAGCAGGTTGCACTGAAAGGTATAACGTGACTTTCTTTTTGGAAAACTGGATTTTGTTTACCGTGGCCATCCTCTCCGGGGCCATGCTTTTGTGGCCGGTCGTTGGCAAGGGGGGCGGCGCTTCGGGCGTCACACCCACCGAGGCTGTGCAACTGATGAACCGCGAGAAGGCGGTGGTGGTGGACGTGTGCTCCCCCGAGGAGTTTGCCAATGGCCACGTGACCGGCGCCAAGAACGTGCCACTGGGCGAGCTGGAGGCCAAGCTGCCGATGGTGGCCAAGAACAAGGCGTTGCCGGTGGTGATGGTGTGCGCCTCGGGCATGCGTTCCACCCGCGCGGTGTCCGTGGCCAAGAAACTGGGCTACGAAAAAGTGCATTCCCTGACGGGCGGCATGGGCGCCTGGCGCTCCGCCAACCTGCCCGTTCAAAAAGGCTGACAATTCCCCCGCTTTCAACGGAGAGTGAATCCATGACCCAGGTGAAGATCTACAGCAGCGACTACTGCCCCTACTGCATGCGCGCCAAGGCCCTGTTGCGCGAACGCGGGGTGGCGCAGTGGGAAGAGATCGTTGTGGACGGCAAGCCCGACGTCCGGGCAGCCATGAAAGAGCTGACCGGCCGCACCAGCGTGCCGCAGATCTTCATCGGGGACACCCACGTGGGTGGCTGCGACGACCTGCACGCGCTGGACGCGCGTGGCGGCCTGACGCCGCTGCTGGCTGCCTGACGCACACCCGGCCAGCGGGCTGACATAATGCCCATTGTTCCGAGTTCATGACCCGCTGCGGGAATGCCTCCAGCGGGTCTGTTTTTTGACCCTAGATTCTTGAAGAGACCTTCATGGCAGACGACTCCACTCCCGTGTTCCAGATCCAGCGCGTGTACCTGAAGGAGGCGTCGCTCGAACAGCCCAATTCCCCGGCCATCCTGCTGGAGCAGGAACAGCCCAGCGTGGACATCCAGCTTGGCGTTGAAGCCCAGCCCGTGGCCGACGGTGTGTACGAAGTGGCCGTGACCGCCACCGTGCAGACCAAGATCAACGACAAGACGGTTTTCCTGGTGGAAGCCAAGCAGGCCGGCATCTTCGAGATCCGCAACCTGCCCGCCGACCAGATGGGCCCGATCATGGGCATCGCCTGCCCGCAGATCGTCTACCCCTACCTGCGCGGCAACGTGGCGGACATGATCCAGCGCGCCGGTTTCCCGCCCGTGCACCTGGCCGAGATCAACTTCCAGGCCATGTACGAGCAGCAGCAGGCGCAGCAGGACGAAGACGCGCCGCGCATCGTGACCCAGTGACCGGTGCCTTGAGCGACGCATGAGGATCAGCGTTCTGGGGGCCGGTGCCTGGGGCACGGCCCTGGCCATGGCCGCAGCGTCCGACAACGGCACACCGCACGACGTGCGCCTGTGGGCACGTGACCCCGCGCAGGCGGGGCGCATGCAGGCGCAGCGTTGCAACGAGCGCTACCTGCCCGGGCTGGCTTTTCCTGAGCGGCTGACGGTTTTCAGCAGTCCGGCCGCCGAGCTGGCGGTGCAACTGCAGGGCCAGGATCTGGTGATCGTTGGCACGCCCATGGCGGCCTTGCGCGAGATGCTGACGCTGCTGCGCGATTGCACCATGCCGGTAGTGTGGCTGTGCAAGGGTTTTGAGCGCGTGGCGGACGAGTCTGCCGGAGGCGTGGGCCTGCTGGGACACGAAGTCTGTGCCCAGTTTGCGCCCGGGCTGCGGGCTGGTGTGCTGAGCGGCCCGAGCTTTGCCCAGGAGGTGGCGCGTGGCCGCCCCACGGCCCTGGTGGCGGCGTGCAGGCAAAAGACGGTTTGCGAGCTGCTGGTGCAGGCTTTCCACAGCCCGGCGTTGCGCGTCTATGCCAACGACGACATCGTGGGTGTGGAAGTGGGTGGCGCGGTGAAGAACGTGATGGCCATTGCCACGGGGCTGTGCGACGGTCTGGACCTGGGGCTGAACGCGCGAGCGGCGTTGATCACGCGCGGCCTGGCCGAAATTTCACGGTTGGGGCTGGCTCTGGGCGCGCGGCCCGAGACGTTCATGGGTTTGAGCGGTTTGGGCGATCTGGTGCTGACGGCCACGGGCGACCTGAGCCGCAACCGCCAGGTGGGCTTGCTGCTGGCACAGGGCAAAAACCTCCAGGAGGCTGTGGATTCCCTGGGGCATGTGGCCGAAGGGGTTTACAGCGCGCGCACCGTGGCGCAGCGGGCGCGCAGCCTGGGGGTGGAAATGCCGATCACCGAGGCGGTGGTGGCGTTGCTGGACGGCCGTCTGAAGCCTTCGCAGGCGGTGGGCGTGCTCATGGGGCGTGACCCTGTGGCTGAGGTTCACTGAGTTTCTGGCCTTCGGGTTGGGCGGTGGACTTGGTGTTTTTGCTTTTGCGATACCTCGCTAGCCCCCGCAGGGCCAGGCCTGCCGCAGCCAACCAAGAATGGTGGAGCGCCACCGGTGGTGTGCCAGCAGTGCTTCTGCCAAGGTGTGTGCGCCCAGGGGCTGGCGCGCCTTGCGAGGTGCGGAGAAGCGCAGAGGCCGTGGCCAGCGCGCGTGAGCGCGCTTCGTCATCTAGCTTGCGGCGGCTGTTTGAGCGCAGTGAGCAAAGCGAACGAAGCGAGTTCCGCCGCGTGGCCACGGCATCGAGCATCGCAGGGAAGCCGGTGCACAGCACCGGCCGCCTCGTTGAAGCGCCAGCCCCTGGGCACACACACCTTGGCCACCAACAGACTAGGAGCGACTCACGCCGTGGCCGCAACAGACCTGGACCCCACAAGGGCAGCGTTGGTCAGAACTCCAGGTTGTCGATCAGCCGAGTGCGCCCCAGCTTGGCGGCACCCAGCGCCACCAGTTCGCCAGGGCGGAACTCCCCCGCCTCAGGCGGCTGCAGGTCATGCCGGCGGCGCACCGTCAGGTAGTCGGGGGCCCAGCCACGTGCCTGCAAGGTCTGCATGGCACGTTGCTCCACGGCGGCCAGGTTGTGCTCGCTGCCCAACACCGTGGCCGCCAGCGCCTTGAGTTCGCGCGACAGGTGCACCGCCTCGGCGCGTTCGTCGGCACTCAGGTAGCCGTTGCGGGAACTCAGGGCGAGGCCGTCGTCGGCACGTGCCGTTTCGCCGCCGTGCACCGTGACGGGCAAGGCAAACTGGCGCACCATCTGGCGGATCACCATCAACTGCTGGTAGTCCTTCTTGCCAAAGACCGCGTGGCGCGCACCCTTGGCTTCGCTGAACACGCACTGGAACAGCTTCATCACCACCGTGCTCACGCCCACGAAGAAGCCAGGGCGGTAGTGGCCTTCCAGAATGTCGGCCAGCCCGGCGGGCGGGTGTACCTTGAAGCCTTGCGGCTCGGGGTACAACTCCTTTTCTGAAGGCGCAAAGACAATGTCGCAGCCGTTGGCCTGCAGCTTCTCGCAGTCGGCTTGCAGGGTGCGCGGGTAGGTGTCGAAGTCCTCGTGCGGCAGGAACTGCAGGCGGTTCACGAAGATGCTGGCCACCGTCACGTCGCCCAGGGTTTTGGCCTGGCGGATGAGGGCCAGATGGCCGTCGTGCAGGTTGCCCATGGTGGGCACGAAGGCCGGGGAATCGTGGCGTGCCAGCTGCTCGCGCAGCTCGGCGATGGTATGTATGACTTGCATGGCGTGCCTTACCAGGCGTGCAGGGTGTTGTCGGGGAAGCTGCCGTCCTTGACGGCTTGTACATAGGCGGCCATGGCGCCGCGAACGCTGGACTGGCCGTCCATGAAGTTGCGCACGAACTTGGGCGTCTTGCCCAGGCCCATGCCCAGCATGTCGTGCATCACCAGCACCTGGCCGGCCGTGCCCTTGCCCGAACCTATGCCGACGGTGTGGCATCGCGGCAGCTGCTGCGTCACCTCGGTGGCCAGGGTGGCAGGCACCATTTCCAGCACCAGCATGGAAGCACCGGCGTCTTGCAGCTCCAGGGCTTCACGCTTGAGGCGCAGGGCGTCGCTGTCGCTGCGGCCCTGCACGCGGTAGCCGCCCAGGGCGTGCACCGTTTGTGGGGTGAGGCCCAGGTGGGCGCACACGGGAATGCCCCGCTCCACCAGGAAGCGCACGGTCTCGGCGGTCCAGCCGCCGCCTTCGAGCTTGACCATGTGGGCCCCAGCGTGCATCAGCGCCGACGCGCTGCGGATGGCCTGTTCCTTCGATTCCTGGTAGCTGCCGAAAGGCAGGTCACCAATCACCCAGGCGGTGCCCTGCACGCGGCGCAGGCCACGGGTGACGCTTTCGGTGTGGTAGCACATGGTTTCCAGCGTCACGCCCACGGTGCTGGACAGGCCCTGGCAGACCATGCCGAGCGAGTCGCCCACCAGCAGGCATTCCACGCCTGCGCTGTCGGCCACGGCGGCGAAGGTCGCGTCGTAGGCGGTGAGCATGGTGATCTTTTCGCCGCGCTCGCGCATGTCCTGCAGGCGCGGCAGGCTGACGGGCTTGCGCTGGGGCAGCGGGGACGCCGATGGGAGGGTTCCGTAGGGAGTGCTGGCGGTTGTCTCGCTCATGGGTTGTCTCGGTGTCTCGGGGGCCGAGCGTGTGGGACAGTGGGCTGGAAGAGCCCGCGAAGTCGGGAGTCTAGTCGATCCCGTTATGCTTCGTACCCTCGCGGTACAGTTGAATGTGGATTTGCCGCGAGCGTTTCCCGAAAAGCCCTGAATGAACGACACGAACGATTTTTCCCCCGAGCGGCTGGCGGCGCTGGCGCAGGCAGACGTGGGCCGAGCCCTGGCCGAGGATGTAGGCGCTGGCGACCTGACCGCCGCGCTGGTGGGCCCGGCGCGCCGTGCCCGGGCGCGTGTGCTGGCGCGCGAGGCTGCCGTGATCTGCGGCAGACCCTGGGTGGATGCCGCCGTACTGGCCCTGGACCCGGCGGCTACGCTGCGCTGGCACTTGGCCGAAGGCCAGCACTGCGAGGCCAACCAGGTGGTGCTGGAGATCGAAGGCCTGGCACAGCCGCTGCTGACGGCTGAGCGCACCGCGCTGAACTTTCTGCAGACGCTGAGCGCTGTGGCCACCAAGACGGCCCAGTACGTGCAGGCCGTGGCTGGCACGCGCGCCCGCATCGTGGACACCCGCAAGACGCTGCCCGGCCTGCGCCTGGCCCAAAAGTACGCAGTTTTGCAGGGCGGTGGCCTCAACCACCGCCTGGGCCTGTACGACGCCGTGCTGATCAAGGAAAACCACATCGCAGCGGCTGGCGGTGTGAGCGCCGTGCTGCGGCGCGTGCAGGAAACCGCACCCCAGGCCAAGTTCGTGCAGATCGAGGTGGAAACCCTCGCGCAACTGCAAGAAGCCCTTGACGCCGGCGCGCGAATGGTCCTGCTGGACAATATGGACCTGACGACGCTGCATGAGGCGGTTCGCATCAACGCGGCACATCCGGGCGGCGCGGCCGTTCTGGAGATTTCCGGGGGCGTGAACCTGGACACCGTGCGCGCCCTTGCAGAAACCGGGGTCGACCGCATCTCCATCGGAGCGTTGACCAAGGATGTCAAGGCGGTCGATTTCTCGATGCGTTTCGAGGCGGTTTGAGCAGGCCTGTATTTTTGAAAGCTGGAAGTGATGGACAAGGTCATTGAAGTGGATGTCGAGCAGCCCTCCTGCCCGACCCGCCACGTCTGGGCGCGCGTGCCTGAAGAGCCGGGCCCGCAGGAGCGGGCGGCCTTGAAGGACAAGATTCGCCGCCTGCTCAAGGAGCGCAACGCGGTGATGGTTTCGCACTACTACGTGCACCCCGACCTGCAGGACCTGGCCGAGGAAACCGGTGGCCTCGTCAGCGATTCGCTGGAAATGGCACGCTTCGGCCGTGACCACCCGGCCAAGACGCTCGTCGTGTCGGGCGTGCGCTTCATGGGCGAGACCGCCAAGATCCTGAGCCCCGAGAAGACGGTGCTCATGCCCACGCTGGACGCTACCTGCTCGCTCGACCTGGGCTGCCCGGTGGAGGATTTCAGCGCCTTCTGCGACGAGCACCCGGACCGCACCGTGGTGGTCTATGCCAACACCAGCGCGGCGGTGAAGGCCCGCGCGGACTGGCTGGTGACATCCAGCTGCGCGCTGGAGATCGTGCGTGCGCTCAAGGACAAGGGCCACAAGATTCTGTGGGCGCCCGACAAGCACCTGGGCGCCTACATCCAGCGCGAAACCGGGGCCGACATGGTCATGTGGAAGGGTTCGTGCGTGGTGCACGACGAGTTCAAGGCCTTCGAGCTGCAGGCCCTGCTGAAGGAGCACCCAGGCGCCAAGGTGCTGGTGCACCCGGAAAGCCCGGCCGACGTGATCGCCCTGGCCGATGCGGTGGGGTCCACCTCGGGCATCCTGAAGGCGGCACAGGAGATGGACGCCAGGGAGTTCATCGTGGCCACCGACAACGGGATGATGCACAAGCTGCGCACGCTCAACCCCGGCAAGGTGTTCATCGAGGCGCCCACCGCTGGCAACAGCGCCACCTGCAAGAGCTGCGCACACTGCCCCTGGATGGCGATGAACGGCCTGGCGGGCGTGGCCTATGTGCTGGAGACGGGCGCCCACGAGATCGATGTGGACCCGGCCATCATTCCCCGTGCGCGCCTGCCCATCGACCGCATGCTGGCCTTCACCGCTGCGCTCAAGGGCGGACAGAACCCCGGGGCGCTGGTGCCGAACATCGGCGCGGCCTGAGCGCTGCGGCGTGAGTTGACGCTGGTGTGACCGCCAGCGCTCAACCGTCTTTTCGCCCTTTCAGCGCCTCGTGCACGATGCGGCCCTCGGCCACGTTGAGGCCGTTGCGCAGGTGCGGGTCGTCCTGCAAGGCCTGTTGCCAGCCTTTGTTCGCCAGCGCCAGCACGCAGGGCAGGGTGGCGTTGTTCAGGGCGAAGGTGGAGGTTCGAGCCACATTGCCCGGCATGTTGGTGACGCAGTAGTGCACCACGCCATCCACCACGAAGGTGGGGGCCAGGTGGGTGGTGGGCCGCGACGTTTCGAAGCACCCGCCCTGGTCGATGGCCACGTCCACCACCACGGCGCCGGCCTTCATGCGGCCAACCTGCTGGCGCGACACCAGCTTGGGCGCGGCGGCGCCGGGCACCAGCACCGCACCTACCACCAGGTCGGCATCCAGCACGGCGTCTTCCAGGTTCTGTGCTCTGGCCGCCAGCGTGCTGATGCGGTTGCCGTACAGCGCGTCCAGCTCGCGCAGCCGCTCCAGCCCACGGTTGAGCACCGTGACACGCGCCCCCAGGCCCATGGCCATGCGAACGGCGCTGGCACCCACCGAACCTGCCCCCAGCACCACCACATGGGCCGGTGCCACGCCTGGCACGCCGCCCAGCAGCAAGCCCATGCCGCCTTGGGATTTTTCCAAATAGTGAGCGCCCACTTGCACTGCCATGCGGCCCGCCACCTCGCTCATCGGGGCCAGCAGCGGCAGCGTGCCGCCCGGGCCGGTGACCGTTTCGTATGCAATGCCTATCACCTGGCTGCGCAGCAGCGCGGCGGTGAGGGCCGGGTCGGGTGCCAGATGCAGGTAGGTGAACAGCACCTGCCCGGCGCGCAACAAGGCGAATTCGCTGGGCTGGGGTTCCTTGACCTTGACGATCAGGTCGGCCTGGGCGAACACACTGGCGGCGTCTGGCGCCAGCGTGGCTCCGGCGGCCTGGTAGACGTCGTCACCCAGGCCGATGGCCGTGCCCGCGCCACTCTGCACCAGCACCTGGTGGCCGCGCGTGGTGAGCTCGCGCACGCTGGCAGGCGTCAGCCCGACGCGGTACTCGTGGTTCTTGATTTCCCGGGGAACACCGATGCGCATGGTCTGCCTCCTGGCCGTGGGGCGGCGCGGGCAGCATGGCATGGGGCGCATCCCCGGTCAAGTCCGGGGACGGTCGCCGGGCAGGCTCAGGCCTGCTGCGTGGGCACGTGGTGCCGCAGCTCGGTCTGGCGGTTCTTGTCGTCCACGAACACCAGTTGCGGCTGGTGGTTCTTCACGTGGTCCTCATGCACCTGCGCGAAGGCCGCGATGATGAGCAGGTCACCCACGGCCGCGCGGCGTGCCGCCGAGCCGTTGACCGAGATCATGCCCGTGCCGCGCTCGCCCTTGATGGCGTAGGTGACGAAGCGTTCGCCGTTGTCGATGTTCCAGATGTGGATCTGCTCGTTTTCGCAGATGTTGGCGGCGTCGAGCAGGTCCTCGTCGATGGCACAGGAGCCTTCGTAGTGCAGTTCGCACTGGGTCACGGCGACGCGGTGGATCTTGGATTTGAGCAGGGTGCGGAACATGGGCGTCTCCTGGGGGCGGTGCGCGAATGGGGACGCATTGTGACAGATGGCCAGAACGGTTGCAGCGGGGGGTCAGCAAATCCGCGGCAGCGCGTCGCCCGCCAGCCAGTCCACCATGCGTTGGCCGCCAAAGCGCGTGCGCATCTGCACGAAGCAGCGCGCGTCGGCCGCCACGCTGCCTATGCGCGCAGCGTCCCGGCCCAGCGGGTGGGCTCGCAGGGCCGCCACGGCGGTGTCAGCAGCCTCTGCCGGGCAGATGGCGACCACACGCCCTTCGCAGGCCAGGTTCAGCGGGTCCAGCCCGAGCAGCTCGCACAGCGCGGCCACGGCGGGGCGCACGGGCAGGGCGGCTTCGTCCAGCACCATGCCCACGCCCGACTGGTGAGCGATTTCGTTGAGCGTGGCGGCCAGCCCGCCGCGCGTGGGGTCGCGCAGCACACGTGTGGTGGGCACGGCTGCCAGCAGGTCGGCAATCAAGCCGTGCAGCGCGGCACTGTCTGACACGATGGGGCTGTCGAGCGCCAGCCCTTCGCGCACCGAGAGGATGGCCGCGCCGTGGTCGCCCAGAGGGCCGGAGACGATCACCGCGTCGCCCGGCTGGGCGTTGGCGCCGCTCATGTACAGCGGGTCCGACATCACGCCCACCCCCGTGGTGGTGATGAACACGCCATCGGCCTTGCCGCGTTCCACCACCTTGGTGTCGCCCGTGACCACGGGTACGCCCGCCGCCTTGGCCGCGTCGCCCATGGAGCGCACGATGCGCGCCAGATCGGCCAGCGGCAGGCCTTCTTCCAGCACAAAGCTGGCCGCCAGGTACAGGGGCCGTGCGCCCATCACAGCCACGTCGTTCAGGGTGCCGTGCACCGCCAGGCTGCCGATGTCGCCACCGGGGAAGAAGAGGGGCGAGACCACGTGGGCATCGGTGGCCATGACGAGGCGGCCATTGGCTTCGGGCAGGCGCGCGCCGTCGTCGCCTTGCAGCAGCCAGGGGTTGCCCAGCGCGGGCAGGAAGAGTTGCTGCAGCAACTGGTGCATGGACCGGCCGCCTGCACCGTGCGACATGTCCACGCGGCCATGGGCTAGGTCAAGCGGCGGGTTGGGAATGCGGTGCATGGGGTGAATCGGGTGAGTGGGGTCCGGGGGCCGTGCGGAAGCGGCCATAGCTGTAGTGGGCCGCGCAGGCGCCTTCGGACGACACCATGCACGAGCCCACGGGGTGGTCGGGCGTGCAGGCGGTGCCGAAGATGCGGCATTGCTCGGGGCGTTTTTCGCCGCGCACGATGGCGGCGCATTCGCAGGCCTTGTGGTCAGGCACGGGCTGGTACGGGGCAGCGAAGCGTTGCTCGGCGTCGAACGCGGCCCAGGCCGGGCGCAGGCGCAAGGCGCTGTGGGGCAGGGTGCCCAGGCCGCGCCACTCGAAGCTGTCGCGGAGTTCAAACACCTCGTCCACCAGTGCGCGCGCCTTGGCGTTGCCTTGCGGGCCCACGGCGCGGGTGAATTCGTTGTCCACCTCGGCGCGGCCGGTGTTGATCTGTTGCAGCAGCATCTGGATAGCGCGCATCACGTCAAGCGGCTCGAAACCGGCGATGACGATGGGTTTGCCGTGTTCACGCGCCACGGGTTCGTAGGCGGCGCTGCCAATGACGGTGGACACGTGCGCCGGGCCGATGAAGCCGTCGATGCGGGTGCCGCCTTCCACCGTGAGGATGGCCTGCATGGCCGCCGGGGTAAGCACGTGGTTGCACAGCACCGAAAAGTTGCCCACGCCCTGTGCGCGAGCCTGCTGCAGCGCCACCGCCGTGGGTGGTGTGGTGGTTTCAAACCCGATGGCCAGGAACACCACCTGCCGATCGGGGTGCTGGCGGGCCAGGGCCAGCGCGCCCAGTGGCGAGGTGACCATGCGCACGTCCGCGCCCAGCGCCCGTGCGCGCAGCAGGCTGAGCTTGCCGGACGCGGGCACGCGCAGGGTGTCGCCGTAGCTGCACAGCATCACGCCGTGGTCCAGCGCCAGCCGGATGGCCTGGTCGATGCGGCCCACGGGGAGCACGCACACGGGGCAGCCTGGGCCGTGGATGAGTTCGATGTGACTGGGCAGCAGGTCGGCAATGCCGAAGCGCGAGATGGCGTGGGTGTGGCCGCCGCAGAACTCCATGAGCCGGTAGTGGCGGACGGGGTCGGCGTCGCGCGCGATGGCGGCGGCCAGCCCACGGGCCAGTTCGCCGTCGCGGAAGGCGTCGATGTATCTCATGGCGCCGCGTTCCCGTTCGGCGCGTCGGCCTGCGCCAGTTCGCGCAGCAGCGCCAGCGTGGCTTCGGCCTCTTCCACGTCAAGTTTCTGCAGTGCAAAGCCTACGTGCACGATCACGTGGTCGCCCACGGCTACGCCGTCCACCAGCGCGAGCGAGATGCGCTGGCGCACGCCGTCCAGATCGACGATGGCTTCGTCGGGGGGGAGCAGTTCCACCACCAGGGCGGGTACGGCTAGGCACATGTCAATGCTCTTTCAAGAGTTGGCGGGCCACGGCGGCCTGGCCGTAGGCGATGGCGGTGTCGCCTGGTGGGAGTTGCCGTGCTTCCAGCAGGCGCAGGCCCAGGGCGTGGCAGCGCTGCCGCAGGTCGGCGGCCAGCAGCCGGTTGAAAAGGCAGCCGCCCGCTGCCGCTACAGTTTGAGTGCTCGCACTGCGGGCGGCCAGTGCCAACCATTCGGCCAATGCGGCGCCCAGCGTGGCGTGGAAGAGGGCGGCGCTTTGGCCTGGGTCAGCAGCTTCCATCAGGTGTTGCAACAGGGGGCGCAGGTCCAGCGTCATGTCTGGGGTGATGCGCCAGCCGCCGTCCAATGGCGGGCAGGGGCCGTGCCTCGCGGCAGCCTGCTCCAGGGCTATGGCCGCCTCGGCTTCAGTGTGCATCACCTCGCACAGGCCCAGCAAGGCAGAGGCAGCGTCGAACACGCGCCCCAGGCTGGTGGTGGGCGGGCAGCGGGTGCCTTGCGCCAGCAGCCGGGCCACGCCTGGGGCAGCGGGTTGGTGCCCGAAGCGCGTGGCGATGTTGCCATTGCGGCCCAGCGCGTGCAGGGCGGCGGCAGCCATGCGCCAAGGTTCGCGGGCGGCCACGTCGCCACCGGGCAGGGCCAGCGGGTGCAGGTGGCCCAGGCGGGTGCAGTGCGGGCCTCGCAAGTGCAGCAGTTCGCCGCCCCAGGCGTTACCGTCGCTGCCCAGGCCTACGCCGTCCAGCGCCAGTCCGACCATGGGGCCGTGCCAGCCATGTTCCGCGCACACGGCGGCCAGGTGGGCATGGTGGTGCTGCACGGGCAGGCAGGGCACTCCCAGTTCGGCCGCCAGGGTTTGGGCCGTGCGGGTGGAGTGAAAGTCGGGGTGCAGGTCATGCGCCACGGCGGCGGGGCGGGCGTCTTGGTCATCCAGCCAGGCCAGCAGGGCGCGGGCGTTGTCTTCGTGGACAGCGCAGGCCTGGGGGGTGTCCAGGTCGCCCACGGTGGGGGTGAGCTTGGCGGCGTTGCCCAGCGCAGCGCACAGGGTGTTCTTCAGCCCGGCGCCCAGGGCCAGCACGGGCGGGCCTTCCGGTAGCGGCAAGCGTTGCCAGGTGGTGGCCTGGGCCGTCTCAGGCATGGGTGCCGTGAGGGTGGTGTCCATGGTGGTGCGCGTGGCCATGCCCGTGCGCATGCAGGTGTTCGTGAGAGTGGTCGTGGCTCTGTGCGCACAGCTCGGCATGGCTGGTCAGCCAGGTCAGCCACTCGTCCAGCCCTTCGCCCGATGTGGCGGACACGCGCATCACCCGCACACCGGGGTGCACGCGGCGTGCGTTGGCCTCGGCCAGGTCGGCGTCGAATTCCAGGTAGGGCAGCAGATCGCACTTGTTCAGCAACACCAGGTCGGCGGCGCGGAACATGTCGGGGTACTTCAGCGGTTTGTCCTCGCCCTCGGTGACCGAGAAGATCACCACCTTGTGCGCTTCGCCCAGGTCGAAGGCGGCGGGGCACACCAGGTTTCCCACGTTCTCGATCATCAACAGCCCGCCGCGTTGCAGGGGCAGGCGGGGCAGAGCTTCCTGCACCATGCGCGCGTCCAGGTGGCAGCCCTTGCCGGTGTTGATCTGCAAGGCGGGTGCGCCCGTGGCACGAATGCGCTCGGCGTCGCGGCTGGTCTGCTGGTCGCCTTCGATCACGGCCACCGGCAAACGGCCTGCAAGCCGCTCGATGGTCTTGACGAGCAGCGTCGTCTTGCCCGCGCCGGGGCTGGACATGAGGTTGAGCGCGAACACGCCAGCGTGGGCCAGGTCGTGGCGGTTGTGTGCGGCGATGTGGTCATTGCGCGAGAGGATGTCCTGCTCTATGGCCACGTGCCTCACTTCGGGAGTCAGCGTCAACGCATCGTCATGCCCGTCGTTGGCATGGTGGGTGTGCAGGGTGGCGCCGTCGCCGCTGCATCCGCAGGTGGTGCACATGTGTGGCTCCTTATTTCTGGTGATGAACGGATCATTCCACGTCCAGGTCGCGTACCCGCATCTCGGTGCCGCGCAGCACGCGCAATGGCGCAACGCCGCAGGCCGGGCACAGATCGTAAAGCGTGTCCATGGCCGCCTGGTGACCGCAAGCCGGGCATTCGCCCTGGCCTGGCACGGGCAATATCTCCAGCCGGGCACCCTGGGCGCAACTGCCCGCCGTGGCCGACTCAAAGGCAAAACGCAGGGCCTCGGGTTCCACGCACGAGAGCGCACCAATTTCCAGCCGCACCGTGTGGGCCCGTGTGAAGCCCTCGCGCAGCGCAGCTGCCTCGATCAACTCCACCACGTTTTGCGCCAGGGACAGTTCGTGCATCTGGGGATTGTCGTGCCGCCCCTTGCCCGCTGTCGAGGCAAGGATGACCCGATCCACTGGTTTCTTGTTCCAGGTCAACCCATAAATCAATATTGCGGTAAGAATCGTCACGAAACTGCCGCGCACGGTCCGCAAGATGGCGGAAAACAGGAGGACAACGCGTTGACCGCGACAATTGAAGCCGTACTGGACAGACATGCACGCCAGGGGCACCGTCTGGTGCAGATGCTGCACGACGTGCAGGACGCGTCCGGGTGGCTGCCGCCCGAGGCGCTGGAGGCCATTGCGCGCGGCATTGGCTGGCCGCTGGCCCGGGTGCAGGGCACAGCCAATTTCTACTCCTTCTTTCACACGCAGCCTGCGGGTGAATACCGTGTTCGTTTTTCCGACAACATCACCGACCGCATGGTGGGCAGTGCCGAACTGATGGCGCAACTGTGCAGCCAGCTCTGGCTGGAGCCGGGCAGGGTGTCGGAGGACGGGCTTGTCAGCGTGGACACCACGTCCTGCACAGGCCTGTGCGACCAGGGGCCAGCCTTGCTGGTGAACGGGCGCCCGGTCACGCGCATGACGCCGCAGCGCGTGGACGAGATGGCGGCGCTGATCCGCGAACGCGTGCCGCTGGACGCCTGGCCTGCAGACTGGTTCGTGGTGGAAGACCGCATTTGCCGCCGTGAGCTGCTGCTGGACGAACAGGTGGCGCCCGGCAAGGTGCTGCGTGCTGCGCTGTCGCATGGCGCCGAAGGCGTGCTGGCTGAAATCCAGCGTTCCGGTCTGCGGGGGCGCGGCGGCGCGGGGTTCAGCACCCATGCCAAATGGCGTGCCTGCCGCGACGCTCCAGGGCAGACCCGCTACGTGGTGTGCAACGCTGACGAGGGCGAGCCCGGCACCTTCAAGGACCGTGTGCTGCTCAGCAGCCGATTCGACGCGCTGATCGACGGCATGTGTGTGGCCGCCTTGGCGGTGGGTGCCAGCCAGGGCTTCATCTATCTGCGGGCCGAGTACCGCTTCCTGCTGGGCCGCCTGAACGAACGGCTGCGGCACCGGCGCGATGCCGGGCTGCTCGGGCGCAACATCCTGGGCCGGGGCTTCGATTTCGACATCGAGATCCACCTGGGTGCCGGGGCCTACATCTGCGGCGAAGAGTCGGCACTCATCGAGTCGCTGGAAGGCAAGCCGGGCAAGCCGCGCATCCGCCCGCCGTTTCCCGTCACCCACGGCTACATGGCGCAGCCCACCATCGTCAACAACGTGGAAACGCTGGCGCTGGCCGGGCTCATCGCCCTGCGCGGCGGTGAGTGGTTCCGGGGCATCGGCACACCAGCGTCCAGCGGTACCAAGGTGCTTTCCGTATCGGGTGACGTGGCGCGCCCCGGCATCTACGAAGTGCCCTTTGGCGTGACGTTGGCCGAGGTGCTGGCCGAGGCCGGGGGCAGTGATGCGCAGGCCGTCACCACCGCCGGGGCGGCAGGGCCGTGCCTGGCGGCCAGCGAGTTCGAACGGCGCATCTGCTTCGAGGACGTGGCCACGGGTGGCTCCATCATGGTGTTTGGCCCGCAGCGCGACCTGTTCGCCGTGGCCCACAACTTTGCGCATTTCTTCCAGCACGAAAGCTGCGGCTTCTGCACGCCGTGCCGCGTGGGCACCGCTGTGAACGCCCGTTTGCTCGACAAGCTGGCCAAAGGGCGCGGTTCGCCCTACGATCTGGACGAAATCCGGCGCATGCACCATTTGATGCAAGGTGCCAGCCACTGCGGCCTCGGCAACACGGCCACCGTAGCCATTGCAGACCTGATGGACAAATTTCCCGCCACTTTTCAGCGCCGCCTGGCCACGCCTGATTACGAGCCCGCGTTCGACTTGGACGCGGCGCTTTCACAAGCCCGCCAGCTGACAGGCCGCGACGACGCTGACGCCCACCTGCAGAGCAACCACGCTGCCATGGCGCGGGAGGCGCGCCCGTGACCAGCCAAGCCACGTTCGAGCTGGACGGCCAGCCCGTGCCCTTCGCGCCCGGCCAGACTCTGATGCAGGCCGCCCAGGCGGCAGGCCACTACATACCGCACCTGTGCTGGCACCCGGACTTCACCGCGCACGGCTCCTGCAAACTGTGCACGGTGAAGGTGGGCGGGCGCTTTGCCACCGCCTGCACCACGGCCGCCGCCGAAGGCCAGGTGGTGGCCAACCGCACCGAAGAGCTGGACGACAAGCGCCGCACCCTGCTGCAACTGCTGTTCGTGGAAGGCAACCACTTCTGCCCCGCCTGTGAAAAAAGCGGCGACTGCGTGCTGCAGGCCACGGCTTACGAAATGGGCATGCTCACGCCCCATTTCGACCACTTCTTCCCCGACCGCCCGGTCGACGCCTCGCACCCCGATGTGCTGCTGGATTTCAACCGCTGCATCCTGTGCGAACTGTGCGTGCGCGCCAGCCACGAGGTGGACGGCAAGGACGTGTTCGCCCTGGCGGGCCGGGGGGTGAAGTCGCACCTCGTCGTCAACAGCGCGTCGGGCCGCCTGGCCGACAGCAGCTTTGCCGTCAGTGACCGCGCTGCCTCCGTTTGCCCAGTGGGCGTCATCTTGCGCAAGCGCGTGGGCTTTGCCACGCCGATTGGCCAGCGCACCTACGATGTGCACCCCATCAGCCAGGTGGCTGTGGACGCACCGGCCCAGGCCTCGCCAGACGGTAAACAGCCATGAACGCCGCCGTTTCCCCGCCCCCGCGCAAGCTCAAGATCGCCACCGTCTCGCTGGCGGGCTGCTTCGGCTGCCACATGTCCTTTCTGGACATCGATGAACGCCTGCTGCCCCTGCTTGAGCTGGTGGAGTTCGACCGTTCGCCGCTCACCGACATCAAGCACTGTGGCCCCTGCGACATCGGCCTGATCGAAGGTGGCGTGTGCAACGCCGAAAACGTGCACGTGCTGCGTGAATTCCGTGCCCAGTGCAAGGTGCTGGTGGCGCTGGGGGCGTGTGCCGTCAACGGCGGGCTGCCCGCACAGCGCAACCACCTGCCGGTGGGCGAGGTGCTGCAGTCCGTGTACCTGGGCGGGCACGGTGTGGTCCCTGGCAGCCAGGTGCCCTCCGACCCCGAACTGCCGCTGCTGCTCAACCAGGTCCACCCCGTGCACGAGGTGGTGCGCATCGACCACTTCCTGCCCGGCTGCCCGCCGTCCGGCGATGCCATCTGGGCCTTTCTGAACGACCTTATCGCCGGCCGGCTGCCCCACCTGGGCCATGGCCTGCTGCATTACGACTGAACCATGGCCAACGACCTGGAAACCGCCACCGCCCCGCGCGAAGGGCTGCGCCGCGTGGCCATCGACCCCGTCTCGCGCGTGGAGGGCCACGGCAAGGTCACCCTGCTGCTGGACGAGCACAACCGCGTGCAGCAGGTGCGCCTGCACATCGTCGAGTTCCGTGGGTTCGAGCGTTTCATCCAGGGCCGCCCGTATTGGGAAGTGCCCGTTCTGGTGCAGCGGCTGTGCGGCATCTGTCCCGTGTCGCATCACCTGGCCGCCAGCAAGGCGCTCGACCAGGTGGTGGGCGCGCGCCAGCTCACGCCCACGGCCGAAAAAATGCGCCGCCTCATGCACTACGGGCAAATCCTGCAATCGCACGCGCTGCACTTCTTTCACCTGTCGTCGCCCGACCTGCTGTTCGGCTTTGACAGCGAGGTGGCGCGCCGCAACATCGTGGGCGTGGCGCAGCGCTTCCCCGACATAGCGCGGCAAGGCATTCTGCTGCGCAAGTACGGGCAGGAGGTGATCCGCCTGACGGCGGGCAAGCGCGTGCACGGCACGGGCTCGGTGCCCGGCGGCGTGAACCGTTCGCTCAGCGGGGCAGAGCGGCTGGAACTGCAGCGCGACGTGGCGCAAACCGTGGCTTGGAGCCGCGATGCGGTGCGCATCGTGCGAGCCATGCATGAGCAGCACCCGGCGCTCTACGACCGCTTCGGCCACGTGCCGTCCAGCATGATGAGCCTGGTGGCCCCCGACGGCAGCCTGGACCTGTACGACGGCGCCTTGCGCGCGCGTGACGCCGAAGGCCAGATCATGTTCGACCAGTTCGACGTGCGCGGCTACGACACCCTCATCACCGAAGCCGTGAAACCCTGGACGTACATGAAGTTTCCCTACTTCACCGCGCGGGGGCCGGAGCAAGGCTGGTACAAGGTAGGCCCGCTGGCGCGCGTGCAGAACGCCGACCGCATGCCCACCCCACAGGCCGAAGAGGAACGCCAGCACCTGCTGGCCCATGCGGGCGGGCGGCCCATGCACGGCTCGCTGGGTTTTCACTGGGCGCGCATGATCGAGATGCTCAGCGCCGCCGAAACCATCGAAGCCCTGCTGCAGGACGACGACCTGGAAGGCACCGACCTGATGGCGGGTGGCGAACGCCAGCGCAGTGGCATCGGCGTCATCGAAGCGCCGCGTGGCACGCTGTTCCACCACTACGAGGTGGGCGACGACGACCTCGTCACCATGGCCAACCTCATCGTTTCCACCACCAACAACAACCAGGCCATGAACGAAGCCGTGCGCGATGTGGCGCGGCAGTATCTGGATGGGCAGGAAATCACCGAGGGGCTGCTCAATCACATCGAAGTGGCCATCCGCGCTTTCGACCCCTGCCTGTCGTGCGCCACCCACGCCCTGGGCAAGATGCCGCTGGAAGTGGTGCTGCTGGACGCCGACGGCCAGGAGCTTGACCGCAAGGTCCGCGATTGAACATGCCTGCCCCCACACTGGTGTTTGCCTGGGGCAACCCCAGCCGGGGTGACGATGCCCTGGGCCCCCTGTTCGCCGAAGCGGTGGAGGCCTTGCGCCTGCCCGGAGTGGATGTGCTGACGGATTTTCAGCTGCAGGTGGAGCACGCGCTGGACTTGTTGGGCCGCGAGCGGGTGCTGTTCGTGGATGCGTCAGTGCAACCTTGCTTGGAAGACGCGCAGCCCTTCCAATTGAGCCTGCTGGTGCCCCAACACCTGCCCAGCCACACCACCCACGCCCTGCGGCCCGAGGCCGTGCTGCAGGTGTTTGCCGACGTGCAGCGCCAGCCGCCGCCGCCCGCTTGGCTGCTCACCATTCCGGGCCAGGCATGGGGCCTGGGCGAGCCCGTGTCGCCCGGTGCCCGTCAGCGGCTGGACGCCGCCCTGCGCTGGGCCAGCCACTGGCTGACAGACAGCACACGCGCGGCCCAGGCAGCGGCCTGCCGTCCGTAAAGAATCAGGGCCAGCGCCGCCAGGATCAGCGGCATGGCCGCGAACACCCAGCCGGTCAGGCGCTCGCCGCCCAGTGTTACGCCCACCCACAGGGCCACGGCCGGGTTCACGAAGGAATAGCTCCCCGCCAGCGCTGCCGAGGTGTTCTGCAACAGCCACAGGTAGGCGTTGAGCGTGACCAGCGTGCCCATCACCACCAGGTAAGCCCAGGCCAGCCAGGAGGCGGCCGTGGCCTCGTGCCACCAGGCACCGCTGCGCGCGCCCGGCTCCACCAGCAGCGACACCACCAGCCCCAGCGCCCCGCCCGTGAGCCACTGCGCGGCAGAGGCCATGGCTGGTGCGGGCAGCGTCAGCTTGCGCGAGGCGTAGGAGCCGATGCTCCAGCACAAGGGCGCTCCGAAGGCGCACAGCGTGCCCAGCCAGGTGGCGGTGAAGTCCCCCTCCATGGCCAGCAACAAGGCGCCACCCATGCCCAGCACCAGGCCCACCCAACTGGTGGCGGGCACACGCTCGCCGCCCCAGTGCGTCCACAGCGCCAGCCACATGGGCATGGTCGTCACCACCGTGGCCATCAACCCGGAGCCTATACCCAGCTTCTGCGCCAGCACCACCAGGCCCATGGCGCCAAACACCATCAAGGCCCCCACCAGCGCGGAATTGCGCCACTGCTGCCGGGTGGGCCATGCCACGCCTTGCCAGCGGGCCACGGCCAGCATCACCGCACCCGCCACCACAAAGCGGGCGCCGTTCATCAACAGCGGGGGCAGCCCTTTCATGGCCACGCCCAGCGCGTAGTAGGTAGTGCCCCACACCACGTAGACGATCAGCAAAGCCATCGTTAACTGAAGGGTTTTGCCGTTTTTGGTTAATTGGTTGAAAATGCCCGGCATGATGACTTGCTTTCCAGAAAATTTCCTGTGTTAAGTGATTTTTCTGGACTTTACCCTGAACATTGCCAGAATGCAAGCAAATATACAGATTGATGAGGTTGATGGAAGAATTCTTTCGGCCTTGAGCGTTGATAGCCGGCGTTCTTACGCTGATGTGGCGGCTGAAGTGGGCTTGTCCACCGCAGCGGTGCACGAGCGGGTGAAGAAAATGGTCGAGCGCGGTGTGATCGAACGCTTCTCGCTGCGGGTGGACCCCGAGAAGATCGGGTTGAACTTCACCGCCTACGTGGCCATACGCAACGATGGCGGGGCGCACTGCCGGGACGTTGCCCCCCGCCTGCGCGAGATGCCCGAGGTGCTGGAACTGCACAGCGTGGCGGGGGAGTACGACTTCCTGGCGAAGATACGCACCACGCACGCCCGCCGGCTGGAGGACGTGCTCTACCAGATCAAGGCCATTCCCGGTGTGGCCCGCACCACCAGCACCGTTGTGCTCAACACCGAGTTCGAGGAGCGCCCCTTGCGGCTGCAGCCCGCAGGCGGAGACGGCCCGCAGTGACCCCAGCCGGGTGATACGGCGAAGGTTTTCGCAGGCCGTGAACGCGGACGGAACCTTGGGTTCGGCGTGGATTCAGACTGCAAGCGGAGGCACCCACATGAAAGCACCTGTCAAACCCTGGCTGGCCTGGGCCATGGCCACTTTTGCTGCTGGACTGGCCGTTGTTGCCCAGGCCCAGACCGTTCCATCTGCCGTGCGTGCAGAAGTGGTGGCGCGGGGGCTGGAACATCCCTGGGCGCTGGCCTTTGTCGATGGCGGGCGCATGCTGGTGACCGAACGGCCGGGCCGCATGCGCCTGATCGAGCCGGACGGACGCGTGGGGCCGCCCATCGAAGGCGTGCCGCGCGTCGATGCCGTGGGGCAGGGCGGCCTGCTGGATGTGGTGGCCGACAGCGAGTTCGCCCGCAACCGGCGCATCTATTTCTGTTTCGCCGAGCCTGCCGCATCGGGCAGCGGCAATTCCACCGCATTGGCCACCGCGCGCCTGTCGGACGACGGCCGGCGGCTGGAGCAGGTGCGGGTGATCTTCAGCCAGGTGCCCAAGGTGGCCAGCCGCCTGCACTTCGGCTGCCGCATTGTGGAGGCGCCGGACGGCAACCTCTTCCTGGCCTTGGGTGAACGCTTCCAGCGCATGCGCGACGCCCAGACCCTCGACAACCACCACGGCAAGGTCGTGCGGCTGCGCAAGGACGGCAGCTCTCCCGCAGACAACCCGCTGGCGCGGCGCAGCGGCGCCATGCCCGAGATCTGGAGCTGGGGGCACCGCAACCCGCAGGCTGCCACCTGGGGGCCGGACGGCCGCCTGTGGGTGATCGAGCATGGCCCCCAGGGCGGTGACGAGATCAACCGCCCCGAGGCGGGCAAGAACTACGGCTGGCCGGTCATCACCTACGGGGAGAACTACGGTGGCGGCGCCATTGGCGACGGCCTGACCGCGAAGCCCGGCATGGAGCAGCCTCTGCACCACTGGACACCGTCCATCGCGCCTTCTGGCATGGCCTTCCTGGGCAGTGACCGCTACGGCAGCGCCTGGCAGGGCAACCTGTTCGTGGGATCGCTCAAGTTCCGTTACCTGGCCCGCCTGGAGCTGCAGGGTGGCCGTGTGGTGCGGGAGGAACGTCTGCTGCCGCAACTCGGCCAGCGCGTGCGTGACGTGCGCCAGGGGCCTGACGGCCTGCTCTACCTGCTCACCGACGAAAACGACGGGCAACTGCTGCGCGTGGTGCCGCAGCGCTGATCGCGTCAACGGGGCGTCAGGCTGTGACGGGGGCCAGCACCACCCGGTTGCGGCCCTGGGCCTTGGCGCGGTACATCGCCTCGTCCGCGCGGTGCAGCGCGGCTTCAATGTCTCCGTGCTCCCGGCATTCCGCCACGCCAATGCTGGCCGTCAAGGGAATGCGGTGCCCCTGTACCTCCAGAACCGACGCGGCCACGGCCTCGCGCAGCCGCTCTGCCACGTCGGCAGCCTCCGCCAGACCCGTCTCGGGCAGAAACACCGCAAACTCCTCGCCACCCAGGCGCCCCAGCACATCCTGATGGCGGATCACCGATTGCGTCACCTCGACGAAGTGCCGCAGCGCGTTGTCGCCCTGAAAGTGGCCGTGCGTGTCGTTGATGGTCTTGAAGTGGTCCAAGTCGATCAGCAGCAAAGGCACGGACGCCCGGCGGCGCTGTGCCTGGCTCACGGCTTTGTCCAGCAGCGTCAGGAACGAACGGCGGTTGAACACATCCGTCAGCGGGTCCATCTGGGCCAGCCGGACCAGTTCGGTGCGCAGGTGCTCGTTCACCAGCATCAGCACGCCGAAAGACATGATCTGCATGGCGACCAACGTTTCCACCATGATCGGCAGTGCGCGATCCAGCGCCTCCTCATAGCTGCCGGGTGCGCCGGTGTTCCACAGGAGCAGCACGGGGCGCAACATCTGCAGCAAGCCATGCACGGTGCAAGTCCAGCCAAACAGGTGGCGAAAGGTTTGCCCGTGATGCCCGGCGCGCGTCAGAAGCCGCCCGGCGTACAGGAACAGACCGCCGGAAATGAGGCTCAGCAGCAAGAAGCGCAAAGGCAGGTTGGTGCGCAGCGTTTCTACCGACCATACCAGCACGCCTGCAACCAGCAGCGCTACCGTGCCGTAGCGCAACCGCCATATCTTCAGCCCCAGGTGCTGGCGGCACGCATGGACGTTGAAGTAGGCCGTGCCCAGCGTGAGCACGGTGATGCTTACCAGGGCAAAGGTTTCCTGCAGGTGGGGCCGCACCAGGTAGTTCAGCGAGGCGAGGAAGGCGCAGGAAAAAGCCGCGATCCAGGCCAGCAGCCCCGGGATGTGCCGGTTGAAGAACCACACCGCGACGGCCAGACCGTTCACGCATCCAAGCATGATGGTGCTGGCGAGCAGGAGTGTCCAACTGTGCATGTAGGGGTAGATGGGGCCTGAGACAGCAGGAGTTTACCCGGGGGCACTTGCCTTTTTTACGCCTGCGCCCGCGTGCAAGCCGTGTTCACGTTGAAGGGGTGTCTGCATGGTGTTGCCGCAGGATGCGGTGGAGGATTTTTCCGGTCGCCGTGCGCGGCATCTGTTCCTCGGTGATGAAGTCGATCGTGCTCGGGCACTTGAAGCCGGCCAGCCGCTGGCGGCACCACTCGCGCAGCTCTGCCTCGGTGGCGTCCTGCCCCTGGTGCAGCACCACCACCGCCTTGGCGGTCTCGCCCCATTTGTCGTGGGGCACGCCGATCACGGCAACGTCCCGCACCTTGGGGTTCTGGCCCAGCACTGCTTCTACCTCAGACGGGTAGATGTTCTCCCCGCCGCTGATGATCATGTTGCTCTTGCGGTCTACCAGCCAGATGTAGCCATCTTCGTCGCGGCGGGCCATGTCGCCGACCGAGCACCAAATGCCGTCGAACGCCTCGGCCGTCTTCTCCGGGTTCTTCCAATAGCCGTCAAAAACGTAGGCGGTGCGCGAGTACAACTCCCCGACGGCGCCATCGGGAACTTCCTGCCGGTTTTCGTCTAGCAGCCGTATCGGGCCGCTGCCTGCCCACTCGCGGCCTACCGAGCCCAGTTTGCAGAGTTGTTCGTCGGGCCGCAGCAGCGTGACCCACCCCGCTTCGGTGGAGCCGTAAAGTTCATAGAGTTGCCCGTTGGGAAACAGCTCCAGGATGCCGCGCTTGGTTTCCTGCCGTGCCGGGGCCGACGAGATCATCAGCTTGCCCACCGCGCTCAGGTCGTAGCGCTGTTTGACGGCATCGGGCAGAGCCAGCAGCATGATGTAGTGGGTGGGCACCAGGGAGGTGAAGGTGACGCGGTCGTCGGCCAGGGTTTTCAGCAAGGCCTCGGGGTCGAAGCTGCGGCGGTCGTCTATCACGCAGGTGCCCCCCATGTGCACGAAGGTGGTGCCGAAATAGAGCGAATTGGCGTGGCACAGGGGCATGACCAGCAAGGCCGTGTCACGCTCGGTGAAACCCATCTCCAGTGCCGTGGCCAGCGCGATCAGGGTGCTGCCGCCGTGGCTGCGGATGGCGCCCTTGGGCCGGCCTGTCGTGCCCGAGGTGTACATCAGGGCGCAGCAGTCGTCTGCGCCTACGGGGTCGAGCGGGGTCGAGAGGTCGGCCCCCGCCAGCAGGGTTTCGTAGGCCTGCCAGCCGGACGGCGGGGCACTGTCGAGCACAAAGAAGCGGTCTGCCGGCAGCGGAAGCTGGTTGCGGATGCTGTCGATCACCGGGCAGAACTCGGGCCCGCAGACCACCGCGGTGACTTCGGCATGTTCCAGGATGTACGCCATCTCCGGGCCGCTCAGGCGGAAGTTCAAGGGCACCACCACCAGCCCCGCGCGCCCCAGGCCGGCGTACAGCTCCATCCATTCCAGGCAGTTGTAGGCGACCACGCCGACGCGGTCGCCTTTGGCCAAGCCCCGGCCGCGCAGCGCGCACGCCAGGCGGGTGGAACGCGCGTCCCACTCGGCGTAGGTCAGGCGGCGCCGCGAGTCGCGAACGGCGAGTTTCTGCGGCCTGAGCCGGGCGTGTGTGGCAACGGCATCGGCGAACGTGGGCGGGTGAATCATGTGGGGCTCCGGGGCGTTGTATGGAAGGGGACTCTGGCTGCGCTTGCTTTTTTGGAATTCTGAATTCAGAATACATAAAACGTCAATACCCCCAAACCCAGGAGACTCCCATGGCCCCCCCTCCCATCAGCGATCAGTCCGCCGCCGCCGTCATTGCCCGCTTCCTCAAGGCCAGGGGCGTTCGCCGCGTCTATGCCTTGTGCGGGGGGCACATCATGCCGATCTGGATGCGGCTCGACGCCGAGGGCATCCGCATCGTCGATGTGCGTGACGAACGCGCCGCCGTCTACATGGCGCATGCTGAGTCGCAGCTCACGGGCGGACTGGGGGTGGCGCTGGTCACCGCCGGACCGGGCGTGACCAACGCGATGACGGGCATCGCGAACGCGCACGTGGCACGTGCTTCGGTGCTGGTGCTTTCCGGGTTGCCGCCCAGCGCGCAGGAGAACCGGGGCGCGCTGCAGGACATCGTGCACACGGACCTGGTGCGCAGCCTGACCCGCTACGCGCGCACGGTGCGCCACCCCGATCTGGTGCCGCAGGAACTTGCCGAGGCCACGGCCCGGGCGATGGGCGAGGGGGGCGAGCCTGGCCCGGTGTACCTGGACTTCCCGGTCGACACGCTCCGGGCCGAGGTATCGGTGGCAATGCAGCTGCCCGAATGCTTCTCTCCCCCGGCGGTGCAGCCCATGATTCCGCCTGCGGAGGCGGTGCAGGCCGCCGTGAAAAAGCTCTGGTCGGCCAAGCGCCCGTTGTTCATATCAGGGCGCGGTGCCCGCGGCGCCGGTCCTGCGCTGGAGGCCTTGCTGAGCCGTCTCGGGGCGGCCTACCTGGACACCGGTGAGAGCCGGGGTCTGGTCAGCGACGACCATCCCAGCGTGGTGGTGGCCATGCGCGGCACCGTCATGGGGCAGGCGGACCTGGTGGTCACCGTGGGCAGGCGCCTGGACTTCCAGCTGGCGTACGGTTCACCGGCCGTGTTCGGGGAGGCGGAGTTCTTGCGCATTGCCGATGGCGCCGGTGAGTTGCGCGACAACCGGCGCGGCGTGGTGGAAATCTTTGCCAACCCGGCATTGGCGGTGCAAGCCATTCTCGACGCCGCGCCTGCCACCCCGCCCAGCAGCGACGCGGCCTGGCTGACAGGTTTGCGTGAACAGCATCTGCAGCGGTCGGCCAAGCTTCAGCAGAGCATGAAAAACGCCCCGCCCGGCAGCGATGGCCGCATGCACCCCAACCGCGTGTTGGCGGCGTTGCGCGAAGCCCTGCCCGATGACGCCATCGTAGTGGCCGACGGCGGCGACTTCCTGAGCTTTGCCCGCGTCGGACTGCCCGCGTCGACCTATCTGGACCCAGGCTCGCTGGGGTGCATTGGCGTGGGCACGCCGTTCGGCATCGCGGCCAGCCTGGCGTGCCCTGACCGCACCGTGGTGGTGGCCACGGGCGACGGCGCGTTCGGCTTCAACGCGATGGAGATCGACACCGCCGTGCGTCACCAGGCGCCCGTTCTGGTGGTGGTGGCCAACAACGGCTCGTGGGCGATCGAAGTCCGCGACCAGCAGGAAACCCACGGCAAGGTGGTGGGCACGCACCTTCAGTTTGCCGACCACGCGGCCATGGCACGGGCCTTTGGCATGCACGCCGAGCGGGTTACCTCCGCTGAAGAATTGCCTGCCGCCATCGAGCGGGCCCTGGCCAACAGGCCTGCGTTGCTGGACGTGGTGGTCACCCCGGATGCTGCTTCGTCCGATGCCAAATCCGGCCTGGCCTGGGTGCCGGACCTGCAAGCCCTGGCCGCGTGGGACGAGGCCGAGGCGCGCTGGCGCGCCAACCCCTGAAGGCCAGCGCGGCGGGGGGCGGGCGCCACTGACAAGGTAGTATTGTCTGCATGAAGACACTGCAAGTTGCCCCCAGCCTGGTCGAGCAGGTGCACAAGACCCTCCTCGCCGAAATCGCTGGCGGGCGCCTGCCGCCGGGGGCGCGCATCATCCAGGAACAGCTGGCGCAGGAGCTGGGCGTGTCCCGGCAACCCGTCCAGCAGGCCCTGACCCTGCTGCGCAAGGAGGGCGTGCTGTCAGACGCGCCTGGCCGTGGCTTGCAGGTGGCGCCACTCAACCTGGAGCATGTGCGGCACATGTACGACGTGCGCGCCGTGATCGAGGGACTGGCCTTCCGCAAGGCCGCCGAGAACAACCCGGCCCTGGCGGCAGCTCGCGGCCCGGCCCTGATACGCGCCGGGCGCAAAGCGGTGGCCACCCAGTCCTTCGGCGCGATGATTGCCGCCGACATGGCGTTCCACGACTTCATCTATGAGCTGTCTGGCAACCCGTTGGTGGCGCCTGCCATGGAAACGCACTGGACCCAGACGCAGCGCGTGATGGGCGAGGTGTTGATGCGTGACGACAAGCCCCGCGACATCTGGGATCAGCACGAGGCGCTGCTGGAAGCCGTGTGCGCAGGCGACGGCCCTCGCGCCGAGGCGCTGGCCCGCCAGCACATCCTGGAAGCGGCCAACTTCATGATCCAGCGCCTTGAGGCGGAGCGCAACGCGACGCCCTGACGGCTGGTGTTCAGCGCACGGTGTCCGTCTGGTGCGGACGCTGCTCTCGCATCTGCTCCTTCAGCCACTGCACGAACACGCGCAGCCCTGGGTGGTTCCGGTCTGCCTCCCTGTAGCACAGGAAGTGCAGCGGGCGCGCAATCGCCACGAATTCTGGCCCGGCAAGCGCCACAAGTTCGCCCCGTTGCAATTCGGCTTCGGCAAAGCGCAGCGTTTCCAGCGCCAGGCCCAGGCCATCCACCGCGGCGGCCACCGCCAGGGAACCGCGGTCGAAGGACGGGCGCGGCCGCTCGGCGGGCTTCACCCCGTTGCGTTTGCACCAGTCTGCCCACCGCACGGGATTGAGCTGCGATTCGATCAGGGTGGCTTCACCCAGCCAGTCGCGCAGGGGGCGGCCGTCTGCAGGAAGCAGGCGGGGCGAACACAGCGGGGCCGTGATTTCCTTGCCTAGGTCTTCCACGGCAATGCCCGGCGCACTCGGGATGGCGCCATACGCGATGTGGACGTCCACATCCATGTTCTTGTTCAGGTCGATGGGGTCGGGGCTGGACGACAGCCTGATGGTGACCGACGGATGCGCCTGCATGAACTGCGGCAGGCGCGGGCCCAGCCACTTGGAGGCAAAGCTGGGCGCACAGTGCACCGCCAAATGTTCACGCCGGTTGGGCGGGCGCAACGCCGAGCAGGCTTCGTGGATGGCGTCCAGCGCCGGGCCGAGTTCGCCTAGCAAACGCCGGCCATCCTCGGTCAGCGAGAGGCGCCGCGTGGCGCGTACGAAAAGGCGGCGCTTGCACCAGGCTTCCAGGTTCTTCACCTGGTGACTCACGGCAGAGGGGGTGATGTGCAATTCATGCGCCGCCGCCTGGAAGCTCACGTGGCGCGCTGCGGCCTCAAAAGCGATCAGCGCCGACAAGGGGGGGAGGTTGCGCATGCCGCCCATTATGGGTGAATTCAATTCACCCCTACGCGAAAAAAGATCGTTTGTCCTTGATAAAACGCAAAGCGAGAATTTCTCCGTGCCGATCAACCACAAGGAGACAGACATGTTGGACAAGACCAAGCGAATCTCGATCTACCAGCCGGAGCAGGCTGGCCTGATCTTCCCGGAAATCCCGGACTTTGCGTCCGTGGCCGAAGAGCGCACCTACCGCAAGCAGCGCCTGGTGGCCGCCTGCCGCGCCTTCGCGCTGGAGGGCTTTGACTACGGGTTTGCCGGGCACCTGACGGTGCGCGACCCCGAGCATCCCGAACTGTACTGGACCAACCCGATGGCTGTTCACTTCGCAGACGTGAACATGTCCAACCTGATCCTGGTCGATCACGACGGACGGGTTCGCCAGGGTGACTACGCCGTCAACCGGGCGGGCTTCGTGCTTCATGCAGCGGTGCACGAAGCGCACCCCGACATCGTGGCCATGTGCCACGCGCATACCGTGTACGGCACAGCGTTTGCAGCGCTGGGCCGCCCGTTGGAGCCGATCTCGCAAGACGCTGCTGCGTTCTTTGAAGACCACGTCGTCATCAAGAGCGAGGCTGGCCAGGTGGCCGTGGAGCAAAAGGCCGGCCCCAAGGTTGCGGACTGGTTCAAGGGCGTGAAAGCCGCCATCCACCAGAACCATGGACTGCTGACGGCCAGCCGCCACAGCATCGAGTCGGCCGCGTTCTGGTTCATCGCCCTTGAGCGCTGCTGCCGCCAGCAGCTGATGGTCGAGGCCACGGGTTCCACGCCCGTGCATGTGCCGGTCGAGCGTTCGCGCTACAGCCGCGAGCACGTGGGCAGCGATTACATCGGATGGCTGCACTTCCAGCCCATCTGGAGCCGCCTGGCCAAGACACAGCCCGACATGTTTGCCTGACGCGTTACCGCGTCACACCCCTGCGCAGCGCATGGCTTTGACCGGCGGCCCGAAGGCCGCCTGGGCAGCGCTTTGCCTGTGCCGGCACACCCCACACGAGGAGACACATGAAAAGGGTTGTCGACAGTTATTTCGGACTGCTGAAGTTGACGGTGGTGCTCTGCCTGGCGGGCATGGTCATACTGGTCTTCGGCAACGTCGTCCTGCGTTACGTATTCAACTCCGGCATCACCGTGGCAGAGGAAGTGTCGCGGCTGCTGTTCCTCTATTGCACGTTCCTGGGGGCCACGGTTGCCATGCGCGAGCGCCTGCACCTGGGCGTGGATTCGCTGACCCGGCGCCTGCCAGCGCTGGGCAAGCGCTTGTGCCTTGTGAGCAGTCTTGCACTGATGTTGTTTTGCTGTGTGCTGGTGATCCAGGGCAGCTGGGCCCAGGTGCTCATCAACACCAGCGTCAAGATGCCCGTGACCGGGCTGTCCGTTGGCGTGGTCTACGCCGCCGGGTTGATCTTCAGCGTTTCCGCAGCGCTGATCGTCTTGTACGACCTTTACATCGCGGTGCTGGGGCGCGACGCAACGGACGCCGCGCAGCTGCATGCGGAACGTGACCGCGCAGGTGAAGGCCACCCCACAACGCAGGAACTGGCCCTCGCCCGGAGACCGTCGTGACATTCGCAGTATTTCTTGCATCCCTCGTCGGGAGCATCGGCATCGGCGTGCCCATTGCGTTCGCCTTGATCCTGTGCGGCGTGGCGCTCATGGTGCACCTGGACATGTTTGACGCGCAGATCATTGCGCAGAACCTGACAAATGGCGCGGACAGCTTCCCGCTCATGGCCGTTCCCTTCTTCCTGCTCGCAGGCGAAATCATGAACGCCGGTGGTCTGTCGCGGCGCATCGTCAACGTGGCGATGTCGCTGGTCGGGCACTACAGGGGTGGCCTTGGCTACGTGGCCATCCTTGCCGGGTGCCTGCTGGCCGCGCTGTCGGGTTCTGCGGTGGCCGATGCCGCCGCCCTGGGTGCCTTGATGGTGCCCATGATGGTGCGGGCGGGACACGACATCAAGCGTTCCGCTGGCCTGGTCGCGGCCGCAGGGTGCGTCGGCCCGGTGATTCCCCCGTCGATCGGGTTCATCATCTTCGGCGTGGCCGGTGGCCTGTCGATCACGAAGCTCTTTCTCGCGGGTATCGTGCCTGGGCTTCTGATCGGCTTGGCGCTGTGCGTGGCGTGGTGGTTCGTGGTCCGCAAGGAGCCGGCTGCCACGGCACCAAAGCAAAGCGGGGCGCAAAGGTTGCAGGCCGTGCTGGCGGGGCTATGGGCGCTGATGCTGCCCGTGATCATTGTGCTGGGCCTGAAGCTGGGCGTGTTCACGCCGACGGAGGCGGCCGTGGTGGCGGTGGTGTACTCGCTGTTCGTTGCCGTCGTTGTCTACCGTGAGCTCAAGTTCCCGGACCTCTACGACGTCTTTCTGGCCACCGCAAAAACTTCTGCCGTGGTGATGTTCCTGATCGCTGCCGCACTGGTGGCCGCCTGGCTGATCACCGTGGCCGATCTGCCTGGTGTGATGGTGGAGCTGCTGGAGCCGCTGATGGGCAACCACCTGCTGCTTCTGGCCGCCATGATGCTTCTGGTGATTGCCGTGGGGACGACGATGGACATGACGCCTTCGATCCTGATCCTGACCCCGGTGCTGTTGCCCGTCGTGAAGGCGGCAGGCATCGACCCGATCTACTTCGGCGTCCTGTTCATCATCAACTGTTCCATCGGACTCATCACACCGCCTGTCGGCAGCGTGCTCAACGTCGTGGCGGGGGTATCCAAGCTGTCCCTCGAAGACGTCGTCAAGGGCGTGCTGCCGTTCCTTCTGGCAGAGCTGGCGGTTCTGGCTCTGCTGATTCTTTTCCCATCCCTGGTGACGGTTCCGGCGCAGTGGTTTGCCCGGTGAAGTCCCATTTCCATTCCAATCACAGGAGACAACATGAAGACATTGATTCACAAGACGGTCATCGGCCTGCTGGCGTCCGCCGCACTTGCCTGCGCTGCCCAGTCGACCGACATCAAGGAACGGACATTGAAGTTCTCGTTCGTCCAGCCGGCGGACAGCCACATGGGTTATGGCGCCAAGGTGTTCGCCGACCTGGTGGCGCAGAAAAGCGGCAACAAGATCAAGGTGAGGCTGTTCCCCAGCGGAACCTTGGGCGGTGACCTGCAGACGGTGTCTGCTTTGCAGGGCGGCACCATCGAACTGACGACCATGCCGCCCAGCCTGCTGGTTGGCCTGAACAAGGAGTACGGCGCATTCGACCTGCCTTTCCTGTTCAACGACTTCCGCGAGGCTGACGCCGTGCTGGACGGCCCAGTGGGCAAGCGCTTTCTGGAAAAGGCGCCTGCCGGACTGGTGGGCCTGGCGTACTGGGACCACGGCTTCCGCAATGTGTCGAACAGCAAGCAGGCCATCGTCAAGGCCGATGACTTCAAAGGTTTGAAGCTCCGCGTCGTGCAGACGCCCTTGATGATCGAAAGCTTCAACGCGCTGGGCGCCAACGCGGTGCCGCTGTCCTTCACGGAACTCTTCACGGCGATGGAAACCCGGGCTGTGGACGGGCAGGACAATCCCATCGTGGCCTTCGAAACCAACAAGTTCAACGAGGTTCAACGCCATCTTTCGCTCACGCGCCACGTCTACAACCCCCTGATCGTCCTCTTGAGCCAGAAAGCCTGGGACGGCTTGAGCGCCGCCGAAAGAGAGATTCTGATGTCCGCTGCGAGCGAGACGCGGATCGAGCAGCGTCGCGTGTCGCGCGAGATGGAGCAGAAGTCCATTGCGTCGGTCAAGTCGAAAGGCGTGACGGTTTCCGAAGTGGCACCGGCCGAGCGCGCACGCATGCGTGAAATGGTCAAGCCGGTGATCGAGAAGTTCACCCGCGAAATCGGCGCGGATGTGGTCAACGCCTTCACCAGCGAGATTGGCAAGGTCCGGGCTGCGGCTGGGCAACCCGTGGCGGACCAGAAGTCGGCCAGCCTGCGTTGAACGGCACGGCCTGATTGATGTGAGCCGCGCCCCCGGCGGGTTTGACCCAGCCGGGGGCGCTGGTGCCTGTGCGGATCGACGGTTGCAGCGCCAGGCGCGCCGTTCAGGGAAGCTGCAGTACCACCTTCGCCAAAAATCCGATGACGGCGCATGCGGCGATGACGTGGATGACGTTCGCCTTGAAGCGGAACAGCGCCACGCCAGCACCAGCGGCGATGACCGCCGAGCCCCATTCGAACGAACCCTCGAAGCCCTGCGGCCACAGAACGTGGTAGCCAAAGAACACGGCCAGGTTCAGGATGACGCCCACCACTGCAGCGGTGATGGCCGTCAGCGGTGCGGTGAACTTCAGGTCGTTGTGGGTCGTCTCGATGAAGGGGCCGCCGGTCAGGATGAAGATGAACGACGGCAGGAAGGTGAACCAGGTGACCAGGATGGCAGCGGCTGCGCCCGCCAGAAACAGGCTGTCCGGGCCGAAGACGGCCTTGACGTAGCCACCAACGAAGCCGACAAAGGTGACGACCATGATGAGCGGGCCGGGCGTGGTTTCGCCCAGCGCCAGGCCGTCAATCATCTGCGTCGGCGTCAGCCAGCCGTGGTGCACGACAGCGCCCTCATACACGTAGGGAAGCACCGCATAGGCGCCACCAAAAGTCAGCAACGCGGCCTTGGTGAAGAACCAGCCCATCTGCGTCAGGGTGTGGTCCCAGCCATGGCTGACCGTCAGCATGGCCATGGGCACGAACCACAGCAGCGCACCGATGATGGCCACCCTGGCCAGTTTGCTCCACGTGAACTGGGCGTGTGCCGGCACCGGTGTGTCGTCGTCGATCAGTGCACGGCCAAACGAGGGGTCTGCCTTGCCATGGCCGCCACCGGCCTTGAAGTTTGCAGGGGCAAGCCGCCCGCCGGCGTAGCCGATGACCGCCGCGGCGGCCACGATGGCCGGGAACGGCACATTGAGCGCGAAGATGGCAACGAAGGAAGCCGCCGCGATGGCCCAGAGCATTCGGTTCTTCAGGGCGCGCGAGCCGATGCGGTGTGCGGCCTGCACCACGATGGCCGTCACTGCGGGCTTGATGCCGTAGAACAGGCCCGCGACCAAGGGCATCTCGCCAAAGGCGATATAGACCCACGACAGGCCGATCAGGATGAACAGCGAGGGCAGCACGAACAGGCCGCCCGCCACGATGCCGCCCCAGGTGCGGTGCATCAGCCAGCCGATATAGGTGGCCAGCTGCTGGGCCTCGGGGCCGGGCAGGACCATGCAGTAGTTGAGTGCGTGCAGAAAGCGCCGCTCCGAAATCCAGCGCCTGCGCTCCACCAGTTCCTGGTGCATGATGGAAATCTGCCCGGCGGGGCCGCCAAAGCTGATGAAGCCAAGCTTGAGCCAGAACAGGAAGGCCTGCCAGAAGCTGACTTCGGCGGGCGCGGTGTCTGGCGTGGCGGGTGTTGCTGTCTGGGGCCCGGTCATGATCTTTGGTTTTTGCGAGAAAGACCGTCAGGCCCAGGCCTTTATGGCGGGCAAGCTGGCGATGGGTGCGGTGCGCAGGGGTGTCGATGGACTCTACATCAAAGTCGAACGGGCTCAGATTCACCCGGGCGGGCCCATCCCCAGATGCCGGGGGCAATCCTGTGGATAACATCGGCACAAGAGCGCTAAGGTGTTGTCCGGTATGGATCAGACATCCTTTGCCCGGTTTTTAGGCATGGCATCTGTGCCCATCCCCCCCATTGCAACGCCCCATGTCAGAGCCCGTTGACGCCAGCCCCGAGCAGCTGCTGAAGCTGGTCACCATGAAGATGCCGTTCGGCAAATACGAAGGCAGGGTGTTGGCCGACCTGCCCGGTCACTACCTGAACTGGTTTGCCCGTGAGGGGTTTCCCAAGGGCGAGCTTGGCCGCCTGCTGGCCTTGATGCAGACGATTGACCACAACGGGCTCAAGCACCTGCTCGTGCCTTTGAGGCGTTTTCCGAATGATTCAACTCAGGTGATGAAGGGGGGATGTCCAAAATCCACGCTTCCCTGCACCAAGGCTTGAATCTCGGTGATCAGCGTCCTTGTGTCACCCCGCCGCCACTGGAAGGTGTAGCGCAGGGGTGTCAACGGTGTTTGCGATGGCAGGGGCCGCAGGTTCAACTTCGCGACCCAGTCTGATGGCAGAAACCCCACGCCCACCCCCAGGCGCAACATGCCCGCAACGGCGCCCCAGCTGTTGCACAGAACGCGCTCATTCACTGCGCAATGGTTCGTCATCAACCATTCGTCGAGCAGCCGGGTTGTGCCAGCGCTTTGCGGCAGCGTCACCAAAGGGAAACGCTGCAACAGGCCGGCCACATCCAGGTGGTGGGCGTCCGCCAGACATGGGGCCGCAGCCCAGCCAAAGTGCGCCGCTCCGACCGGCTGCGACAGCAGTTCGCTGCGTGAACTGCGGCCTGCAATCACGGCAAAGTCCAGCTCGCCTGCCGCCAGACGTTGCTCCAACGCGCCGCCAACGTCCACCAAGGGTTCCAGTTCCAGTTGCGGATGTTTCTGCCGCGCAGCGGCCACGAAACTGGGCAGCCAGGTCAGCGCAGACAGATCGCCCACACCAAAGCGGCATCTGCCAATGAGCGCTGAACGCGCATCAAGCGTCTGACTCAGCGCCGCCATGGCGTTGAGAACATTCAGCGCCGCTGGCAGCAGCCGCTGACCTTCTTCCGTCAGCACCGCGCGATGACCACTGCGATCGAACAGCGGATGGCCCAGCGCAGCCTCCAGTTCCGTGATGCGCTTGGACAGCGACGACACCGACAGGTGCACGCGCTGAGCCGCCGTGGCGAAGTTGGTGCAGGTGGCCGCCCACCAGAAGGCTTCAAGCTGCTTGATGGATGGCATGGGTATGTGGAATTTGTTTCAAAAAAGCGAAATGAATAATTCTAAATATTTCGCTTTTTCTCTAGATGGCTCGGCCATAAAGTTGCCGCGATTCCTTTGCCCTGTTCGCATCGACACCATGGCCTCCTACGCTGAACCTTCAAAAGTGAACCTGCCCGTTGCGTTGCGCAACATGCTCTCGTTGCACGACTTTGAGCGCGCAGCGCGTCGACGGCTGCCTCGCCCCATCTTCGGCTACATCGCGGGGGCGGCTGAGGACGGCGCGTCCCTGCAGGACAACCGGGAGGTGTTTGATGAGTACGGTTTTGCCACCCGTGTGTTGCAGGACGTCTCGCAGCGCACTCAGTCCGTCGAGCTGTTCGGCCAGCGCTACAGCAGTCCATTTGGCATTGCGCCAATGGGCCTGAATGCGTTGTCCACGTACCGTGGCGACCTGGTGTTGGCCCGTGCCGCACAACTCGCAGGCATCGTTTCCATCATGAGCGGCACCTCGCTCATTCCCATGGAGGCAGTGGCCCAGGAAAGTCCTTCGGCCTGGTTTCAGGCTTACCTGCCAGGTGACCAGGAGCGCATGGATGCGCTGATCGACCGGGTGGAGCGCGCGGGCTTCAGTACGCTGGTCGTGACGGTGGACATTCCTATCTCGGCCAACCGAGAGAACAACATCCGGGCGGGGTTTTCCACACCGCTGCGGCCGAGCATGCGTCTGGCCTGGGATGGCTTGGTTCGGCCGCGGTGGGTGTTGGGCACCTTTGTGCGCACCCTGCTGCGCCACGGCATGCCGCATTTCGAGAATTCCTTCGCGACCCGTGGTGCGCCAATCCTGTCGTCCAACGTGCTGCGCGATTTTTCGGGGCGGGATCATTTGAGCTGGCGCCACATCGAAACTATTCGCCGCCGCTGGAGAGGTACCCTGGTCGTGAAGGGTATTCTGAGCGTGGAGGATGCGCTGCAAGCACAGCGTGTGGGTGCCGACGGCATTGTGCTTTCCAACCATGGGGGCCGCCAGCTCGATGGCGCAGTTTCACCCATGCGCGTGTTGGAAGCCGTGGTGGCAGCGGTTGACCCCGGCTACCCGGTGTTGATCGACAGCGGCTTCAGGCGTGGCTCCGATGTGCTCAAGGCGCTGGCGCTCGGCGCGCGCATGGTCTTCGTCGGGCGCCCGTTCAACTATGCCGCCGCCGTGGCGGGCGAAGCCGGTGTCGCACATGCCATCGGCCTGCTGCGCGACGAGGTGGACCGCAACCTCGCCATGCTGGGCGTGTCGGGCTGTGCAGAGCTCGGGCCACGGCATTTGGTGCGCCGCCGTCGATGAGCACAAAAAATGCACCCAGCGGGTTTTCAACCTGTCACTTCTGAGTTCACCGCTTGAAGTTACCTCGGCAGTACGAAAGTGGAGGCTTCGGTCACCTCTGGTGCTTGGAGTGACAGGCCAGACGCCACGGTAAACACCAGAGGCACGATCTGCCCGGCATGGGCGGCCGCGATGGTGTTGGGCACCCTCACCGTGAGTGCGACCGTGACGGCTTGGGCAGGAGCCAGTTCCACCCGGGGCGGATCGACCAATTGTGCGTGCAGCGTGGACGTGACATCGATCGCTAGGGACTGGGGGTGGTCGGTGGCGTTCATCAACTGCAGCCGGTACACATTCTCGATGTGGCCTTGCTCGACGATGCGCGCCATCACCGCACGGTCTCGCATCACGTTCATTCGAATGTCTGGCCGCTGTGTGAACGACCACGCCAATGCACCCACACACAGCATGAGCAACGTTGCGTACACGGCCACCCGGGGGCGTCGCAGTGCATGCCATAGCGTGCGAGCCGCATCCCGCCCGGCCAGTTCGCGCAAGGACGCCAGGCGAATCAGGCCACGCGGGGCACGCACCTTGTCCATGACCTGGTTGCAGGCGTCGATGCACAGCCCGCAACCGATGCATGCCGCCTGCAAGCCCTGGCGAATGTCGATGCCGGTGGGGCAGACTTGAACGCACAGTGTGCAGTCGATGCAGTGCCCCGCCGATATGTTCTTGCTGCCGTCTTGGCGCAGGCTGGCCCTTGGCTCTCCACGGCGGTGGTCGTAGGCCACGTTGAGGGTGCGGTCGTCCATCAGCGAGCCCTGAAACCGTCCATAGGGGCACATGTGCAAACACACCTTTTCACGCACCAACCCGGCATTCAGGTACGTGGCGACGCCATAAAACACTGTCCAGAACATGGGCCAGAAGCCAGCCGTCAGGTGCAGCACGTTGCTGCCCAATGCGCGCATGGGTGTGAAGTAGCCCACGAAGGTCAGCCCGGTCCACAACCCCACACCCAGCCACGCCAGGTGCTTGCCGCCCCGCCGCCACAGTTTCTCCATCGTCCAGCCGCTTTGGTCCAGCCGTTTGCGGTTCTGGTGGCTGCCTTCAAAGCGGTTTTCGATCCACATGTACAGCGATGTGTAAACCGTTTGCGGGCAGGCAAAGCCGCACCACACGCGGCCAGCAACGGCGGTGGCAAAGAACAGCAGCAAGGCGCACACCACCAGCAGCCCAGCCAGGTAGATCAGGTCCTGTGGAAAGAGCACCGCTTCGAACAGGAAGAAGCGCTGGTGCGCCAGATCGAACAGCACGGCCTGGCGCCCGTTCCAGTTCAGCCAGGGCATGCCATAGAAAAACACCTGGGTCAGCCAGAAGAACGTCCAGCGCCAGCGCGCAAACCGGCCGCTGACTTCGCGTGCCTGGATTTTGTCCGTCAGCTGCCAGGATGTGGCCGGGTGGATGGGAATGACTTTTTGCATGGTTTGCTCACGGGTGACCGGCTGACTGCTGGGCTGCCGCCATCCAGCGGTCCAGTTCAGCGGCGACGGGCGGGGCTGCAGAGGTGACTGGTGTGGCGAGAGACATGCCTTGATGATGTCCATGCGGCCTCTGGTTGGTAAGTTGCAGTTTTGTTGATAAGTGACCGTATCAGATGGGGTGACTGATACGGTGATTTATCCGCAGGGCTGATACCGTGTGTGGCGCATTGGCCGTTCAATACTTGGCCGCATGAAAGGCTTTGTTTGCGCTGCACTGGGTATGTCCGCTTTGGTGGTGTTTGAGCGCTTGGGGGCGTTGTTGTCGGCAAAGCTGGGCTTGGGCCTGCCGGGGAGCGTCGCCGGATTTCTTTTGCTGGCCCTGGCGCTGGGTGTATTCCGAGATGTTCCCGAGGCATTGCAGCGGCCCGCCGCATGGCTTCTGTCTCACTTGCCGCTGTTCTTGATACCCGCGTTGTTCTCGACGGTTGTTGCCTTCAACCTGGACCGTTCGCTGTGGCCGTTTCTTGTGCTGGGTTGCGTGGGGGGCACTTTGGTGTCGGCATTGGGCGCTGGTATGTTGGTGCAGCGGTTGCAGCGCGGGTCTGTGAGGCAGCCTGTGGATGACTGAATTCCTGCTGTCGAACGGGCTCGTGCTGGCTTGCTACGGGCTGGCACGGCGAGGGTTTGCCTGGTCTGGCAGGCATGTGCTGGCCTTGCCCCTGCTGACCGGCACAGCCATGCTGCTGATGGCGGTTGCGTTGCTGAGGTTGAATCCCCAGACGCTGTTGGCGCAGATGTCGGGCCTGCGCTACCTGATGGACCTGGCGGTGGTGGCCATGGCTATACCGCTTCACGTTGCAGGCCGCGCGTTGATGCGCCAGCCGGCGCCGTGGCTGCTTGGGTTGTTGGCTGCAGGCTTGGGCTCCATGGCTTGTATCGTGTTGTTGGCCCATGGGCTAGGCGTCGTTCCGGGGGTGGCAGCGGCGCTGCTGCCCAAAGCTGCCACCATGCCGGTCGCGCTCGGGCTGACGGCGCAGGGCGGCGCCAACGTTCACCTCACCACCCTGTCGGTCGTGATCACCGGCTTGGCTGGTGCGCTGTGGATTCCGTGGGTTTTGCGTTTCTGCGGCGTTCAGCCAGGTCCGGTGCATGCCTTCACACTCGGGGCTTGTGCCCATGCGATTGGCTTGGTGCGGGTGCAGGCAGACAGCCCGCAGTGGCAGCATTTTGCGATTGCAGGCATGTGCGGCAATGCGTTGCTGACCGCATTGCTGATGGGGCTCTGGTGGCGATGGTGAGACCGGGGCTGACTGTGGTACTGGCTGAGCAGCCGATATCATCCAGTTCAAGCCTGATGGAGCTTGAACAGATGACCGCTGTGCGCTTGACCCGCTACCACCAGTTGGCCGAAGAGCTTGCGGAAAGCATCCGGGCCGGGACGCTGCGCGCGGGCGATCGCCTGCCTTCGGTGCGCGACCTGCGGCGCCAGCGCGGGGTCAGTCCGTCCACCATCTTCCAGGCCTACGCGCACCTGGAGTCTCAAGGCCTGGTCGAAGCCCGTCCGCGCTCGGGTCACTTTGTTCGGCCCCAGCGGGCACTGCGCAGCCGTTCAATGAAGGCGGCCCCGACAACCGACCGGGTCACGCCAGTTGCCATCAGCGAGCTCGTGTTCGACTTGCTGGGCTCTACCCGGGATGTGGATGTGGTGCCCCTCGGGTCCGCCTTTCCGGCGCCCGAGTTGTTTCCTTTTGCCGAACTGGCACGCAGCGGCGCACGTGCCATGCGGCGATTGTTGCCCGCGCAGGTGTCGGGGGCCTTGACGGCTGGTGACGAAACGCTCAGAGGGCAGATCCGGCGCCGTTACGCCCTGCATGGGGTTCCGCTGCAAGACGACGAGCCCATCATCACCAACGGTGCCATGGAGGCGCTGAACCTGTGTCTGCAAGCGGTGACGCAGCCTGGCGACGTGGTGGTGGTGGAGTCCCCCACGTTCTATGCCGCCTTGCAGGCGCTCGAGCGTTTGCACCTCAACGCCGTGGAAGTGGCCACCGATCCCGTTGAAGGTGTTGATCTGAATGCCCTGGAGGATTTGCTGAAACGCCAGAAAGTGGCGGCGTGCTGGTTCATGCCCACGTTCCAGAACCCCCTGGGGGCGTTGATGTCCAACGCTCGCAAGGAGGCCTTGGTGCAGTTGTTGGCGAGGTATCAGGTTCCGCTGATCGAAGACGACGTGTATGCCGAGCTGCACTTTGGGCCGCGCCGTCCCCTGCCTGCCAAGGCGTTTGACCGGGAAGGGCTGGTGCTGCACTGCTCCTCATTCTCCAAATGCCTGGCGCCGGGCTACCGGGTGGGGTGGGCTGCGGCCGGCCGTTACAGCCGTCATGTCGAGCGCTTGAAGATGATGACCTCACTGGCCACATCCATTCCCTCCCAGTTGGCGATTGCCGAATACCTGGTGCAGGGCGGTTATGACCGGCACCTGCGCCATTTGCGAGGCGAACTGGAGTCCCAGCACCGGGCCGCCAGGGCTTTGATACAACGGCACTTTCCATCAGGCACGCGCATGACGGAGCCCCAAGGCGGTTACTTTGTCTGGCTGGAGCTTCCGCGCAACGTCAATGCACTTGCCATTGACCAGCAAGCCATGGCGCATTCCATCAGCACCGCGCCCGGCGCGCTGTTCTCGGCCGATCGGCGGTTCACGCACCACCTGCGGCTGAACGTGGGGCATCCGGTGGATGCGCGGTTCTCAGAGGCAGCGAGACGGCTTGGGGCGTTGGCCGCAGGTGTATTGAAGCTCCCCGGAATCCCTGCTGAATAAGCAGGTCAGGTTTGGGGTTGTGTGCTCAAGAACGAAAAAACCCCAAGAGAGCTTGTCGCTTGGGGTTCATCTTGGCGGAGAGAGAGGGATTCGAACCCTCGATACGGTAGAAACCGTATACCGGATTTCGAGTCCGGCGCATTCGACCACTCTGCCATCTCTCCGTGTGTCGAAACTCGGATTCTAGCAGGCTTGCAGACGGCTTTCGGGAGGTCGCTGCCAGCCTGTCGTGGCCGTCAGTCTGCCTCGCGCAAGGCTTGGAGCGCGGCCTCCACTTCGGGGGCACTGGCGTCTGCCGCCACAGGCGCCAGCGCGTGCAGATCCGTACAGGCGGCGTAGCCTTCGCCCTTCAGGCGGGCAATGGCCTGGCCCGCGTCCTTGGGCGAAGCAAAGCCCAGGCTCTGCAGAAGCACGCGGCCCTTGGCATCGGCCAGCTTGAAGTAGAACAGGCCGTCCTTCTCGCGGTATTGCTTGAAGGTGGGTAGCGCTGCCTTCTCCACCTTGGCTGCCTTGGCCTCGCTGGCAGCCTGCAGCGGGCGCAGGCCCACGGCATGGCGCACCTTGGCCGTGAACGGGGTGGCCACCGCGCGGGCCTTCGCGGCGCCAGCGCGCAGCATGGCCTCCACCTTTTCGGGGTGGGCCATCAACTCGTCGTAGGTGGCGCGCATGGGGGCAATCTCGCGGTCAATGCGCTCGAACAGCATCTGCTTGGCGTCGCCCCAGGCAATGCCGTCGGCGTAGGCCTGGGCCAGCGCGGCGGTTTCCTCGGGTGTGGCAAAGGCCTGGTAGATCTGGAACAGGGCAGAGCCTTCGGTGCTCTTGGGCTCGCCCGGCGCCTTGGAGTCCGTCAAGATGCCCATGATCAGCTTCTTCAACTGCTCGCGCGGCACGAACAGCGGAATCGTGTTGTCGTAGCTCTTGCTCATCTTGCGGCCATCCAGGCCGGGCAGGGTGGCCACGCTTTCCTCGATCACCGCCTCGGGCAGGGTGAAGTGCTCGCCGTACAGGTGATTGAAGCTGGAGGCCATGTCACGCGCCATCTCGATGTGCTGCACCTGGTCGCGTCCCACGGGCACCTGGTGGGCGTTGAACATCAGAATGTCGGCGGCCATCAGCACCGGGTACATGAACAGGCCTGCGGTCACCCCGTCATCGGGCTCGGCGCCAGCGGCGGCGTTCTTGTCAAGCATGGCCTTGTAGGCATGTGCGCGGTTGAGCAGGCCCTTGCCGCATACGCAGGTCAAAAACCACGTCAGTTCGGGAATCTCGGGGATGTCGGACTGGCGGTAGAACGTGACCTTGGCCGGGTCAAGGCCACAGGCAATCCAGGTCGCCGCAATCTCGAGCGTGGAGCGCTGGATGCGTGCCGGGTCATCGATCTTGATGAGGGCGTGGTAGTCGGCCAGGAAGAAAAAGCTCTCGACGTTGTCCAGGCGGCTGGCCCGAACGGTGGGGCGAATGGCCCCGACGTAGTTGCCCAGATGGGGGGTGCCGGAGGTGGTGATGCCGGTGAGGACGCGCACTTTGCTCATGGGTTGACGCAGGATGTATCGTTCAAAAAAAGGGACGGTAGGCTCAGAAGAGCAGCCAGCGCAGGGGTGACAGCAGCAGCTCGATGAGCCCGGCGGTCACGTTCATCAACGGGCGCAGCCACAGGTTGCCCACGATGCCGCTGATCACCAGTGCCAGCACGATGAAGAAGCCGTAGGGCTCGACGCGCGACAGGCCGACGGCTGCGCGCATAGGCAGCAGCCCCACCAGAATGCGGCCGCCGTCCAGCGGAGGCAGCGGGAACATGTTGAAGGCGAACATGACCAGATTGACCATCAGGCCCGCGCGCGCCATTTCCAGGAAGAAGCGCTCTTCCACGCCCACGGCCAGCAGCAGGTAACCCAGCACCACCCACAGCACGGCCTGCACCAGGTTGGCGCCCGGCCCGGCCAGGGCCACCCAGATCATGTCGCGCTTGGGGTGGCGCAGCCGCCCGAAGTTCACCGGCACAGGTTTGGCATAGCCGAACAGGAAGGCGCCGCTGGTGGCGAAGTACAGCAACAGCGGCATGGCAATGGTGCCTAGCGGGTCGATGTGCTTCATCGGGTTGAGCGTGATGCGCCCCAGCATGTAGGCGGTGTTGTCGCCATAGTGGCGCGCGGCGTAGCCGTGGGCCGCCTCGTGCACGGTGATGGCGAAGAGGACCGGGATGGCGTAGATCGCCACGGTCTGGATGATCTGGGCAAAGTCCATGGGGCGTTATTGTCTCAGGGGAGTGGTTTCACAGGCCCAGGGCGCTCAGCGGACCCTGGCCTTCGCGCAGCACCTCGGGGTCGCTGCCGTCGCCCATGGGGGTCAGGTCGATCACGGTGGTGGGGGCCAGCGCGCAGGCGCCCGCGTCGATGACGGCGGCCAGGTCGTGCTCGAATCGTTCCCGTATCTCGTGGGCGTCGTTCATCGGTTCGGTTTCGCCCGGGGCGATCAACGTGGTGGCCAGCAGCGGCGCACCGTGGTGCGCCAGCAGCTCCTGCAGTGTCTTGTGGTCGGGCACGCGCAGGCCGATGGTCTTGCGCGACGGGTGGCTCACCCTCCGCGGCACTTCCTTGCTGGCTTCCAGGATGAAGGTGTAAGCCCCGGGCGTTCCCAGCTTGAGCAGACGGTACTGGCGGTTGTCCACGCGGGCGTAGCTGGCCAGTTCGCTCAGGTCGCGGCACAGCAGCGTCAGGTGATGTTTGTCGTCCACCTGGCGGATGCGGCGCAGCCGGTCGGCGGCGGCCTTGTCGTCCAGGTGGCAGACCAGGGCGTAGCTGGAATCGGTGGGCACGGCCAGCACACCGCCCTTCTGCAGCAGTTGGGCGGCTTGTTTCAGCAGACGGGGCTGCGGGTTGTCGGGGTGGACCTCGAAATATTGCGACATGCCCTGATTCTCCCACCACTGCCAGGGCGGTGCCCTCAGCTGCTGCCCACCTCAATGCGGGGCGCGCGCGCCGCTAGCCAGGCGGTGCTGGCGCCGCACACCACGATCAGCGCGATGCCCCACAGTTCCAGCTTGCCTGGTATGTGGTCGAACACCAGCCACCCGGCCACCATGGCAAAGCCGATCTGTGCGTACAGGTAAGGCGCCAGGGTGGCGGCAGGTGTGCGGGCAAACGCCTGGATCAGCAGGAAGTGGCCCACCGTGCCGAACAGCCCTGCCATGCACAGCAGCACCCAGGAACGCAGGTCCGGTATGGCATGCCAGATCCAGGGCAGCACCAGGCTGATGAGCAGCGCGCCCGACCACCCGGTGTAGAAGTGCATGGTCATGGCATCTTCCGTGCGTGCCATGCGGCTGGTGAGGATCTGGAACAGGGCGTAGACCACCACCAGCGAAAGCGGCAGGGCGACCGCCCACCCGATGGCCGAGCCGGCAGGCTGCACCACCAGCAACGCGCCGCTGAAGCCGCCCAGCACCAGCAGCCAGCGCAGCAGGTTGACGCGTTCGCGCAGGAACGCCGCCGCCAGCAGGGTGACCATGAGCGGCGTGAGCATGATGATGGCCGTGAATTCCCCCAGCGGCATGTAGATGAGGCTGGCGAAGCCCAGGGTGCTGGTGGCCAGCAGCAGCAGGCCGCGCAGGGCGTGCAGGCCCGGGTGGGCTGTGCGCAGCGAACGCCAGCCCCGGGTGGGCAGCACCACCGCCGCCATGACCACGGCCTGGAACATGTAGCGGAACCACACCACGATCAGCACGGACACGGCAGCGCTGAGCACTTTGACCGTCGTGTCCAGCAGGGCGAAGCAGGCCACGGCCAGCACCAGGAACATGATGCCCTGTAGCGGGCGGGTGTAGTGGTGGGGCATGACCGCTCAGTGGATGCGGTCGGCCAGCAGTTCCCACACCGGCGTGAGCCGCCCTTCCAGGAAGGGCAGCGAGCCGAGGTCGCAGTGGCTTTCCTCCGGGCTGTGGAAATCGCTGCCACGCGATGCCGCCAGGCCGAATTCAAGAGCCATGTCGGCGTATTTCACGTACTCGCTGGGGCTGTGGCTGCCGGTGACCACCTCCACCGCCTGGCCGCCGTGGGCCTTGAACTCGGAAAACAGCGCATATTCCTGCGAGGGGCTGTGGTCGTAGCGCGCCGGGTGGGCGATCACGGCCACACCGCCTGCTTCGCGGATCCAGCGCACCGCGTTGCCCAGGCTGGCCCACCGGTGCGGCACGAAGCCGGGTTTGCCTTCGGTCAGGTATTTGCGAAATACCTCGTTCGTGTCCTTGCACACGCCAGCTTCCACCAGGTAGCGCGCAAAGTGGGTGCGCGAGATGAGTTCCGGGTTGCCCACGTATTTGAGCGCGCCCTCGTACGCCCCCGGTATGCCTGCCTTGGCCAGCTGGTCGCTCATTTCCCGGGCGCGTTCACCGCGTCCGCCGCGGGTGGCCGCCAGCCCCTGGGCCATGGCCGGGTGGTCGGGGTCAAAACCCAGGCCCACGATGTGCACGGTCACGTTGGCGAAGGTCACCGAAATTTCCGTGCCTGTCAGGTAGGGCAGGCTGTGCGCCTTGGCAGCGGCCATGGCGCGGTGCTGCCCGCCGATTTCGTCGTGGTCGGTCAGCGCCCACAACTCTACCCCGTTGGCCTTGGCCCGTGCCGCCAGGGCCTCAGGCGTCAAAGTGCCGTCGGAAATGATGGAGTGGCAGTGCAGATCAGCGTTCAGTATGCTCATGGCTGACCCATTGTAGGGGGTCGGGCTGCGCGCGCAGGGCCTTGTGGACATTGCCCTTGCGGGTCTTCGCGCGTGCATGCCCGCTACACTCTGTCGCCGTGTCGCTCTTCAAATCCGCCTCCCTCGTCTCGCTGCTTACGCTCGCTTCCCGCATCACGGGGCTGGTGCGTGAACTGCTCATTGCCGCCACATTCGGCGCCAGCGCCCTGACCGACGCCTTCAACGTCGCCTTCCGCATTCCCAACCTGCTGCGCCGCCTGTTCGCCGAAGGGGCCTTCAGTCAGGCCTTTGTGCCGGTGCTGGCCGCCAACCGCGAAAAGCATGGCGACACCGACACCAAGGTGCTGATCGACCAGGTGGCCACGGTGCTGGCCTGGGCGCTGGCGTTGACGTGCGTGCTGGGCATTCTGGCCGCGCCCTTACTGGTGTGGGCCATGGCGGCCGGCTTGCAGCAGAACCCGCAGGGGTTCGACACGGCGGTGGTGCTCACCCGCTGGATGTTCCCCTACATCGGCTTCATGTCGATGGTGGCCCTGGCGGCCGGTGTGCTCAACACCTGGAAGCGTTTTGCGGTGCCCGCCGCCACGCCCGTGCTGCTCAACGTGGCCATGATCGGCGCGGCCGCCTGGGGGGCGCCGTGGTTCGGTTCGCTCGGCATCGAGCCCATCTACGCGCTGGCGGGCGGAGTGATGGTGGGCGGCATGCTGCAACTGGGCGTGCAATTGCCTGCGCTGCACCGTCTGGGCCTGTTGCCGCGCATCGGTATGTCCTGGAAGGCACTGCGCGCGGCGTGGGCGCATCCAGGTACCCAGCGCATCACCACGCTCATGCTGCCCGCCTTGCTGGGGGTGAGCGTGGCGCAAATCTCCCTGCTCATCAACACGCAGATCGCCTCTCACCTCGTCACGGGCAGCGTCAGCTGGCTCACCTATGCAGACCGGTTGATGGAGTTCCCCACAGCCATGCTGGGGGTGGCACTGGGCGTGGTTTTGCTGCCACAGTTGTCCGCCGCCCAGGCGGCGAATGACCCGGACCGCTACAGCGGCCTGCTGGACTGGGGCTTGCGCTGGGTGGTGTTGTTGGCCGTGCCGTGTGCCGTGGCACTGCTCACCTTCGCGCAGCCGCTGGTGGCCGTGCTCTACAACTATGGGGCTTTCACCGCAGCGGACGTTCGCCAGACCTCGCTGGCCCTCATGGGCTATGGCGTGGGCTTGCTGGGGCTGATCGCCATCAAGGTGCTGGCGCCGGGGTTCTATGCGCGGCAGGACATCCGCACGCCGGTGCGCATTGCCATCGCGGTGCTGTTGTTCACGCAGGCCATGAACTTCCTGCTGGTGCCCCATCTGGCGCACGCGGGGCTTGCGCTGGCCATCGGCCTGGGGGCGCTGCTCAACGCGGGCTGGCTGCTGGTCGGGTTGGTGCGGCGGGGGGCGTACAAGCCGCAGGCTGGCTGGGCGCGCTTTGGGCTGCAGGTGGTGGCCGCCGCCGCCTTGCTGGCCGTGTTCCTGCTCTGGGCGGGTGGGCGCGTGGACTGGGTCAACGCCGTGGACGCCTGGCGCCGCATCCTCACGCTCGCGGCCATCGTGCTGGGCGCGGTGGTGGTGTATTTCGGCGTGCTGTTGCTGGCGGGTGTGCAACTGCGCCAGTTTGTGCGAAAGTAAGGCATGGCTTTTTCTTTTCAGGCGCCGTCTCCGCTGGAATACTTTGCCGCCCTGGTGCGCGAGGACGACGGTTTCCCCTTGCTGGAGGCCACGGCCGCAGTGGCCATGGACGAGTACCCCGAGCTTGACGTGCAGACGGTGCTCGGCGACGTGGACCAGCTGCTGGCCCGCCTGCGCCGCCGCCTGCCAGCCGATGCTGGGCCGCTGCAGCGCCTGCGCATGCTCAACCAGTTCTTCTTCCAGGACCTGGGCTTTGGCGGCAACGTCAACCACTATTACGACCCCGACAACAGCTACCTCAACGTGGTGCTGCGCACGCGCCGTGGCATTCCCATCACGTTGGCCGTGCTTTGGCTGGAGCTGGCCGTGGGCCTGGGGTTGCAGGCGCGGGGGGTGAATTTTCCCGGGCACTTCATGGTCAAGGTCAACCTGCCGCAGGGCCAGGTGGTGATCGACCCCTTCACTGGTCAATCCCTCAGCCGTGAGGACCTGTCGGAGCGCCTGGAGCCTTTCAAGCGGCGCAACGGGCTGGTGGACGATTTCGACGTGCCGGTGGGCCTGTACCTCCAATCCGCCCAGCCGCGCGACATCCTGGCGAGGGTGCTGCGCAACCTCAAGGAAATCCACAACGCGCAGGAAGACTGGCCGCGCCTGGTAGCGGTGCTCGACCGCCTGGTCGTTCTCCAGCCAGACGCCTGGCCCGACGTTCGTGACCGTGGCCTCGCCTTGGCCGAACTGGGCCAGCCTGCCCGGGCCGTGCCCGATCTGGAAGCCTATCTGGCTCACGCGGAAGATCCGCTCGACGCGGACGCCATCTCTGAGCGGTTGCGCGCCCTGCGCCGCGAGTTGAGCTGACCCTCTCCCCAGTGCAACTTAGGGTTGTGCGCTGGCAGGCGAGCCCTGAAGACCGTGCTGGCGCCAGGTGCGGCGCAGTTGCGTGTCGGAACTGAAGCCAGCCGTTTCTGCCGCCTTCGTCACACTCATGCCTGCCCGCAGGGCCGCCTGCGCCAAGCCCAGCCGTATGCCTTGCAGGTAACGCAAGGGGGCAATGCCCGCGTGCGTCAGGAACAGACGGGTCAGGTGCCTTGGCGATGTGCAGGCCACCTCGGCCATGCGTGCCACCGGCCAGTCGGCCTGCGGCTGCTCGCCAATCGCATCCTGCAGGCGGTGCAGGGCGGGGTGCAAGTGGTTGCGGTGGTTCAGGAAGGGCGACAGTTCCGGGTCCCCCGGGCCGCGCCGCAGCGCCACCACCATGCCCTGCGCCACCTGGGCGGCCAGGGCCGGCCCGGCCAGCGCCGAGATGCGGTGCAGGAACAGATCGATGCCCGTCGTCACCCCGGCGCTGGTGCATACCGGCCCGTCGGTCACGAAGACGCGGTTGTCCAGCACCCGGCAGTGCGGGTCGCTCTGGCGCAGCTCTTCCAGGTGCTGGTGGTGGGTCGTCACGTGCCGGCCACTCAGCAAACCGGCATGCGCCGCGATGATGGTGCCCGCGCACACGCACAGCAGTTCCACGCGGCCCGGGGCCAGCCGCAGGCCGCGCAGCCAGTGCAGGGCGTCGCGCATGGCCGGGGTGTCCAGCACCACGCGCTCACCCGGTTGTCCCACCACCACAATCCAGCGCTGGCCGCCAGCGTGCAGGCGGTCGGCGTCGGGCAGGGGCTGCAGGCCGCTGATCTGTGCGCCCACCGAGCTTTCGGCTTGCGCCTGCGGGCCCACGTAATGCAGGCGGAACAATTCGGCCTGCCCGCGTGCGCGCAGGCACTGGTTGGCAATGCGCAGCGCCTCTGCCGGGCCTGCCCAGTCCATGATCAGGCTGCCAGGCAGCAGCAGGAAGTGCACGTCAATCATGGCCTTGTACCGCAGGGGCAGGTGGGCTCCAGATGGCCAGCAGGCGGCGCCCGAACACGTGAATGGCCAGACCAGCCAGGATGGTGGCCGCACCCACGAACTGCAGCAAGGACAGTTGCTCACCCAGCAGCAGCCAGGCGCTGCTCAGGCCCACTACGGGCACCAGCAGCGTGAGCGGCGCTACCGTGCTGGTGGGCAGGCGGGTGAGCAGCGTGCCCCACAGGGTGTAACCCAGGATGGTGGCGGCATATGCCAGGTAGGCCACGGCCAGCACCGTGCCCCATTGCAGGTCTGTCCACACCGCTGCCAGCCGCTGCGGGCCTTCGAACCACCACGACAGCAGCGCGAAGGGCAGAATCGGCACGGCCGCGCTCCACACCACCACACCCAGCAGCGCCTGCGCGCCTCCGCCCTGGGGTTGTGTGCTCATCATGCGTTTGCTGATGACGTTGCCGCATGCCCAGCTGAACGCCGCGCCCAGCGTCAGCACCAAGCCCGCCAGCGTCATCTGGCTGCCAGCCGGGGCTTGTGTGAGGCTTTGTGCCCCCAGCAGCCACAATCCCCCAATCGCAATGAGCAACCCCGTCACATTCACCGCATGCAGGCGCTCGCGCCACAGCAGCACCGACAGGCCCAGCGTGAACAGCACCTGTGCCTGCAGCACCAGCGACGCCAATCCGGCGGGCATGCCCACCGACATGGCCCAGAACAGCAGTGCGAACTGGCCCAGGTTGATCGTCAACCCATAGGCCAGCAGCCAGCGCCAATCCACCTTCGGGCGTGGCACCCACAACACGGCGGGGAAGAACACCAGCACAAAGCGCAGGCAGCCCAGCAGGAAAGGCGGCACGCCACCGCTCAGCCCCTCCTTGATGACGACGAAGTTCAGCCCCCATATGGTGACGATGCACAGGGCCATCAGCCATTGGCGCGTGGAAAGGGTGGGGTGTGACATAGGGGCCGTGTTTCCCGTCAGGCCAGGCGCGTCAGGGCCTGCTCCACCGTGCACACGGTTGCGAAGCGCCCGGCCAGCACGGTCTCGGTGCGGGCTTTGATGTCCGCGGCGGACAAGGGCTGGCCATTGGGCTGGGTCATGTCAAAGGTGAGGGTGGCTTCGGTCACGTAGTCTATGCGCCAACCCAGGTCCGACGCGTGTCGCGTGGTCGTCTCGCAGCACTGCTCGGTGCGTATGCCGCTGACGACGAGGCGCTGAATGCCATGCTCCACCAGCCAGACGTCCAGCCCTGTGCCCACCAGGGCACTGTGGCGGTGTTTGAGGAAGGTGGCTGCGGCGTCGAAGTCGGCCAGGCCGTCCATCGGGCGCACGTGGCCGGATGCCATGGCAAAAGGGTTGTCGGGCGTTTCCGGACCGTCGCTGTGCAGCACGCGCACCACCGGCACGCCACGGCTGACGCAGCCCTCGATCAGCGCGTTCTGGGCACGCAGGTAGTCACCCACGTCGCGTTCGGTGTAGTAGGGGCGGTGCTGGAAGGACGCCTGGGCGTCGATGACGATGAGAGCTGTTTTCATGAGGGCTCCTGAAATGGTTAGGAGCCCTCATGGTGCCGGGCTGCTGCCCGGCCGTCCGGCCGTTGCCGGACAGGAACCGGTCAAATCAGGACACGACCACCTGGGCGCCGCTGCCTTGCTGGGTGATGGTGCCGATGGCGTAGACCGTCTCGCCCTGGGCGCGCAGCGTGGCTGCGGTCGCCTCTGCGTTGGCAGCGTCCACCACCACCACCATGCCAATGCCATTGTTGAAGGTGCGGTTCATCTCGATGTCGTCGATGGCAGCGGTCTTTTGCAGCCACGCGAACAGTTCGGTCTGCGGCCAGCTGCCCTTTGTCAGGTGGGTGGCCAGGCCTTCGGGCAGCACGCGGGGAATGTTTTCCAGCAGGCCGCCGCCGGTGATGTGGGCCAGGGCCTTGATGGGGTGCTGCGCCAGCGCGGCCAGCACGCTCTTCACGTATAGGCGGGTGGGCGCCATGATGGCTTGCTTGAAAGGCTGCCCGTCCAGTGTGGCGGGCAGGCTGGCACCGGCACGCTCAATGCACTTGCGCACCAGGCTGAAGCCGTTGGAATGCACGCCTGCCGAGGCCAGGCCCAGCACCACGTCGCCTGCCTGTACGTTCTGGCCGGTCAGGATCTTGCTTTTCTCTACCGCGCCCACGGCAAAGCCCGCCAGATCGTATTCGCCCGCCGGGTACATGCCGGGCATTTCGGCGGTTTCGCCGCCGATCAGGGCGCAGCCGCTCAGCTCGCAGCCCTTGGCAATGCCACCCACCACGGCGGCGGCCGTGTCCACGTCCAGCTTGCCGCAGGCAAAGTAGTCCAGGAAGAACAGCGGCTCGGCACCTTGCACCAGCACGTCGTTCACGCTCATGGCCACCAGGTCGATGCCCACGGTGTCGTGCATGTTCCACTCGAAAGCCAGCTTCAGCTTGGTGCCCACACCGTCGGTGCCGCTCACCAGCACGGGTTCCTTGTAGCGCTTGGGCACTTCGAACAGCGCGCCGAAGCCGCCAATGCCGGCCAGCACCCCTTCGCGCATGGTTTTCTTGGCCAGCGGCTTGATGCGTTCAACCAGGGCGTCGCCCGCGTCGATGTCCACGCCGGCGTCTTTGTAGGAGAGGGGAGTCGTTGTCATAGGAGAGGGTGGGCCGATAGACCGATAGAATTTGCGTGATTTTACGGGCCTCCGCCATGTCCAAGGTTTTTTCCCTATGTCCCTGACCCCCACACAAGCCCGCGCCCTGGCCTGGCTGGCCCTTGCCGTGGCGGTGTGGTGGCTGCTGGACTTGCTGGCGCCCGTGCTCATGCCTTTCGTGGTGGCTGCGGTGATGGCCTACGCCCTGCACCCTGTGGTGGAGCGCATGCACGCCCGGCACGTGCCCCGCTGGCTGGGGGCCGGGGTCGCGATCGCGTTGCTGATGCTGGTCTTGCTTGCCGTGGCCTTGATGATCGTGCCGGTCGTGACGCAGCAGTTGCCGCTGTTGCGCGAGCAGGTGCCTGCGTTGCTGGAGCAGTTCAACCGCTGGCTGGCTCCCTGGATGGCACGAATGGGGGTTGACGCGCAGATCGACATCAACCTGGTGCGCGATCTGTTGCGGGGCATGGTGTCAGGCCACGAGGGCGAACTCCTGCAGCGTGTGCTGGCCTCTCTGCGCATTGGCGGCAGCGCTGCGGCCGCCGTGCTGGGCAACCTGGTGCTCATGCCCATCGTCGCGTACTACCTGCTGCTGGACTGGAGCGGCCTGGTGGCACGGGCCAAGGCCCTGGTTCCGCCACGCTGGCAGGACAGCGTGCAGCGCTTCTTCGACGAAACCGACGAAGTGCTCGGCCAGTACCTGCGTGGCCAGTTGCTGGTCATGGGCATCCTGGCTGTGCTCTACACCGTTGCGCTGGCTGCTGTCGGGCTCAAGCTGGCACTGCCCATCGGCGTGTTCACCGGGCTGGCGGTTTTCGTGCCCTACCTGGGCTTCGGCGTTGGCCTTGTGCTCGGCCTGCTGGCGGCGCTGCTGCAGTTCCAGGCGCTGTGGGGTGTGCTGGCGGTGGGCGCGGTCTACGCGGTCGGGCAGGTGGTCGAAAGCCTCTACCTCACGCCCCGTCTGCTGGGCGAACGTATCGGGCTGCACCCCATCGCCGTCATCTTCGCACTGATGGCGTTCGGCCACGTGCTGGGCTTCGTCGGCGTGCTGATTGCATTGCCCGCCAGCGCGGTGCTGCTGGTGGCGGTGCGCCGGCTGCAGGCCTTCTACATGGGGAGCCCTTTGTACACCCACGGCACCGCAGCCCCGGTCAGCCAGATTGAAGATGAGAGGGGTTGAAGTGAAACTGCCCCCACGCTCACTTTGTTCGCTGCCCCCCGAGGGGGCTTCAGTCTCCTTGAGACGGCTCGGCGGAGACTGAGATGCAGCAACTCGTACTTGACATGGGGCTGGCGCCCCGGCCGTCGCTGGACAACTTCATGCCCGATGGCAACGCCGACGCCCTGGAACACCTGCGGCTGTGGGCTGGCAACCCCATGCGGTCACCGGTGCCCACGTTCCTCTGGGGCGAGTCGGGCAGCGGCAAGACGCACCTGCTGCAGGCCGTGCGCGACATCGTACTGGGGCAGGGAGCAGGCGTGGGCTGGCTCGACGCCAGCACACTGGCCCCGCCCGAGTTCGACGACCGCTGGGGCATCGTCATCCTGGACGAATGCCACCTTTACACCGCAGCGCAGCAGGCGGCGGCCTTCAACTGGTTTGTCAACGCGCAGACGCCGGTGAGCGGCCCGGCGCGCTGGGTGTTGGCGGCGGGCGACTCGCCGCCGGCCGATCTGGTGCTGCGCGAAGACCTGCGCACGCGCCTGGGCTGGGGACATGTGTTCCAATTGCATGCGCTGGGCGAGTCGGAGCGGCGGGCCGTGCTGCGCCGCGCCGCCGACGAGCGAGGCGTCTTCCTGGGCGACGAGGTGATGGATTACATGCTCAACCGTTTCTCGCGCGACCTCAGCAGTCTCATGCTCCTGCTGGAGCGCCTCGACGGTTATGCGCTGCGCACCCAGCGCGCCATCACCATCCCGCTCATCAAGGCCATGCTGGAAAACGAATGAGCGCCGCCCGGCCAGACACTGCCCGCCACGAACACCTGAAAGACGACCCAACCGCATGAAACTGGCCCTGTTCGACCTGGACCACACGCTGCTGCCCATCGACTCCGACTACGCATGGGGCCAGTTCACCACCCGCATCGGCTGGACCGATCCGGTGGACTTCACGCGCCGCAACGACGAGTTCTTTGCCCAGTACCAGGCGGGAGCGCTCGACGTGCACGCCTATGTGCGCTTCGCCATCGAGGCCGTGCGCCAGCAGGGCCCCGAGGCCGCCGCCCGCGCGCACGAGCAGTTCATGGCCGAGGTGATCGGCCCCAATTTGCTGCCCCAGGCGCGTGAACTCGTCGACAGCCACCGTGCGGCGGGTGACCAGGTGATGATCATCACCGCCACCAACGAATTCGTCACCCGGCCCATCGCCCACGCCTTTGGCGTGGACGAGTTGCTGGCCATTGAGCTGGAGCGCGGCCCCGATGGCTGGTTTACCGGCGAGATCCGCGGCACCCCCTCCTTCCGCGAAGGCAAGGTCACACGGCTGCGCCAGTGGCTGGCCGAGCGCGGCCTGGGCTGGGACGACGTGGACATGACCTTCTATTCCGACTCGACCAACGACCTGCCCCTGCTGGAAAAGGCACACGTGCCCGTGGCTACCAACCCCGGCGCCGGGCTGCGCGCCATTGCCCAGGAACGCGGCTGGCGCATCCTGGACCTGTTCCCCGAACACGCATGATCAAGAAATTCATCGACAAACTGCTGGGCAAGGCACCCAAGGCCAAAGGTCCCAACTTCGGCAAGCGCGAAGACGTGCCCGCCACGGTGCACGGTATCGACCCTTCCCTGGTGGACGGCCGCGCGCTGGACGTGGTGCACACCCTCAAGCGCGCGGGTTTCGAGGCCTACATCGTCGGCGGTGCCGTGCGCGACCTGTTGCTCGGCCTGCGGCCCAAGGACTTTGACGTGGCCACCAATGCCACGCCCGAACAGGTTAAGAACCTGTTCCGCCGCGCCTTCATCATCGGGCGGCGTTTCCGCATCGTGCACGTTGTCTTCGGGCGTGGGCGTGAGAACGAGGTGATCGAGGTTTCCACCTTCCGGGCCTACCTGGACAGTGCCGACGCCGAGCAGGTCAGCGGCAACGAGCGCACCTCCAAGAGCGAGCTGGCGGGCATGAAGCACGCCGTGGACGCCAGTGGCCGCGTGCTGCGCGACAACGTCTGGGGGCCGATGGAGCAGGACGCCGCGCGCCGCGACTTCACCATCAACGCCATGTATTACGACCCGGAAACCGAGACCGTGGTCGATTTCCACCATGGCATCCGCGACGCCAAGAAGCGCCTGCTGCGCATGATCGGCGACCCGGCTGCCCGTTACCGTGAAGACCCGGTGCGCATCATCCGCGCCGTGCGCTTCGCGGCCAAGCTCAACGGCGTCGGCTTCAAGCTGGAAGACAAAACGCGCGCGCCCATCGCCGCGTCGCTGGGCCTGCTGGCCGACATCCCGCAGAGCCGGCTGTTCGACGAGATGCTCAAGCTCCTGCAGACCGGCCATGCGCTGGCCAGCATCGAACAGTTGCAGGCCGCCGGACTGGCGCAAGGCATCTACCCCCTGCTGGACCTGGTGGTGCAGCGCGCGCAGGACCCGTTTGTGCGCTCCGCTCTGCTGGACACCGATCGCCGCGTGGGAGAGGGCAAGCCCGTGGCGCCCAGCTTCTTGCTGGCCTGCGTGCTCTGGAGCGACGTGCGCGAGGGCTGGCAGCGCCGCCAGAAGGCGGGTGTGCCGCCTTTCCCGGCTTTGCACGAGGCGGTGGACGAGGTGTTCGAGTCTCGCATCGGCGACGTTTCCGGCCGGGGCAAGCTGGGTGCCGACATGCGCGAGATCTGGACCATGCAGCCGCGCTTCGACAAGCGCACTGGCTCGTCGCCGTTCTCGCTGGTGGAGCAGCCGCGCTTCCGTGCTGGCTTCGACTTCCTGCGCCTGCGCGCCCTGGTGGGTGAACTGGACGAAGAACTGGCCCATTGGTGGGAAACCTTCAGCACGGCCAGCGAGCCGGTGCGGCGCGACATGGTCGACGAAATCCGCCTGGCGCAGCAGCGGGCCAAATCCCGCACGTCTGGCAAGGGCGAGGGCAAAGGCGGGCGTTCTGGCGGCGGCCGTGTGTTCCGTGCACCGGCGGAGCCTCAGGAGGACTTGGCCGCAGAGGCCGTGCTTCCAGAAGAGGCGCTGGAGGGTGCCGACGAGGGCGCCGCTCCCGCCAAGAAGCGCCGCCGCCGCCGTCGCAAGCCTGCGGGCGGTGGCGCTGGCCCGGCCGAGCCGGGGCCCGCTGCGGAATGAGCGTCGTTGCCTACGTCGCCCTGGGGGCCAACCTGGGTGACGCACGGGCAGCGGTGATTTCCGCGCTGCAATCTCTGGGCCGTTTGCCGCACACCGGCGTGACGCGTGCTTCCAGCCTGTACCGCACCGCCCCCTGGGAGGCTAGCGGACCGGATTTCATCAACGCCGTGGCCGAGCTGGAAACCGGTTTGAGCGCGCCCGCGCTGCTGGCCGAACTGCAGGCGCTGGAACTGGCCGCTGGCCGGGAGCGGCCCTATGTCAACGCGCCCCGCACGCTGGACCTGGATGTGCTGCTCTATGGCGAAGGGCGTATCGATTCCCCCTGCCTGACCGTGCCGCACCCCCGCATGTGGGAGCGCGCCTTTGTGCTGGTGCCGCTGGCGGAACTGGCGCCCGGGCGTGTGCCGGCGCAGGCACTGCAGGCTGTCGCCGGGCAGGCCATCGAGCGCCTGCCTGCTGCTGCCTAAGGGTCCGAGCGGCGCTCAGGGCGCCAGACGCTCCCGCAGCCATTCGCCGCCTTCCAGACGGTAGCGCAGCCGGTCGTGCAGGCGGCTCTTGCGGCCTTGCCAGAATTCCCAGCGGTCGGGCACCAGGCGGAAACCACCCCAGTGCGGCGGCCGTGGCGGGTTCAGCATGAACTGCGCGCCGTACTTGGCAGCGTTCGCCACCAACACGCCACGCCCCGCGATCACCTGGCTCTGGGGGCTGGCCCATGCGCCTATGCGGCTGTCCAGCGGCCGGCTCTTGAAGTAGGCATCGCTTTCCTCGGGACTCACCTTTTCCACGCGGCCTTCGATGCGCACCACTCGCTCAAGCTCCACCCAGTGGAACTGCAGCGCCGCCCACGGATTGCCCGCCAGCTCCTGGCCCTTGCGGCTGTCGTAATTCGTGTACCAGACAATGCCGCGCTCGTCGTAACCCTTGATCAGCACCACGCGGGTGCTGGGCCGAAGGTCGCTGCCCACAGTGGCCACGGTCATGGCGTTGGGTTCGGGCAGCTCGCTCTTCAGGGCTTCGTTGAACCATTGGTCGAACTGGCGCATCGGGTCGGCGTGCGACGCTTCCTCGCTCAGTTCGGCCTTCTCGTAGCTCTTGCGCAGGTCGGCGATGTTCATGCCTGTGAGTATGGCACGCCGTCAGTGGCCTGCCGCGGGCAGGCCAGGCGCATGAGCCGTGCCAGTGTCATGTCCTTGATGCCCAAGGCCTCCAGCTGGCGGTGTGTCTGCAAGGCGTAGTCCAGCGTGCTGCCGTACTTTCCCCGGGCCTGCTCGAAGATGGCGCGGTACTGGTCCAGGCTCAGGTCTCCCGTGAAGTTCGGGCTGCGCCGGGACAGGGTGAACGCCAGGCCGGTGACGCAGCCGGCCGCTGTGCGGCAGCGCAGCCATTTGGGGTCGTACACTGGGTTCGGCATCTCGCGCTCCCACAACACGGGCAGCACGCGGGGCACCTCGGTGGCTGGCACGCGCAGGACCAGGCCCTGGCAGCTGCCGCCAGAGAGAAGCGCAAAAACCAGGCCAGGGCGCTCCGGCGTGCCCCGGTTCACCTTGCTCCACATCTTGAGTGCCCGGTGGTGGCCATGCACGGTGGCCAGGCGGCGCTCCTCCACGGGAAAGTCGGCTTTCCAGATCAGCGAGCCATAAGCAAAAAGCCAAAGATCCCTCGCGCCCATGGACAGCCACTCGTCCAGGGCGGTGTGCAACATCCTCTGTGAGCAGCGGGGCTCGTTCATCGCTGACGGGTTCGGCCTTTAAAATCCACAAGCATTATCCATACCCGAGCAATGAATTCCACTTCCCCGTCCACCGCCGTGGACCTGCGCCAACTGGCCAACGAAGGCCGTCCCTTGGGCGGCGAAACGCCTCTGGCTGCCTATGAGCGCCTTTCGTCCGAGCAGCCCGCCGTGGCCGCAGCCTTGGGGCCAGTGATCTGGCGTGCCCAGGCTGAGTGGCGGCAGCAGGTCTCCGACGCCGTGGCAGCGGAGCTCAAGGGCAAGCTTGCCCCGGCGCGCCAGCTCTGGCTGCACCTGGAGGTGCAGGCGCAGGTGCCTCAGGTCTGCCAGCGCTGCCTTGGGCCCTTTGCGCAGCCGGTGGCGGTCGACCGCTGGTTCCGCTTCGTGGCTGATGAGGCAACCGCCGCCGCAGAAGACGACGAGAGTGAGGAGGACGTGCTGGTGATGGAGCCCCGCTTTGATCTGCATGCGCTGATAGAAGATGAGCTGCTGCTGGCCTTGCCGCTGATTCCCATGCACGACGTCTGCCCCGAGCCGGTGCGCATGAGTGCCGGTGAACTGCCTGAGGATTCCGCCCCTGAGAAGCCCAACCCCTTCGCCGCGCTGGCCTCACTTCGCAAGGACGGGCAGCAGGGCGGCAAAAACGGTACTTGATACGAAACCAAAGGTCCAGCTATAATGCGATGTTTAGCGCTGGCCTTGTGGGCTTGGCCTGGGTGAAACCGGTCGAGCCAGTCGTGAGGGGTTGGCATAAGAGGGCTGGCGCCGCCGGTCCACCGCACAGATTCTTGACACATCGATAGGAGCCGACCATGGCCGTCCAGCAAAACAAAAAGTCCCCGTCCAAGCGTGGCATGCACCGTTCGCACAACGCCCTGACCGTTCCGGGCGTTGCCGTGGAGCCCACCACCGGTGAAATGCACCTGCGCCACCACATCAGCCCCAACGGTTTCTACCGTGGCCGCCAGGTGCTGAAGAACAAGTCCGAGGCCTGATTCGCGCCTTGGCGCTTCGTCTTGACTCACCGGGTCCGAAGCCAAGCCCGCATGGTCCATGCGGGCTTTTTTCGTCTGGGTCTCTGCCAAAACCGTCTGCTTGCCGGGTGTTTCTGGCATGCTGACAGCGTGTTTCCGGCCCCCATTAGGGGGCATGGTCTCGCGTGACCCGGCGTATTCCTGAGAGGTTGCCTGCATGATCACCATCGCCGTCGATTGCATGGGGGGAGACCACGGTCCCTCAGTGACCCTGCCTGCGTGTGCGGCCTTTCTGTCGAACCACCCTGATGCACGGCTGTTGCTGGTGGGGCGCCCGGAAGCTCTGGCCAGCCTGCCTTCCGGGCTCGACGCCACGCGCTGCACGGTGGTGCCGGCCAGCGAGGTGGTTTCCATGGACGACCCCGTGGAAGTAGCCATGCGCCGCAAGAAGGATTCGTCTATGCGCGTGGCCATCGCACAGGTCAAGGATGGCGCGGCGCAAGCGGCTGTGTCTGCAGGCAACACGGGCGCGCTCATGGCCATAGCCCGCTATGTGCTCAAGACGCTGGAAGGCATCGACCGCCCCGCCATCGCATCGCAGATGCCCAATGCAAAAGGCGGCGCCACCACGGTGCTGGACCTGGGCGCCAATGTCGACTGCACGGCCGGGCACCTGCTGCAGTTTGCCGTGATGGGGTCCGCGCTGGTGGCCGCCACAGGCAAGGAATCGCCGTCTGTCGGTCTGCTCAATATTGGTGAGGAAGTCATCAAGGGCAACGACGTGATCAAGCAGGCGGGGCAGCTGTTGCGGCAGGCCGCGTCAGCCGGCGACCTCAACTTCCACGGCAACGTCGAAGGCAACGACATCTTCAAGGGCACCACCGACATCGTCGTCTGCGATGGCTTTGTCGGCAACGTGGCGCTCAAGGCCAGCGAAGGTCTGGCCAGCATGATCGGCGGCTTCATCCGTGAGGAGTTCTCGCGCAGCATCTTCACCAAGCTGGCCGCCATCGCAGCGTATCCGGTGCTGTCGTCCTTCAAAAAGAGGGTGGACCATCGCCGTTACAACGGCGCGGCGCTGCTGGGCCTGCGCGGTCTGGTTTTCAAGAGCCATGGGTCCGCCGACGCGTTCGCGTTCCAGGCGGCGCTGGCGCGCGCGTATGATGCGGCACACAACCAGTTGCTGGACAATGTCAAAGCCCGTATCGCCCAGGCCGCGCCGCTGATGAGCGGCTCCGCCGGAGCAGAGCCCGACGTGTCCGTCATGGAGGCCTGAGGGCTTCTTTCGCCAAGTCAGATCACATGAGACGTTATTCCCGCATCACAGGCACGGGCAGCCATCTGCCGCCGCGCCGCCTGACCAATGCCGACATGGTCGCGCTGCTCGCCGAGCGCGGCATCGAGACCAGCGACGAATGGATCGTCGAGCGCACCGGCATCCGTGCCCGCCACTACGTGGATGGCGGCGTCAACGCCAGCGATCTTGCGCTGCAGGCCTGCCTGAAGGCGCTGGAGGCCGCTGGCCGCCAGGTGGGGGATATCGACCTCATCATTGTCGCCACGTCCACGCCGGACATGGTGTTCCCCTCCACGGCCACCATCCTGCAGCGCAAGCTGTCGGAGCACGCTGCAGCCCAGGGGCTGGCCGACGCGGCTGGTGGCCCGGCTTTCGACGTGCAGGCCGTGTGCAGTGGCTTCATCTACGCGCTCACCGTGGCTGACGCCATGATCCAGACCGGCGCCGCGCAGCGCGCCCTGGTGGTGGGTGCCGAGGTGTTCTCGCGCATCCTCGACTTCAACGATCGCACCACCTGCGTGCTGTTCGGCGACGGCGCTGGCGCCGTGGTGCTGGAAGCCTGCGAGCACGACGGCAGTGGCCCGGGCGTGCTGGCCAGCGACATCCACGCAGATGGCCGCCACACAGGCATCCTCTGCGTGCCTGGCACGGTCAGTGGTGGCCAGGTTCTGGGTGACCCGCTCCTCAAGATGGATGGTCAGGCGGTTTTCAAGCTGGCCGTCGGTTTGCTGGAGGACGCCGCCCGCGCGGCCCTGGCCAAGGCGGGCAAGACCGACGCCGACATCGACTGGCTGGTGCCCCACCAGGCCAACATCCGCATCATGCAGAGCACGGCGCGCAAGCTCAAGCTGCCGATGGACAAGGTCATCGTCACGGTGGACCAGCACGGCAACACGTCTGCGGCGTCCATTCCGCTCGCGCTCGACCATGGCGTGCGCAATGGTCAGATCCGCCCTGGCCAGAACCTCATGCTCGAAGGCGTGGGCGGCGGTTTCACTTGGGGCGCGGTGCTGGTTCGCCTTTGACGCAGCACGCCCGCCGAGGGCGGCACCGCGCCGCCCCGGTCACGTTCATCCAGGCGCCTCCCGGATGGCGCCTTCACACAGGAGAACTTTCTCATGACTACATTCGCATTCGTTTTTCCTGGGCAGGGTTCCCAGTCCGTTGGCATGCTCGACGCCTGGGGCGATCACCCTGTCGTCGCCGAAACGCTTCGTGAAGCGTCCGATGCGCTGGGCGAAGACGTGGCCAGGCTGATCCACGAAGGCCCGAAGGAGGCCCTGGCACTGACCACCAATACCCAGCCCGTCATGCTGGTGGCTGGGGTGGCGGCGTGGCGCGTCTGGCGTGCCGAAGGCGGCGCGCTGCCAGCGGCCGTTGCCGGCCATTCGCTGGGCGAATACTCGGCGCTGGTGGCTTCTGGCGTGTTGACGCTGGCCCAGGCCGCGCCCCTGGTGCGTTTCCGCGCACAGGCCATGCAGGACGCCGTGCCCGTGGGCACGGGCGCCATGGCTGCCATCCTGGGTATGGAGGCCGACAAGGTCAAGGCCGGTTGCGCCGAGGCGCAGGCCACCTTTGCTGCAGGCAGCGGCGAGGTCGTGGAAGCGGTCAATTTCAACGATCCGGCCCAGACGGTGATCGCGGGCAGCAAGGCTGCCGTGGAAAAGGCTTGCGAGGTGCTCAAGGCCAACGGCGCCAAGCGTGCCCTGCCGCTGCCGGTGTCGGCGCCGTTCCATTCCAGCCTGATGAAACCGGCCGCCGAGCGCCTCAAGGAGAAGCTGGCGGCCACGGTGCTGGCCGCGCCGCAGATTCCCGTGCTCAACAACATCGACGTTGCCGTGCAGACCGATGCCGACGCTATCCGCGATGCGTTGTACCGCCAGGCCTTCGGCCCGGTGCGCTGGGTGGAGAGCGTTCGCGCCCTCAAGGCGCGCGGCATCACCACTGTGGTGGAATGCGGCCCGGGCAAGGTGCTGGCCGGCATGGTCAAGCGCATTGACGCGGAACTGGCCAGCGCAGCCCTGTACGATCCGGCCACGCTGGCGGAAGTCAAGACCCTGCTGGGTTGAACGAGAGGAGAAGAGAGCATGACCGAGAACGTTTTTTCCGGCCAGGTGGCCCTGGTCACCGGCGCATCGCGCGGCATTGGCGCCGCCATCGCTCTGGAACTCGCCCGCAAGGGGCTGAAGGTCGTCGGCACCGCCACCACCGAGGACGGGGCTGCCAAGATATCTCAGGCGCTGGCCCATTTCGAGGGTTGCCAGGGGGCCAAGCTCGACGTGAACAACGCCGCCGAAGCCGAAGCGCTCATCGACGGCATCGTCAAGGAGCATGGTGCCCTGCACGTTCTGGTCAACAACGCCGGCATCACCCGCGACATGTTGGCCATGCGCCTGAAGGACGAGGACTGGGACGCGGTGCTCGACACCAACCTCAAGGCCGTCTTCCGCATGAGCCGTGCCGTCATCCGCCCCATGATGAAGCAGCGCTACGGCCGCATCATCAGCATCACCAGCGTGGTGGGTGCGTCTGGCAACCCCGGCCAGGCCAACTACGCCGCCGCCAAGGCGGGTGTGGCTGGCATGACCCGCGCGCTGGCGCGCGAACTGGGCAGCCGCAACATCACCGTCAACTGCGTGGCGCCGGGCTTCATCGAAACCGACATGACCGCCAGCCTGCCCGAGGAGCAGCAAAAGGCCCTGCTGGGCCAGATTCCCCTTGGGCACCTGGGTAAACCGGCAGACATCGCCCATGCGGTGGCCTACCTGGCCAGCCCGCAGGCGGCCTACGTTACCGGCCAGGAACTGCACGTCAACGGCGGCATGTTCATGGCCTGATTTCCTGCTGTTGGCGCGCATGCGCTAACATCGGCCCCCGAACGCCCGCCTCGGGGGCCGGGGACGGCCAGGACAAGCTTTTAGGCATCTGGTCCCGCCCCGGCTAAAATGGCGGCCTTGCAAATCAACCACCCTCAGAGGGAAATATGAGCGATATCGAAGCACGTGTGAAGAAAATCATTGCCGAACAACTCGGCGTGGAAGAGTCCCAGGTGACCAACGAGAAGGCTTTCGTGGCCGATCTGGGCGCCGACTCGCTCGACACCGTGGAACTGGTGATGGCTCTCGAAGACGAATTCGGTATCGAGATCCCCGATGAAGACGCCGAGAAGATCACCACGGTGCAAAACGCCATCGACTACGCAGTCGCACACCAGAAGGCCTGATAGCCGATGAGCCGCCGCCGTGTCGTCGTGACCGGTCTGGGCTGCATTTCCCCCGTGGGCAACACGGTGGAGCAAGCCTGGGCCACCCTGCTGGCTGGTCAGTCCGGCATCGATCTCATCACCAAGTTCGATGCCTCCAACTTCGCGTGCAAGATTGCGGGCGAGGTGAAGGACTTTGACCTGGGTTCCTACATTCCGCCCAAAGAGGCGCGGACCATGGACACCTTCATCCACTATGGCATTGCTGCTGCCGTCCAGGCCGTGGCTGACGCTGGCCTGCCTGTGGGCGAGGCGCTGGGTGAGGAAGAAGCCTGCAGGATAGGTTGCATCATCGGTTCCGGCATCGGCGGCCTGCCGATGATCGAGGAAACCCACGCCGAACTGACGAACCGCGGCCCGCGCCGCATTTCGCCCTTCTTCGTGCCGGCCTCGATCATCAACATGATTTCCGGGCACGTGTCCATGCGTTTCGGCTTCAAGGGGCCGAACCTGGCTGTGGTCACTGCCTGCACGACCGGCCTGCACTGCATTGGTGAGGCCGCTCGCAAGATTGAATACGGCGACGCCGACGTGGTGGTTGCAGGCGGCGCGGAGGCGACCGTCTCGCCGCTGGGCATTGGCGGCTTTGCCGCGATGCGCGCCCTGTCTACCCGCAACGACGACCCCAAGACGGCTTCCCGCCCCTGGGACAAGGACCGCGACGGCTTCGTGCTGGGCGAGGGCGCTGGTGTGATGGTGCTTGAAGAGTACGAGCACGCCAAGGCGCGTGGCGCCAAGATCTATGCCGAACTGGGCGGCTACGGCATGAGTGCCGATGCAGGCCACATGACGGCGCCGAACATGGACGGCCCGCGCCGAGCCATGCTCAATGCCTTGCGCAACGCCGGCGTCAACGCCGACCAGGTGAACTACCTGAATGCGCACGGCACTTCCACCCCACTGGGTGACGTCAACGAGACCAACGCGATCAAGGCGGCACTGGGCGACCACGCCAAGAATGTGGTCGTGAACTCCACCAAGTCCATGACGGGCCATCTGCTGGGCGGTGCCGGGGGCATCGAGAGCGTGTTCACCGTGCTGGCGGTGCACCACCAGAAGAGCCCGCCGACGATCAACATCTTCAACCAGGACCCCGAGTGTGACCTGGACTACTGCGCTAACATTGCCCGTGACCTGAAGATCGACGTTGCCGTGAAGAACAACTTCGGCTTCGGCGGCACCAACGGCACGCTGGTGTTCAAGCGGGTCTGATCCGCCGTATCAGGCTTTTTCCCATGCACTGCGCCCCTTCGGTGGAATACCCGGTGGGGCGCAGCGTTTTTGCGCAAGGCGTTTTTCTTGTGCTGGTATCGGCCTGGCTTCTGGGGCAGGTACTGTGGGCGGTGTCCCTGACTGGCAATCCCTGGCCTGGGGCTTGGTGGTTCTCGGCGGGTGCCGGTCTGCTCTTGGCGGTGTGGGGCTACTGGCGCCTGAAGCAACCCCCGCAGGGCAGGTTGCACTGGGTGCCGCCCGCCGCGGGGTCTGCTGGGGCCGGAGATGGTCAGGCAGGAGCCTGGCAGTGGTTCAGTGCTGCCTACCGGCACGGCACGCCGCTGGATAGGGTGGAATGGGTGTGGGATCTGCAGGGCATGGTGCTGCTGCGCCTGCGCAATGCCGCGGGTTTGTCGTGGTGGGTCTGGCTGGAGCGCTCCTTCGATCCGGGCGTCTGGGATGACCTGCGGCGGGCTCTCAAAGCCCACCAGTCCTGACCCTGTGGCCGTGTGTCCGGAACCTTCGGGTATATTTGCCCGCCTGAACCCTTCTATGACCGATCCCACCTCCCATCCTTCCCCTCCCGCACCGGACAGCGACGCCATGCTTGTGCAGCGCACGCTGGCAGGGGACATGCGCGCCTTCGAGATGCTGGTGGTGAAGTACCAGCGCAGGGTAGAGCGCCTGATCGGCCGCATGGTCCGTGACACCGACCTCGTCCAGGACATCGCCCAGGAGACGTTCATCCGGGCTTACCGGGCGCTCGGGCAGTTCCGTGGCGAGGCCCAGTTCTACACCTGGCTCTACCGCATCGCCGTCAACACGGCCAAAAAACAGTTGATGGAGCTCAAGCGGGATCCGCTTGTCCTCATGAGTTCGCTCAAATCGGCGGAAGACGATGAAACTTCCGGTCTGGAACACGAACTAAACGCACAGGTGGCAGACACTGAGACCCCGGAAGCGGTGCTGGCGAGCAAGGAAATCGCCGAGGCCGTGAACGCGGCGATGGAGGCCTTGCCCAAGGAATTGGGGCAGGCCATCACGCTGCGGGAGATCGAAGGACTCAGCTACGAAGAAATCGCACAGGCGCTGGATTGCCCGATCGGAACTGTGCGGTCACGGATTTTTCGGGCCCGAGAAGCCATATCTGCCCGTATCAAGCCGATGCTCGAACGGCAGACCGGCAAGCGCTGGTGACCCGCGAACGTGAACAGGAAGCGAAAAGATCATGCAGACCAAGTCAGACACCCAAACAGCCGTGGGCGCGATGGAGCAGCTCCAGGGGGCTGAGCCTGCGCATGACGGAGCCTTCCTGCGCGAGCAACTTTCTGCGCTGATGGACGGGCACGCACCCGCCGGTGGCACGGATTGGGCGGGCCTGAGCCAGGCCTATGCCGACGACCCCCTCTTGCGACAGGCGTGGAGCGATTACCACTGGGTGGGCGAGGCGCTGCGGGCGGGTGACCACGCACCGGCGCCTGCCGACGCGGGTTTTGTCGCCGGGGTGATGGCTCGGCTTGCCGTGGAAGAGCCGCAGACTGCCGTGCCGCGACGGGTCTTGGACGAGCCGGTGGCGGCCATCCCGGTCACGCTGCCTGCAGCCAACGATGCCGTCTTCCGCTGGAAGATGGTGGCTGGCGTGGCCACTCTTGCCGCCGTGGCGGCGGTGGCCTGGCAGGTGGCGGTGGCGCCGTTGGCCGGTCCGCAGCTGGCCCAGTCGCCCCAGCCTGCGGCCGCCGTTCAGCTCGCCTCTGGCGAGCAACCCCGTGTCCAGGCTGTCATCACCGAACGTGGCGTGGTCATCCGTGATCCGCAACTGGAGGAATTGCTGGCCGCGCATCGCCAGTACGGTGGCATGTCTGCCTTGCAGATGCCAGCTGGCTTCCTGCGCAACGCCACTTACGAGTCGCCGCAGCGCTGAATCCACGATGAGCATGTTTCCCGTAGCCAGAGCCCGTGCAGGTGTCGGCGTGGTGTCCGCCGCGCTGGTCTGTTTTGCCTTGCCCGCGTGGGCGGGCGAGCCAGCCAAAGCCACGCCAGCGGCTGCATTCAGCGCCACCCAGGAACTGAGCATCCACCAGTGGCTTGAGCGCCTGCATGAGGCATCGCGCCGCCGGGCCTACATCGGCACCTTTGTCGTCTCCGCCGGTCCCGAGATTGCTGCTTCCAAGATCTGGCACGTCTGCGACGGCGTGCAGCAGATGGAGCGCATCGAGACCTTGACCGGCACCGCACGCACAACGCTTCGCCGCAACGACGAAGTCCTGACGCTGGTGCCCGATGCGAAGCTGGCCTTGAAGGAAAAGCGCGAGGCTTTGCGCTTGTTCCCCGATCTGCTCAAGGCCCCCGGGCAGCAGATCGAGAATCTTTACGCCGCCCGCACGGTTGGCTCGGAGCGTATTGCCGGGTATGACGCCGTGGTCGTGGATTTCCTGCCCAAGGACGATCTGCGATACGGCTACCGTGTCTGGTCCGAGAAAAAGACGGGCTTGGTCATGAAGCTGCAGACCCGTGATGCGGTTGGGCAGGTGATGGAGCAGGTGGCTTTCACCGAACTGCAATTCGATGCGCCGGTGAAGATGGACGCGCTGGCGCGGCAGATGGACGTTCCCAAGGGCTACCAGCTGATCAAGCCTCTGCTGCGCAAGACCACCCCTGAGGCGGAAGGCTGGCGCCTGAGCCAGCCGGTGCAAGGCTTTCAGTCCATGAGCTGTCACACCCGTTCCGATGCCGAGGCGCGTTCGCCCTCTGCCGTTCAGTGGGTGTTTTCCGACGGCCTGGCGTCGGTGTCGCTTTTCCTGGAAACCTTTGACCCGAAAAGGCACACCAAGGAACAAGCCGTGTCGGCTGGAGCGACGCATTCTTTGACGAGGCGCCTGGGAGACCACTGGGTAACCGCCATGGGCGAAGTGCCGCTGGGCACCTTGCGCCAGTTTGTCGAAGCGCTGGAACGCACCCGCTGACGTTCTTCTCCCTGCTTGCGTAGATGGTTTTTTGGAGTTTCCATGGAAACAGGTATTGCCATTGATCGTCGCTTGAAACGTTATGTGCTGGTTGCCGCCGCCGTGGTGACGCTGTCCGCCGCGCTCTGGTCGGCCGGGCATACACCGGTGGTCGCGCAGACGGCGCCGGCGGCCCCGGCGCCGCTGGTCACGGGCCTGCCCGATTTCACCGTTCTGGTGGACCAGGTGGGGCCTTCCGTGGTTAACATCCGCACCGTGGAGCGCGTGCGCCAGCGCAGCGGCCCTGCCAGCCCCGACGAGCAGATGCTGGAGTTCTTCCGCCGGTTTGGCATACCTGTTCCCCCGGGCGCTACGCCGCGCGGGCCGCAGCGCCCGGACCGTGGCCCTGATGCCGAGCGCCCCCGGGGTGTCGGGTCTGGCTTCGTGCTCAGCAGCGACGGCTACATCATGACCAACGCGCATGTGGTTGATGGGGCGGACGAGATGGTCGTGACGCTGACCGACAAGCGGGAATTCAAGGCAAAGGTGGTGGGCTCCGACAAGCGCACCGACGTGGCCGTGGTGAAGATCGAGGCGACGGGCCTCAAGGCTGTGCGCATCGGGGACGTCAACAGGCTGCGCGTGGGCGAATGGGTGATGGCGATCGGCTCGCCCTTCGGCCTTGAAAACACCGTGACGGCGGGCATCGTCAGCGCCAAGCAGCGAGACACCGGCGACTACCTGCCCTTCATCCAGACCGATGTCGCCATCAACCCAGGCAATTCCGGCGGACCGCTGATCAACCTGCGTGGCGAGGTCGTGGGCATCAACAGCCAGATTTACTCGCGCTCCGGCGGCTTCCAGGGCATTTCCTTCGCCATCCCGATCGACGAGGCGGTGCGGGTGTCGGAGCAGCTGCGCACCAGCGGCAAGGTGACACGCGGTCGCATCGGTGTGGCCATCGACACCGTGAGCAAGGATCTTGCGGACTCCCTGGGGCTGTCGAAGGCCGAGGGCGCACTGGTGCGGGGTGTGGAAGACGGCTCCCCGGCTGCAAAGGCCGGTATCGAGCCGGGCGACATCATCGTGAAGTTCGACGGCAAGGCTGTCGAAAAGTCGGTTGACCTTCCTCGTATTGTGGGTAACACCGCTCCCGGTGCCAACGCGACGGTGACCGTGTGGCGCCGTGGCGGGTTCCGGGACTTGCGGGTCACGGTTGCCGCCCTAGAGCCCGAGCAGGTCGCGCAGGGTGAATCATCGTCCCCTGGCCAGGTGCCCCCGGCCTCGGACGCAGCACAGGCGTTCGGGCTGGCCGTGCGCGACCTGACCGCTGCGGAGAAGCAGGAACTGAAGGTGCAAGGCGGTGTGCTCGTGGCCAGTGCCGAAGGTGCTGCGGCACGCGCCGGGCTGCGTGAGGATGACGTGATCGTCGCCTTGGGCAACCAGCAGATAGGGACACTTAAGGATTTTGAACGTGTGCTGTCCAGCCTGGACAAAAAACGGCCCGTGAGCGTTCTGATTCGCCGGGGTGAATGGGCGCAGTACGCCCTGATCCGGCCAAACGGCCGCTGAAAATCCATTTTTGCCTACAATCTAGCTCCAACCATCGCAGTTGCCAGATTGTTGGTTCCAGGCGCGTCAGCCGCTGACGCGCCTTTTTTTGTAGCTCACCGGGGTTTCTGCCGGTGGCGGCGTCCGTGCAGCCGTCTTGGCACCATGCCGTACACCGTGTTTGAACGTTAGTGATGAATCACATTCGAAATTTTTCCATCATTGCCCACATCGACCATGGCAAATCCACCTTGGCCGACCGCCTCATTTCGCGTTGCGGGGGCTTGAGCGACCGCGAGATGAGCGAGCAGGTGCTCGACTCCATGGACCTGGAGAAGGAGCGCGGCATCACCATCAAGGCGCAGACCGCCGCGCTGCAATACACCGCCAAGGACGGCAAGACCTACAACCTCAACCTGATCGACACCCCTGGCCACGTGGACTTTTCCTACGAGGTTTCGCGTTCGCTGTCGGCCTGCGAGGGCGCGCTGCTGGTGGTGGACGCCAGCCAAGGCGTGGAGGCTCAGACGGTGGCCAACTGCTATACCGCTCTGGACCTGGGCGTGGAAGTGCTGCCCGTGCTGAACAAGATGGATCTGCCCCAGGCCGACCCCGACAACGCCAAGCAAGAGATCGAGGACGTCATCGGCATCGACGCGACGGACGCCATCCCCTGTTCCGCCAAGACGGGCATGGGCATCGAGGAGATTCTAGAGCTGGTGGTGGCCAAGGTGCCGCCGCCGCGCGGCAATCCCGAAGGGCCGTTGCGCGCCATGATCATCGACAGCTGGTTCGACAACTACGTGGGCGTGGTGATGCTGGTGCGTGTGGTCGACGGCCGCCTGAACAAGGGCGACAAGATCAAGCTCATGGCCACCGAGGCCCAGTACAACGCCGAGAAGCTGGGCGTGTTCACGCCGCACAACGAGCCGCGCAACGCGCTGAACGCCGGTGAGGTGGGCTACGTCATCGCGGGCATCAAGGAACTGAAGGCAGCCAAGGTGGGCGACACCATCACGGCCGTCAAGACCAGCAGCGGTGCCAACCTGGCCTTCGCCACCGACCCGCTGCCGGGCTTCAAGGAAGTGCAGCCCCAGGTGTTTGCTGGCCTGTACCCCACCGAGGCCAGCGAATACGATGCCCTGCGCGACGCGCTGGAAAAGCTGCAGCTCAACGATGCGGCTCTGCATTACGAACCCGAGGTGTCGCAGGCACTGGGTTTTGGCTTCCGCTGCGGCTTCCTGGGCCTGCTGCACATGGAGATCGTGCAGGAGCGCCTGGAACGCGAGTTCGACCAGGACCTCATCACCACCGCGCCCAGTGTGGTGTACCAGGTGGTCAAGGGCGACGGCGAAGTGCTGATGGTCGAGAACCCCTCCAAGATGCCGGAGCAGGGGCGCATTCAGGAAATCCGCGAACCCATCGTCACCGTGCACCTGTACATGCCGCAGGAGTACGTGGGCGCGGTGATGACGCTGGCCAACCAGAAGCGCGGCGTGCAGATGAACATGGCCTACCACGGCAAGCAGGTCATGCTGACCTACGAACTGCCGCTGGGCGAGATCGTGCTCGACTTCTTCGACAAGCTCAAGTCCGTCAGCCGGGGCTATGCCTCCATGGACTACGAGTTCAAGGAGTACCGCCCGTCCGACGTGGTGAAGGTCGACATCCTGCTCAACGGCGACAAGGTCGATGCCCTGTCCATCATCGTGCACCGCAGCCAGTCGCAGTACCGCGCTCGTGCCGTGGTGGCGAAGATGCGCGAAATCATCAGCCGCCAGCAGTTCGACGTGGCCATCCAGGCCGCCATCGGTGCCAACATCATCGCGCGCGAAACGGTCAAGGCCCTGCGCAAGAACGTGCTGGCCAAGTGCTACGGTGGTGACATCACCCGCAAGCGCAAGCTGCTGGAAAAACAGAAGGCGGGCAAGAAGCGCATGAAGCAGATCGGCTCGGTGGAAGTGCCCCAGGAGGCCTTCCTGGCCATTCTGCAAGTGGAGGAATGATGAACAACCAGAACATGAGCGCGCTGACCGCGCTGGTGCTGGGTGCCTTTGCCGCTTACGGCGGCGCGTGGTACCTGGGCATGATCGAAGGCAACTTTGCCCTGTTGCTGTTGCTGGCGGTGGTGGTCACCGGCGTGTACTGGCTGGCCGAGCGTTTTTACTTCCTGCCGCAGCGCCAGCGCGCAGCGGACGCCCTTGTGGCGGAGCACGCACGCCGCCAGGCCGAGCTGGACAGAATGGGTGTCAAGGGTGACAACGTGGACATCCAGGCGTCCCGCGAGAGGCTGCTCATGCAACCCTGGTGGCTGGACTGGACCGCCGGGCTCTTCCCGGTGATTCTCGTGGTCTTCGTCCTGCGCTCCTTCCTGTTCGAGCCATTCAAGATTCCTTCGGGCTCCATGATCCCGACACTGCGCGTGGGTGACCTCATCCTGGTCAACAAATTCCACTACGGCGTGCGCCTGCCGGTGGCCAACACCAAGATCATCAGCAACAACGAGCCCCAGCGCGGCGACGTGATGGTGTTTCGCTACCCGCCCCAGCCCAGCTTGGACTACATCAAGCGGGTGGTGGGCGTACCGGGCGACGAGGTGGCCTACCTGAACAAGCAGTTGTTCGTCAACGGCCAGCCGGTCGAGAAGGTGGCCAGGCCCGAGTTCTACGATTCGGACAGCATGCGCTACTCGCGCCAGTTCGGCGAGGTTCTGAACGGCAAGCACTACAACACCCTCAACGACGATGACCGGCCGGCGTTCATCCCCGGGGCCAGCGATTTCCCGGGCAAGGAACATTGCCGCTACACCGTTGAAGGGGTGGCCTGCAAGGTGCCCGAGGGGCACTACTTCATGATGGGCGACAACCGCGACAACTCACTGGATTCGCGCTACTGGGGCTTCGTGCCCGAAGCGAACATCGTGGGCAAGGCCTTCTTCGTCTGGATGAACTTTGGCGACTTCAAGCGCATCGGCGCCTTCGAATGATGGCCGGTCCGCTGGCTACGAATTAAGATGTAGCTTGGTCGTATCAAAGCTTGGAGCGGGGCAGATGAAACAAAAACAGCGCGGCGTGACCATCCTGGGGCTGGCGTTCGTGGGTGCGCTCGTGGCCGTGGTGGCCGTGGTGGCGGCCCAGGTGGCGCCTACCGTCTTGGAATATCAGTCGATCATGAAAGCCGCCCAGCGTGCCGCGGAATCCGGCAGCACGGTTGGCGAGATCCGCAGCTCGTTCGACAAATCGAAGGCGGTCGATTACTTTGAGGCCATCAGTGGCCGCGATCTCGAGATCAGCAAGGAAAACGACAAAATCGTGGTGGAATTTGCCTATGACAAGGAAATCCACCTGGCAGGCCCGGCCTACCTCGTCATGAAGTACCGTGGCCGCACCAAATGACCGGACACACCTGATTTGAAACCCGAATTGCTGGCGCTGCAAGAGCGCCTAGGGCACCGCTTCGCCGATCTGCGGCTGCTCGAACGTGCCCTGACTCACCGAAGTTTCTCTGCCGACCATTACGAACGCCTGGAATTCCTGGGCGACTCCGTCCTGAGCCTGGCCGTTTCGGGCCTGCTCTACGAGCGGTTGAGCAGCCAGCCAGAAGGCGATCTTTCACGCATCCGTGCCAATCTGGTGAAGCAGGACACGCTGCATGGCCTGGCGGATGTGCTCAAGCTCGCGCCGCTGTTGCGCCTGGGAGAGGGCGAGATCCGTTCCGGCGGGCGCGAGCGGCCGTCCATCCTGGCCGATGCCCTTGAGGCGATTCTGGGCGCCGTGTACCTGGACGCCGGGTTCGATGCCGCGAATGCCCTGGTTCGCCGCCTGTACCAGTCGGTGGACCTGAGCCCCGGCCAGAGCGTGCAGGGCAAGGACGCCAAGACCGCCTTGCAGGAGTGGCTGCAGGGCCGCAAAATGAAGCTTCCCGCTTACCGCGTGGCAGCAACCACGGGTGAAGCCCACCGCCAGACCTTTGAAGTGGTCTGCCAGATCGAAACCGGCCACGAAGAGCGTGGCAGCGGTGCCTCCCGCCGCGCCGCCGAGCAGGCCGCCGCAGCGGCCATGCTGCAATACCTCAAGAGCCGCAAGCCATGAACGCCAAGTCCGCCACGCCCAAGCCCCAGCCCCAGTCGAACGACGATCTGGAGGCGATGCTCTCCCGCGCTTTGCACAAGCCCGTTGCAGAGCCTTCGCCGGATGCCGCTGATGAGCGTGCTGAGGCACAGGGGCCGCAACGCTGCGGTTTCGTTGCCATCGTCGGCAAGCCCAACGTCGGCAAGTCCACGTTGCTCAATGCGCTGGTGGGCCAGAAGGTCAGCATCACCTCGCGCAAGGCGCAGACCACACGCCACCGCATCACTGGCCTGCGCACCGTGGGGGCCACCCAGTTCGTGTTCGTGGACACGCCGGGCTTCCAGACGCGCCACGGCAACGCCTTGAACCGGTCGCTGAACAAGACCGTGCTGGGCGCCGTGTCAGACGTGGACGTCATCGTTTTCGTGGTGGAGGCGGGCAACTTCAACCTCGCCGACGCCAAGGTGCTGGATCTGCTGCCCAAGAACATCCCCGTCATTCTGGTGGCCAACAAGCTGGACATGGTGCACCGCCGCGGTGAGCTGGCCCCCTGGCTGCGCAGCATGCAGGAGCGGCACGCGTTTGCCGAGTTCGTGCCCATGTCGGCCAAGAACACGAAAGACGTTCAACGCTTCTACGCCATCGTTGAAAAGTACCTGCCCGAGCAGCCGTGGATGTACGACGCGGACGAGCTGACCGACCGCAGCGAGCGCTTCATGGCGGCCGAGATGGTGCGCGAGAAGCTGTTCCGGCTGACCGGCGACGAGTTGCCCTACACGTCCACTGTCGTCATCGACAAGTTCGAAGAGGAGGGGAGGCTGCGCCGCATCGCGGCAACCATCGTCGTCGAGCGCGATGGGCACAAGGGCATGGTCATCGGCGAAAAGGGCGAGAAGCTCAAGCGTATCGGCACCGAGGCGCGCCAGGAACTGGAAAAGCTCTGGGACTGCAAGGTGTTCCTGGAGCTGTGGGTGAAAGTGCGCTCCGGCTGGGCCGACGACGAAGCCCGCGTGCGCTCCTTCGGTTACGAGTAAGCGAACCCCGCACCCCATGCCTCCGGCCAAGCAGCCGCGCGTGCACGACGAGCCCGCTTTCGTGCTGCACCGGCACGACTGGAGCGAGTCCAGCCTGATCCTGGAGGTGTTCAGCCGCCAGCATGGGCGCGTGGTGCTCGCGGCCAAGGGCGTCAAACGCCCGACGTCCCAGTTCCGCCCTGTGTTGCTGCCCCTGCAGCCGCTGCGCCTGTCCTGGGGGGGTGACGCCGAGGTGCGCACCCTCAAGGCGGCGCACTGGCAAGGCGGTCACGTGATGCCGGTGGGTGACGCGCTGCTGTCGGGCTATTACCTGAATGAGCTGTTGATGCGACTGCTGGCGCGGGACGATCCGCACCCGGTGCTGTTCGACCATTACGCCAGCGCGGTGGCGGCGCTGGCGCGCGGCGACGCGCAGGGCGCCGTCTTGCGTGCCTTTGAGCTGTTGCTGCTGCGTGACGCCGGTTTTCTGCCTGCGTTGGACGAAGAGGGCGCGAGCCTGGCCCGTTTGCGGCCGCAGGCGCGCTACGAGCTGGTGCCCGAAGCTGGCTTGCGTCTGGTGCGGCACCCGGAAACGCTTGCCTGCGAAGGCAGCCACTGGCTGCGTTTGCAAGAGGCATTGGATGCCGAACACTCCTTCAATGCGCTGCTGGAGTGCTGTGCCGATGATCGCGGTGGTGCGCTGCGCCAGCAATTGCGCAATCTGCTGCACTACCATAGCGGTGTGCGGACGTTCCAGACACGCCAGTTGATGGTGGATATCCAGCAGATGAGCGCTTCCGCCACCGAACCCACCCCTGTCCGTCCATGACTTCTATCGTCCCCTCCAGCCGCACGGCGCTGTCCGTCAACGTCAACAAGGTCGCGCTGGTGCGCAACACCCGCCACCTGGGCATACCCAGCGTCACCCGCGCGGCCATGCTGTGCCTGCAGGCAGGGGCGCAAGGCATCACCGTGCACCCTCGGCCCGACGAGCGGCACGTTCGCCGTCACGATGTGTTCGACCTGGCAGAGCTGCTGCAGGCGTGGCCAGACCGCGAATACAACATCGAGGGCAACCCTTTCCACAACCTCATGGACGTGGCACGCGAGGTGAAGGCGCGCGGCCTGCCGCTGCACCAGCTCACCTTCGTGCCGGACAGCGTGGGCCAGTTCACCAGCGACCACGGCTGGCGCTTCCCCGAAGACACTGAGCGGTTGCGACCGCTCATCGGGCAGGCCCATGCGATGGGCGTACGCGTCAGCCTGTTCATGGATGCCGAACCTGCCCAGATGGCGGCCGCCCGTGCCGTGGGCGCTGACCGTGTGGAGCTGTACACCGAGCCCTACGCCGCAGCCTACGCGCAAGGCGGTGCCGCCCGCCAGCAGCAGCTGGATCGTTTTGCCGCTGCTGCCCAGGCGGCCCTGGACGCGGGCCTGGCCGTCAACGCCGGGCATGACCTGAACCGCGACAACCTAACCGACTTCCTGCGTGTGGTGCCAGGCATCAGCGAGGTGTCTATCGGCCACGCGCTGATCGCCGACGCACTTGAAATGGGTTATGCGGCCACGGTGCAGGACTACCTGCGCTGCATCGCAGCCGCGCAAGGTTGACGCGCGCATGATCTACGGCATAGGCACCGACGTCTGCGACGTGCGACGCATCCGCGAGAGCCTGGCGCGTCACGGTGACCGCTTTGCCCAGAAGGTGCTGGGCGACAAGGAGCTGGCCACCTGGCGCCAGCGCAGCGCGCGCTGGCCGGAACGGGGCCTCCGCTATCTGGCCACGCGTTTTTCGGCCAAGGAGGCTTTCAGCAAAGCCATCGGCATGGGCATGCGCATGCCCATGACCTGGCGCGACTGCGAAATCGACAAACTCCCCAGCGGGCAGCCCGTCATCGTGCTGCACCGGGGCCTGAAGGACTGGTTTGAATCCCAGGGGCTGACGGCCCACGTCAGCGTCACCGATGAAACCGATTACGCCGCCAGCTTTGTGGTGGTAGAAAAACCTGAGCACCCCCACGCTCGCATGCCATGACACCCTACACCCAACACGCTCCCCTGATCATCGACGTTGCAGGCACCCGCCTGAGCAAGACGGACAAACAGCGCCTGGCCCACCCGCTGGTGGGTGGCGTCATCCTTTTTGCCCGCAACTGGGAGAACCGCGAGCAGCTCACCCAGCTGTGCCGCCAGATCAAGAAGGTGCGCGCCGACCTGCTGATCTGCGTGGACCACGAAGGCGGGCGGGTGCAGCGTTTCCGCACCGACGGCTTCACCCACCTGCCACCCATGCGCGCCCTGGGCGACATGTGGTTCGGTGGCAAGCTTGGCAAGGAGAGCGATGCCGCCCTGGCGGCCTGCAACGCGGCCACGGCGGCAGGCTACGTGCTGGGGGCGGAGCTGCGTGCCTGCGGGGTGGACTTCAGCTTCACCCCGGTGCTGGACCTGGATTACGGCGGCAGCACCGTCATTGGCGACCGTGCCTTTGCGCGCGATGCGCGGGTCACGTCCCTGCTGGCGCAGGCGCTCATGCACGGGCTGCTGCAAAGCGGCATGCGCAACTGTGGCAAACACTTTCCGGGGCACGGTTTCGTCAAGGCCGATTCCCACGTGGACATTCCCGTGGACAAACGCGGCCTCCAGGCCATCCTGACCGAAGATGCCGCTCCCTATGGCTGGCTGAGCGCGAGCCTGAACAGTGTCATGCCCGCGCACGTCATCTACCCCAAGGTGGATGGCCGCCCTGCGGGTTTTTCCTCGCGCTGGCTCAACGACATCCTGCGCGGCCGCCTGGGCTTTACAGGCGCGATTTTCAGCGATGACCTAAGCATGGCCGGTGCCCGCCAGATCGATGGCAAGGAAGTGAGCTACACCGAAGCCGCCGTGACCGCCCTGGAGGCGGGTTGCGATCTGGTGCTGCTGTGCAACCAGTGCGTGGTGGATGACGGCGCCCCTATCGACGAACTGATCGACGGTTTGAGCGAAGCGCAGATCAAGGGCCGCTGGCAACCGCGTGGCGCCAGCGAGCAGCGCCGCCTGGACCTGCTGCCGCTGGGCGCCGCCCAGCCCTGGGACGAACTGATGGTGGACGCGCGTTACATGCACGCGCTGGGCCTGCTGCCCTGACGGCACCGCTGGCGGTGCCGTCCCGGGTGCCGCCCACGAGGGCGCGTCAGACCCGGGCCATGGCAGCTGCCGGTGCCGCGCCCAGCACGGGCTTGTGGTAGCTGTCGCCCACCACGTCCGCGATCAGATCGGCGGTCCCGGCGCTCAAGGTCCAGCCCAGGTGCCCGTGCCCGGTGTTGTAGAACACGTTGGGCTTTTTGCCGCGTCCCACGCGCGGCATCATGTCGGGCATCATGGGGCGCAGGCCCGCCCATGGCACCACCTGCCGGGTGTTGACTCCAGGGAAGCACTGGTTCACCCAGTCGACGAGAGGCTTGATCCTGTCGGCGCGGATGTCCTTGTTGTAACCGTTGAACTCGGCTGTTCCGGCCACGCGGAAACGGTCCGGCCCGAGCCGGCTGGTGACGAGTTTGGTTTCGTCGTCAAGCAGGCTCACCCAGGGGGCGGCCTCGCGGCTTTGTTCGTCCATCAGATTGACGGTGATCGAATAGCCTTTGACCGGGTAGATGTTGACGCGGTCGCCCAGTTGCGCAGCCAGACTGCGGCTGGCCACCCCGGCGCAGACCACGAGCCCGTCAAAGCAGTGAGTCTGCTCTTGTCCATCCTCGTGTGCCGTGACAAAGGCAGTTTCGCCATCGCTGCGCAGATCGCGCACCTGTTGCCCGTAGCGAATGGTCACGCCCAGACGTTCGGCAGCGGCGGCCAGACCTACGGTGTATTTGTGGATGTCGCCGGTGGAGTCGCTCTCGGTGTAGAAACCGCCGTAGTAGGTGCCTGCCAGCGTGGGTTCGATGGCGCGCATTTCCTCTGGTGTGACGGGGTGGCGTTCCAGTCCGCCTGCCGCCAGCAGGCGGCTCACATTCGCCGCGTGGTCAAAACCTTTCTTGTCGCGGTAGATGTGCAGGATGCCGCGCTTTTCCACGTTGAAGTCCAGCCCCTCGGCCTGGGCCCAGGCAAAGAAATGCTCGCGCGCGGCGATGGCCAGCTTGACCGTTTCGGTGGTGTTGCGTTCGTAGTGGGGAATGTTGCCGATGAACTCCAGGAACCACGAAATCTTGTGCCAGCTCGGCTTGGGGTTGACCAGCAGCGGCGCGTCGTTCTTCAGCATCCACTTCAAGCCCTTGAGTATGGTGGACCAGTGGGTCCACACCTCCGCGTTGGATGCGGAAAGCTGTCCGCCGTTGGCGAACGATGTCTCCATGGCCGCGTAGCGGTTCTGTTCAAACAGGGTGACGTAAAAACCGCGCTTGGCCAGCGCGTAGGCCGTGGTGACACCGGTGATGCCACCGCCGATGACGGCGATCGATTTCATGAGGCAGGCTCCAAACGTCGAAGGGAATGGGTACAGCCCGCACCATGCGGGATGTACGCCCCCTCTGTTTGGAACCTGAGAGATTCATGCCCCCGTGGCGGGTGCACTTGCTCCTGCGGTGGGCTGGGTGACGACACCAGCCTCTCTTCAGAGTTTCATCCAACTTCGACCGGTCCTTTGGCCTGAGAGTTTCCGGGGCGGTTGCTCCTTCGGCGCTGGCCGCTGAGGGCCAGTCTCTCCCGATCGATGTCCAGCATTCTAGTCAGGGGTGTCTACCTCATCAAGTGCACCAACACCAGGCTGATGGACGGGAACGCAACCAGCACACCCAGACGAAGGACGTCCACCGCGATGAACGGAACCAGTCCACGGAAGATGGCGCCGACCGGCACCCGGGGCAGGTTCGCCTTCAGCACGAACACGTTCATTCCGACGGGCGGCGTGATCAGGCCGATCTCGGTCAGCACCACCACGACAATACCGAACCACACCAGGTCAAAACCCTGGGCCACCAGAGTGGGGGTGAACAGCGGCACGAAGATGAGGATGATGGCCATGGCGTCCATGACGCAGCCGAGGAGCAGAAACACGGCCAGGATGGCCAGGAGAATTCCGGTCCTTGACAGCCCGGATCCCTGCACCAGCGCCAGCAGTTCGTCCGCCAGCCCCGAGAACGTGATCAGCTGGGAGAAAAGCATGGCCCCGAACAGCACAACGTACAGCATCACGGAAGTCATGGCGGTTTCGCGCATGACCTCGTAGAAGCGCTGCCAGCCCAGCCGTCCCTGCGCCATCGCGACCAGCAAGGCCAGACCTGCGCCAATGCCGCCCGCCTCGGTGGCAGTGAACCAGCCCAGGTAGAGTCCGCCGATGATCAGCAGGAACAGCAGCAGAAACGGCCACACACCTGCCAGGGAACGCCAGCGCTGCGCCATGGGTGTCTTCTCGGCGCGCGGGGCATGTTCCGGGCGGAACCAGGCAATCGCGTAAATGGCACCCATGTACAGGGCCAGACCCAGCAGGCCCGGCAGCACGCCTGCAATGAACAGCTCACCAATGTTCTGCTGGGTCAGGATGCCGTAGATCATGAGGATGATCGACGGGGGGATGAGTATGCCCAGCGTGCCACCGGCGGCAATGGTCGCGGAGGCCAGGCGGTCGGAGTAGCCGTACTTCTGCATGCTGGGGTAGGCCACCTTGGCCATCGTGGCCGCCGTGGCGAAACTGGAGCCGCAGACAGCACTGAAGCCAGCGCAGGTCACCATGGTGGCCAAGGCCAGGCCACCGCGAACGGCGCCCAGGAAGGCATTGGCTGCGCGAAACAGGTCTTCAGAGATTCCTGTTCGCGACAGCACGTTGCCCATGAGGATGAACAGAGGAACCACTGCCAGTTCGTAGGAGAACGCGGCCTCGGTCAACGTCATCGGGATCAAGGTGCGTGCCACCTCGAAGCTGTTGAGGAACGCAATGCCTCCGACCGAAACCGCCAGCAATGCGATGCCCAGTGGCACGCGCAGAAAGGCCAGCAGCAGCACGGCGCCCAGGCAGATCAGTCCAGCGGTCATGATGCCGCCTCCTCGTGAGTGTGTTCGGAGTGTGGGGCCTGCACGAACAGGGCAGCCACCGCTGCCAAGGCCGTGGTCGCGGCGATGAATGTGTACATCCAGTAGCGTGGAATGGTCAGCGCGGGGCTGATTTCGTTGATGGCCTGCGCCTCTTCGATCGCCAGGTAATACTCGTAGGCGATCAGGCCCAGCACCGCAGCCACGAGCACGTCCACCGCTTTGTGCCAGAGGCGCCAGCGGGGGCGGAGCAGCCAGCGGTCGAACAGGTCGATGCTGAGGTGTCCGCGCCGGGCAGTGAGCAGCGGGAGCCCGGCGAAGATGATGATGGCCATCAGGTGCTCGGTGAGATCGTTGGCGCCGAACACCGGGGTGTTGAACAGGCGCCGGCCCAGCACGTCAGTGAAGTTGAGGATGACCATCGCGCTGAGCATTGAAACCAGCAGCGCGCTGACCAAGCGGTGGGCGATGTTGAGCAGGTGGTGCATGGTCCGCCTTCTGAAAACGTGTGGGCCACCGGTTTACTTGGTCTGTGCCTTGTAGGCGTTTTCGTAGAAGGTGACCATGGCGTTGTGGTCCTTGACACCGAAGCTGGGTGCATCGGCTGCCAGTTCCTTGAGCAGTTCGGTGCGCACCTTGCGGATGCGTTCCAGCAGGGCTGCGTTGGGCTGGGTGAACACATGCCCGTCGCTGCGCATGCGGGCTTCAGCGGCCCGGTTCTGCCGGTCGAATTCCTGCCCCCAGCGCCGCGCCAATGCCTCACCCGAGACCTTCAGCACTGCCTGCTGGTCGGCGTCGCTGAGTCTCTTGAACTTGCCTTCGTTGATGGCAATGAAGAACGCTGCGTCGTACAGTCCTTCGGGCACGATGGTGTGGTGCCGGAGCTTGCCATCCAGCCGGAAGTTCACCACCGATTCCAACGGATGCAGTGAAGCGTCGATGACCCCGCCTTCCAGCAGTTCGTAGGCCTTGGTGCCCGGGCCGGACACAGGCACGGCGCCCAGATCCTCGAGCAGGCGCTTCTGGATGGGGCCGCCCATGCGGACCTTCTGCCCCTTGAGATCGTCGGGCATCTGGATCGATTTGCCCGGGTGGTGGAACTGGCCGCCGCCCAGCATGCCCGTACCCAGCACGACGACACCCTTGAAGGCCTCGTTGCCTGCGAGGAACTGGGTGTAGGTGCGCCAGAGCGCCACCGAGGTGGCCTCCGCGTTCGAACCCATCATCGGCAGTTCGGCAAACCACACGTGCTTGAAGCGCTCCGGCTCGTAGGTGAAGTTGCCCCAGGTGATGTCGGCCACGCCTTTTCGGGCCAGCTCCCAATGCTGGGCCGGTGCGCCGACAGGCTTGGGCAGCAGGTTGATGACCACGCGGCCATCGGTGGCCTTTTTCACGTCCTCCATCCACGGCTGCAGGATGTCTTTCACCACGTAATGGGTTGGTGGCACCCAGCTGGACAGCGTGAGGGTGGTGGTTTGGGCCTGTGCGGCGCCTGCGGCCAGCACGGTGGCAGCAAGCGCGGCGGCCAGGCGAGGAAGGGGTGTGCGCGGGTTCATGTTGTCTCCTTCTTGGGTGGTTTTGAGGTGGTGGGGAAAACGGTCTGTCAGGCAGCCAGCAGGTCTTGCACCAGGGCTGCCCAATAGGCTGCGCCTACGGCAACGTTGTCGTCGTTGAAGTCATAGGCCGGGTTGTGCACCATGCATCCGCCCGGCTCGCCGTCGGTGCCGTTGCCAATGAACAGGTAGCAGCCAGGTACCCGTTCCAGCATGAACGCGAAGTCCTCACTGCCTGTCAGCATGGCGCCGTTGGGATTGACGCGGTCTTCGCCGAAATGGCGGCGTGCCACGTCGAGCGCCTGCTCGGTCTCGCGCGCGCTGTTGACGAGCACCGCGTAACCCGGGCGCCAGTCGATGTCGGCCAGCACGTTGAAGCTTTCGGCCTGCGCCCGTATCAGCGCCTTCAGGCGCCGCTCGGTGTCTTTGCGCACCTGGGGGTCCAGCGCGCGAACGCCGATTTCCAGCGTCGCTGTGTCGGGGATGACGTTGTTGGCGTGCCCGGCGTTGAGCGCCCCGACGGTGATGACCACCGGCTGCATGGGGTCGGTGTTGCGGGACACGATGGTTTGCAAGGCCATCACCATGGATGCCGCTGCCACCAGCGGGTCGTCGGCGCGGTGGGGCATGCCCCCGTGCCCTCCGCGTCCGCGAACGGTGACGGTGACGTAGTCCGACGACGCCATGGTGGGACCGTTGCGGAACACCAGCTGCCCTTGGGGATAGCCCGGCATGTTGTGCATGGCAAAAATGGCATCGCACGGAAAACGCTCAAACAGGCCGTCCTCCATCATCTTCAATGCACCGCCGGCCCCTTCTTCTGCGGGCTGGAAGATGACGTTGAGGGTTCCGTTGAACTTGCCGTGGAGCGCCAGATGCTTCGCCGCAGCCAGCAGCATGGCGGTGTGGCCGTCGTGCCCGCAGGCGTGCATGACGCCGTGGTGGCAACTGCTCCAAGGCCTGCCGCTGTTCTCCAGAATCGGCAAGGCATCCATGTCGGCACGCAGGCCGATCCGCTTGGTGCCATGCCCACGAACCAGCTGCCCCACCACGCCAGTGCCGCCCAGCCCCGAAGTGACCTGGTAGCCCCAGGAGCGCAAACGGTCTGCCACCAGGTTGGCGGTGCGGTGCTCGTCAAATGCCATCTCCGGATGGCGGTGGATGTCGCGGCGGATTTCAATGCACTCCTGGACGACGGACGCATCCAGGGAGGCCACGGGCCGGGGTGGGGCGGACAATACGGACGAAGAGGGCATGACGAACAATCCTGCTGAAAACCCAAAAACATGAACTTTGCTGCATGTTAGGAATTCGGTGAATTGAAGTCCAATGCATTGTTGTATATTTATTGATAATTCAAACTCATTGATCACCGATGACTCTTGTCCAGCTCAGGCACTTCATCGCGCTGACGGAATGCGGCTCGTTCGCCAGGGCGTCGAAGGCGCTGTTTCTGACGCAGCCCGCCTTGTCCAGGAGCATCCAGGCGCTTGAGGACGAGCTGGGCCAGGCCTTGTTTGACCGTGTGGGGCGCCGCATCGAATTGACCGTCGTCGGGCAGCAGTTGCTACCCAGGGCCAAGATCCTGGTTCAGGAGGCGGAGTCGCTCAAGACCCTGGGGCGGCAGATGCAGGCGGGCTTTGCAGGTACGGTGCGGCTGGGGTTGAGTTCCGGCCCGGGGGCGCTGCTGTCCGCACCCATGTTGCTGCACGTGGCGCAACACCATCCGCAGCTGCATCTGGAGATTTCCAGGGGCCACACGGAACTGCTCATCCATGCGTTGCGCGCAAGGCGTCTGGACGCCGTGGTGGTGGATATCCGGGCGATGCGCCCAGCCTCAGATCTGCGGGTTTCCTTGCAGACCGAAATGGCGGCGAGTTTCCTGTGCCGGCAGGGGCATCCCCTGCAGGTAAGGGGCAGCCCGGTGCCCTTTGAGGCCTTGCTGGCCTACCCCATCGCGTCAACACCGCTGAGCGACGAGGTGGCGCGCATCCTCACCGAACGCTATGGCCCCGCCGCCAATCCCGACGACATGGTTTCGTTGCGGTGTGACGATACCCAGACCCTGGTGGACGTGGCGCGAGACTGCGATGCGATCGTTCTGACGATCAATGCGGCAGGACGCGGCCTGGTCCGGCTGGAGACGGTGCCTCCGCTCAACGCAACAGCACGGTTCGGTTTGGTGACCCTGGACAACCGTGCCGAGGTGCCCGGGCTTCAGATCGTTCGTGACCTGGTGGAAAGGTTCATGCAGGAGTGAGCGGCCAGCGGGCCTTCACGTTGCGATGCCCAACTGCTCCAGCGCATCGCCCACCAGCTCCAGCCGCAGCAGGGGGCTGTCCAGCGTCAGCAGCCGCTGCTTGATATCGGCCGGCAAGGGCAGCAGCTCCGCCCAGCGGTTGGCCACCCATCCAGCGTCCTGCCAGGGGCCTTGGTCGGGCTGGTACGGGGGGTAAGGGGCGATGGCGCCCGGTTGTTCGGCCTGCAGGCGTTCATGGAGCTGGCGCAGCATCCGGGGGATGCCTTGCAGCTCGGGCGGCACGGGGACGGGGTTGTCGGCGGGCAGCAGGTCCACGTCGGCCACCCACAGGCCGTGCGGGCGCTTTTCACTGTGCGTCACGCGGAACCGCTGCAGTCCCTCGCAGGCTATCAGGATCAGCCCGGGTTGGGGCTGCTCCAACTCCACGATGCTGGCCAGCGTGCCGATGTCGTGGAAGCCCTCGCGCAGGAAGCCGCCGCTGCCGGTGTCGGGCTGCTGCACCTCGCTGCCTTCGGTCAGACAGACCACGCCGAAGGGTACGTCTTCGCGGTGGCAGCGCCGCACCATGTCGAGGTAACGCACCTCGAAGATCTGCAGGGGCAGGCTGCCGCCCGGGAAGAGGACGGTGCCCAGCGGGAACAGGGGGATGTTCAACGCAGCGGGCCCGCAAGGCGTGCCGTCAGGCGACGGCGTCGGCGCTTTGGCGCTGCAGCATGGCCAGCACGTTGGCCACGGTGCCACGCAGTTCGCGGCGGTCGCAGATGAAGTCCACTGCGCCCTTGGTCTGCAGGAACTCGGCACGCTGGAAGCCCTCGGGCAGCTTCACGCGCACGGTGTTCTCGATCACGCGCGGGCCGGCAAAGCCGATCAGCGCCTTCGGCTCGGCAATCACCACGTCACCCACGAAGGCAAAGCCCGCGCTCACGCCGCCCATGGTGGGGTCGGTCAGCACGCTGATGTAGGGCAGCCCCTTCTTGGCCAGGCGCGTCAGGGCGGCGTTGGTCTTGGCCATCTGCATCAGGCTCAGCAGGCCTTCCTGCATGCGGGCGCCGCCCGTGGCGGTGAAGCACACAAAGGGCACCTTCTGTTCGATGGCAGTTTCCACGCCGCGCACGAAGCGTTCGCCCACCACGGAGCCCATGGAGCCGCCCATGAAGTCGAACTCGAAGCACGCGGCCACGATCTCGATGCTCATGACCGAGCCGCCCATGACGATGAGCGAGTCGGTTTCGCCCGTGGCCTCCAGGGCCTCCTTCAGGCGCTCGGGGTACTTGCGGCTGTCCTTGAACTTCAGTGCATCGACCGGGATGACCTCCTGGCCCACCTCGTAGCGGCCTTCCGCGTCAAGGAAGGCGTCCAGCCGCGCACGGGCACCAATGCGGTGGTGGTGCGCGCAATGCGGGCACACGTTCTGGTTTTTCTCCAGATCGCTCTTGTAGAGCACGGCCTCGCAGCTGGGGCACTTGATCCACAGGCCTTCGGGCACGCTGCGGCGTTCGGTCGGGTCGGTGGGGGAAATTTTTGGGGGTAGCAGTTTTTCAAGCCAGGACATGGTTTCTCCTTGCTGGTCAAAGGCAGCGCCAGCCGCCGCCAGGGGCGGGGCGCTCTTGAATGGGCGACATTATGCGCCCAAGCCGTCCAGTGCCTGCCGGATTCCCCCCAGGAAGGCGGCCGCGGCAGGTGCTACGCCCGTGCGCGGCTCGTTCTCGATGACCTGAATCAGCTTCGTGCCGATGACCACGGCGTCGGCCGTTCGGCCAACCGCGCAGGCTGTGGCGGCGTCGCGTATGCCAAAGCCCACGCCCACCGGGGTATTCACGTGCTGGCGGATGCGTGGCAACATGGCTTCCACAGCGCCGGTGTCGAGGTGGCCCGCGCCGGTGACGCCCTTGAGCGACACGTAGTACACGTAGCCGCTGGCAATGCGCCCGACCTGGGCCATGCGTTCGTCCGTGCTGGTGGGGGCCAGCAGGAAGATCAGGTCCAGCCCGTTGGCCTTCAGCGTGGCGGCGAATGCCTCGCACTCCTCAGGCGGGTAGTCCACGATCAATACGCCGTCCACACCGGCAGCGGCGGCGTCACGCGCGAACGCGTTCTGGCCGTGTTTCAGTTCGTAGCGCTCCACCGGGTTGGCGTAGCCCATCAGCACCACCGGGGTGGCAGCGTCCGTCTGGCGGAAGGTGCGCACCATGTCCAGCACCTGGGTCATGCCAATGCCAAAGGTCAGGGCCTTCTCGCCCGCCTTCTGGATCACCGGGCCATCGGCCATGGGGTCGGAAAACGGCACGCCCAGCTCGATGATGTCGGCACCGGCCTGAACCATGGCATGCATGAGTTCGGGGGTCACGTCCGCGTACGGGAAGCCAGCGGTGACGTAGGGGATCAGGGCCTTGCGGCCCTGCTGGCTCAGGTTCTTCAGGGTGTTTTCAATGCGGCTCATTGCTCGGTTCCGGCTCCGGCTTTGATCAGGTTCACCGGCTGCTCGCCGCCCTTGACGGACTGGCCACGGCAACTGGGGCGGCAGTAGAAGTCGGCTTGCGACAGGTCGGCCACGGTTCCGATGTCCTTGTCGCCCCGGCCCGATAGGTTCACCAGGATGGACTGGTCCGTGCGCATGGTCTTGGCCAGTTTCATGGCGTAGGCCAGGGCGTGGCTGGACTCCAGCGCGGGGATGATGCCTTCGGTGCGGCACAGATGGTGGAAGGCTTCGAGTGCCTCCTTGTCGGTGATGCCGACGTACTCGGCGCGGCCGATGTCCTTGAGCCAGGCGTGTTCTGGGCCCACGCCGGGGTAGTCCAGGCCCGCGCTGACGCTGTGCGTCTCGGTGATCTGGCCGTTGTCGTCCTGCAGGATGTAGGTGCGGTTGCCGTGCAGCACGCCGGGGCTGCCTTTTTGCAGCGATGCCGAGTGCTTGTCCGTGTCCATGCCTTCACCGGCTGCTTCCACGCCGATCAGGCGGGTTGTCTCGTGCGCGATGTAAGGGTAGAAAATGCCCATGGCATTGCTGCCACCGCCCACACAGGCCACCACCGCGTCGGGTTGCAGCTCGCTGCCGTTACCCGGCAGCTTCAGGTCGGCCAGCATCTCGGGCATCTGCGTCAGGCATTCCTCGCCGATCACGCTCTGGAAGTCGCGCACCATCATGGGGTAGGGGTGCGGGCCCGCCACGGTGCCGATGATGTAGAAGGTGTTCTCCACGTTCGTCACCCAGTCGCGCATGGCTTCGTTCAGCGCGTCCTTCAGCGTCTTGCTGCCGCTTTCCACCGGCACCACGGTGGCACCCAGCAGCTTCATGCGGTAGACGTTGGGGCTTTGGCGTTTCACGTCCTCGGCGCCCATGTAGACGATGCACTCCAGCCCATAGCGGGCACAGATGGTGGCGGTGGCCACACCGTGCTGGCCCGCGCCGGTCTCGGCAATGATGCGCGGCTTGCCCATGCGCTTGGCCAGCATGGCCTGGCCGATCACGTTGTTGATCTTGTGGGCGCCGGTGTGGTTGAGGTCCTCGCGCTTGAGGAAAATCTGTGCCCCGCCCAGTTCGCGGCTGGTGCGCGCCGCATGGTAGATGGGCGAGGGGCGGCCCACGAAATGCGCCAGCTCGTAGCGGAATTCGCGCAGGAATTCGGGGTCGTGCTGGTACTTGGCGTAAGCCTCGCGCAGTTCGTTGATAGCGTGGGTGAGGGTTTCGCTGATGAAGCTGCCGCCATAGGGGCCGAAGTGGCCGCGTGCGTCGGGTTGGTGGTATTCGTACATGGCTTTTGATTCGTTGGGTGCCGGGGTGCCGGGCCTGAAGGGAACAGGCTGGGCGCAGGGAGGGCGTGGCTGAAGGCCCCTTCCAGACAGACCTCGCCAGGGAGCCGAACGTTGCCGGGGCAAGTGTTCGGCCGCAGGGGTGTCAGGACGCGTCGGCCAGGCGCACGGCCTCGATGAAGCGGTCGATCAGCTCGGGACTCTTGATGCCCTTGGCGCTTTCCACGCCGGAGCTGACGTCAACCGCCCAGGGGCGCACGAGACGGACGCCAGCGGTCACATTTGCAGGTGTGAGTCCACCAGACAAAACGAGGCGAGCGCTGGCGTTTAGTTGCGGGTGTGACCAATTGAAGGCTGTCCAGTCGAAGGAAACTCCGCCGCCACCGTAGCCCTGTACGTGGGCGTCGAGCAGGATGGCCTGCGCGGCGGCGTGCTGTTCAGCGTATTTTAGGAGATCGAAGCCCGCCGCGCCATCGCCCGTGGGCACGCGGGCAGCGCGGATGTAGGGGCGGCCATGGAGCAGACATTCGGCGGGCGTCTCGTCGCCATGAAACTGCAGCAGCGCGTTGGGTGCCGCTGCCACACCCGCCCGCACTTCTTCGGCGGTGGCGTTGACGAACAGCAGCACCGGTGTGACAAAGGGGGGCAGCATGCGGGCCAGCTCACCGGCACGCTGGGGTGAGACGGCGCGCGGGCTGGGCGGGTAGAGCACGAAGCCGATGGCGTCCGCTCCGGCATGCACGGCGTGGCGCACGTCTTCTTCACGCGTGAGGCCACAGATCTTGATGCGTGTACGAGGCATGGCGGGGAGCATTCAGGGGAGCCAGTCCAGCCCCGGCACAGTGTCGGGCAGGCCCCACTGCGCATCATAAAGCGGGCCGACGAAGTAAAGCCCGTCTGGTGAGAAGGTGGGGGCGGCCACCTCCCGGCTGCGTGCCTGCAGCACCTGAGCCATCCATTCGGGTGGACGCAGCCCCTGCCCCACGGCCACCAGGCAGCCCATGATGTTGCGGATCATGTGGTGCAGGAAGGCGTTGGCCTCGAAGTCGAAGCGCCAGTAGGCGCCCCTGCGGCTGATGCTGATGCGGCGCAAGTCCTTGATGGGCGACAAGGCCTGGCACTGGGCCGCGCGGAAAGATGTGAAGTCGTGCTCGCCGATCAGGTGCGCAGCGGCTGCCTCCATGGCAGCCTGGTCCAGCGGGCGGAACACCCAGCCCGCACGGCCCGACTCGAAGCTGGGGCGTACCGGCGATTCGAGCAGCACATAGGCGTAGCGGCGCGCCACGGCACTGGCACGGGCATGGAAGGCATCAGGGACCGGGTGGGCCCACTGCACGGCGATGTCGTGCGGCAGAAAGCGGTTGGTGCCGCGCACCCACGAGTTCATGGGCCGCTGCAGTTCGGTGTCGAAGTGCACCACCTGCATCAGGCCGTGCACGCCTGCATCGGTTCGGCCCGCGCAGAGTGTGTTGACCGAAGGCAAGGCGCTGAACTCGGCCAGGGCAGCCTCCAGCCGGTCCTGCACCGTCTGCCCGCTGGGCTGGCTTTGCCAACCCTGGTAGCTGCCACCCTGGTAGCTGATGCCGAGCGCGATCCTCAAGTCGTTTCTGCCGGACGGTGGTGGCTTCAGGAAAGCTGGGACAGGAAGGCCCGGGCACGTTCACGCAGGGCTCCGCTGGCCTCGGCTTCCACTTCCTCGGCAAGTGAGCGCGCCCCCTCGGTGTCGCCGATGGCCTCGAACTCTCGGGCCAGCGACAGCTTGGTCTCCAGAGGGTCTGAGCCGCCAAGTCCTTCGTCGACCTCCATCTGCGAGAGCGCGTCCAGATCGGGGTTGGAAGCTTCCTCGACAGGGGCGGCCTCGGCCTGCAGGTCCAGCGACAGCTCGTCCAATTCCGGCGGGATGCTTTGCGCTTCAGGCGCAGGCGCCTCCTCGGTCTGCACGTCCGTGAGGTCCAGGTCAAAATCAAGGCCCTGATCGGCCTGCGGGGCACTGGCCGGGGCGGGGGCAGGCGTCTGGGGTTCTTCGCCGCCCAGATCCAGGTCCAGCTCGAACGCGTCGGTTTCCATCGCCGGAGAAGGAGCGTCGGCGGTTTTTTCCTGTACCTGCTCCGGGCTGTCCAGGTCGAGGTCGAAGTCCAGGCCGTTGTCTGCTGTCTCGCTCTGGTCAGATAGCGATGCTGCCTGGGTCTGCGTCGGTGCGGCGTCACCGGGTGTTCCCAGTTCAAGATCGAGGTCTGGAACCTCCGTTGCGATAGGCGCCGCCGCAGGGGCCTCGGCCCGTTCCTGGGCGGGCTGATACATGGGGTTCTGCGGGTCCATCGCATAGCCCAGTTGCCTAGCTTCTTCCCATTCGTTGCCGCGGCCTTCCGTCAGGTCAAAGACCTGTGCTGCCACGTCCTCAAAGGCCTTCGCGTCGTTGCGCTGGGCATAGATTTCGAGCAGCTTGAGGTGAATCGCCAGGCGGTCAGGGTGCAAACGCAACGCGTCGGTCAAGATCTCTTCAGCCTGCTTGTCCCGTCCATAGGCGAGGTAAACGTCGGCTTCGGCCACGGGGTCGACGTCGCCCCCGGCGTCAAGCTGGCTCGGCGAATACATCATCGACGACGGCGCACCTTCCTCGCTGGTGTCGACCGATTGACCGCCGGCCGGTTCAAAGCGGGAGTCGTCTTCGTCTGTCAGCGCGCCGGCCTTTTCGGCACGGCGCTTGCGGATGCGGAGCAACGCCAGCGCGCCCAGCAGAACGGCCAATCCGCCTGCGGCAGGCAGCGCTACAGGGTTGTCCATCAGCTCTTGGACGAAAGCGCCGGCCGGTGCGGCTGCGGGCGCGGGCGCCGGAACTGGCACAGGCGCTGGCAAGGCGGGGCCGGGTGCGGGAGCCGGGTCGGCGGTCGGCGGCGTGGGCGCTGCCGGGGCGGCTGGCTCGGCGGCGGGGGCGGCTGCTGCGGGACTTGGGGCCGTCTCGCTGGCGGCTTGGCTCAACTGCTGCAGTTCTTCCAGGTTGCGGGACAGCTCGGCTGTGCGCGAGCTGTTGTCTTCCTGCTGGCGCTGCTGGGCAATCTGTTCTTCCTGGGCATTGGCTGCCGCCACCGTTCCCTTGGACAGCGTCAGCTTGTCGGCGGCGGGGGCATCCGGCTTGGCCTCGCTGACTTCGGCTTGCACCGTGCCCGTGGCGGCCCGGCCCCCGGCTTCGCTGCCCTGGCCTGGTGCCATGGCAGCCAGGCGGCGGCGGTATTCGTTGAAGTCGCGGCTCTGCGCTGTGATCAGCTGGCGGGCTTCTGCCGCCTCGATCTGTTCGACCTCTGCCGCAGGCGGCAGGTTGAGAACAACCCCAGCCTTCATCCGGTTCACGTTGTTGCCCATGAAGGCCTGCGGATTGGCGCGCAGGATGCCAACCAGCATCTGTTCCAGCGAGACGCTTGGTGGCTTGTGGGCGAGTGCGATCCGTCCGGCGGTGTCACCGGCACGAACGGTGACCTGAGCTGGCGCTGCGGCCGCTGCAGCGGCACTCGCAGGCCGTGCCGGGGTTGCCGGTGCAGCGGCGCTTGCAGCTGGCGCAGCGGGTGTAGCCGACGCAGCTGGTGCCTGTGGCACGGCTGCGGGCGGGGGGGGCGTCCGTCCGTTGGTCGAAGGCAGCAGTGGAGCCGGAGCGGGGCGCAGGTTCGGTGGATCGAACAGCATGGTGTACCCGCGCACCAGCCGCCCGCCATTCCAGTTGGCCTGTATGACCATGTCCAGGAAAGGTTCTGTGACGGCCTGTTCGCTTGTCAAGCTGAGAACCGCTCGCCCGTTGGGCCGCCGTTCCAGCCTGATGCGCACACTGTTGAGAATGGGGTTGAACTGCATCGTTGCCGCGCGGAAGGCGTCTTCCGGTGCGATGCCGATCTGCAACGAACCGGCTTCTTCATCGGTGATGCTGGGGACGTCGATCTCGGCGCGCAGCGGCTGCCCGAGCTGGGACTGCACAGATACCCGCCCCAAGGCAAGAGCCAGGGCATCGGTGGCAACAAAAGAAGATGTGAGCAGCACTGCCGCCGCCACCGCGCGAAGGCCAAGACCAAAAGACGTGGCTGTGGCGAATGGGGCAGGGTGACGGGACGTTCCCGAAGTGTCGGATGGTATGTGCTGCACGTAGACCTCAACCTGTTTTCGAGAAAACACCATAACATCAAGCAGTTATGGTGACAAGCTCATAAGCCGCTTGAGTCGCGGCAGTGGCTTTGCCGGACAGACGGGAGCAGCAGAGCGTTGCGCATCCACAACGCTGTCAGGCGTGCTCCCTCTGTTCGCCAAGTGGCGAATATATCCGCTCAGGCCTCAAGCAGGATGCGCAGCATGCGGCGCAGCGGTTCAGCAGCACCCCACAGCAGCTGGTCGCCGATCACGAAAGCCGACACGTACTCAGGGCCCATGTTGAGCTTGCGCACGCGACCCACACCTACTTCCAGGCCACCGGTAATGGCTGCTGGCGTCAATTCTTTGACGGTGATGGCGCGGTCGTTCGGCACCCACTTCACCCACGGGTTGCCGCTCTTGATGATGGACTCGATCTCGGCCAGCGGCAGATCCTTCTTTAGCTTCAGCGTGAGCGCCAGGCTGTGGCAGCGCATGGCGCCGATACGCACGCACAGGCCGTCCACGGGGATGGTGGCCTCGGTGCCCAGGATCTTGTTGACTTCGGCCTGGCCTTTCCATTCTTCCTTCGATTGGCCGTTGTCCAGCTGCACGTCGATCCAGGGGATCAGGCCACCAGCCAGGGGGGCGCCGAAGAATTCGGTGGGCACGTCTTCGCGGATGGCCTTGGCCACCTTGCGGTCGATCTCCAGGATGGCGGAAGCGGGGGTGGCCAGCTCATCGGCCACGGCGCCGTGCACTACCCCCATGCCCTTGAGCAGTTCGCGCATGTGGTTGGCGCCGCCGCCGGATGCCGCCTGGTAGGTCATGGAGCTGACCCACTCGACCAGGCCTTGCTTGAACAGACCGCCCAGGCCCATCAGCAGTATGGAGTTGGTGCAGTTGCCGCCGATCCAGTTCTTGCCGCCAGCGGCCAGGGCCTTGCGGATGACGTTGTCGTTGACGGGGTCGAGGATGATGACCGCGTCCTTTTCCATGCGCAGGGAAGAGGCGGCATCGATCCAGTGGCCTTGCCAGCCGGAGGCGCGCAGCTTGGGGAAGACTTCCTTGGTGTAGTCGCCACCCTGGCAGGTGATCACGATGTCGCACTTCGCCAACGCTGCAATGTCGTTCGCGTCTTGCAGTGCAGTGTGCTGCTTCGCCTGTGCGGGTGCCTTGCCGCCGGCATTCGATGTGGAAAAGAAAATGGGCTCGATGTGGTCGAAGTCACCTTCGGCCACCATGCGGTCCATCAACACCGAGCCGACCATGCCGCGCCAGCCGACCAAACCTACCAACTTGCTCATTTCAAACGCCCTTTCAAGTAAAACAAACGGTGCCAGACCGGACCGGTTTGCCCGGCTCGTCAGGCCGGGGAGGGCGCACGACGAACCAGGCTGGATCAGCCCTTAATGGTCGTGGTTTTGGTGGAGATTGCGCGCGCAGCCACACCTGCCAGGGCGGCAGGTGTCAGGTTCAGGGCGAACGGGCGGGCGGCAAACATCCCTGTATTGTAGCCGAAGGAGCCTTGTGCGGCGCTTACAGCGCCTGCACCACGGCGTCACCCATCTGTGCGGTGCCCACCTTGGTGGTGCCTTCGCTCCAGATGTCAGGGGTGCGCAGACCTTGTGCCAGCACCTTCTGCACAGCCGCCTCGATGCGGGCAGCCGCCTCGGGCTGGTTCAGGCTGAAGCGCAGCATCATGGCCGCGCTCAGGATGGTGGCCAGCGGGTTGGCCACGCCCTTGCCCGCGATGTCGGGTGCACTGCCATGGCTGGGCTCGTACAGGCCCTGGTTCTTGCTGTTCAGGCTGGCCGAGGGCAACATGCCAATGGAGCCGGTCAGCATGGAGGCCTCGTCCGACAGGATGTCGCCGAACATGTTGCCCGTCACGATCACGTCGAACGCCTTGGGGGCCTTGACGAGCTGCATGGCGGCGTTGTCCACGTACATGTGCTGCAGCTCCACGTCGGGGTACTGGGCGTGTACTTCGGTGACCACGTCCTTCCAGAACTGGAAGGTTTCCAGCACGTTGGCTTTGTCCACGCTGGTGACCTTCTTGTTGCGCTTGCGTGCCGCCTGGAAGGCCACGTGGGCGATGCGCTCGATCTCGGGCTTGGAGTAGCGCATGGTGTCGAAAGCTTCCTCGGCACCGGGGAAGTGGCCGTCGGTGGCCACGCGGCGTCCGCGCGGCTGGCCGAAGTAGATGTCGCCGGTGAGCTCTCGGATGATGAGGATGTCCAGGCCCGCGATGAGTTCAGGCTTGAGGCTGGACGCGCCGACCAGTTGTTCGTAGCAGATGGCCGGGCGGAAGTTGGCAAACAGCCCCAGGTTCTTGCGCAGGCCCAGAATGGCCTGCTCGGGGCGCAGAGGGCGGTCCAGCTTGTCGTACTTCCAGTCGCCCACCGCACCGAACAGCACGGCGTCGGCTTCCATGGCCAGTTTCAGGGTCGATTCCGGCAGCGGGTGGCCATGCGCCTCGTAAGCGGCGCCGCCCACTAGGGCCTGTTCCATTTCGAACTTGAGGTCGAGGGCCTTGAGAACCTTGACGGCTTCAGCGACGATTTCGGTGCCGATGCCGTCACCAGGAAGAACTGCGATTTTCATGTGCGGTGCGGGCGCTTCAGCGCCCTTGAAAGTGAGGTTGCGCTCGGTGGACTGACGTTCAGCTCAGCATCGTGTGTGCCAGCCAGGGCTTCTGGGCCAAGCGTTCGGCTTCGTAGGCCTGGATCTTGTCCTTGTGGCGCAGCGTCAGACCGATGTCGTCCAGCCCGTTGATGAGGCAGTACTTGCGGAAGGGCTGCACGTCGAAAGGAATCTCCTCGCCCTGCGGGCGCACGATCACCTGGCGCTCCAGGTCGATGGTGAGCTGGTAGCCAGGGAATGCGTGGACCTCGTCGAACAGCTGCGACACCGTGGCCTCGGGCAGCACGATGGGCAGCAGGCCGTTCTTGAAGCAGTTGTTGAAGAAGATGTCGGCAAAGCTGGGGGCGATGAGCGCGCGGAAGCCATATTGCTCAATGGCCCAAGGCGCGTGTTCGCGGCTGGAGCCGCAGCCGAAGTTCTTGCGTGCCAGCAGGACGGAGGCGCCCTGGTAGCGCGGCTGGTTCAGAACGAACTCGGGGTTGGGCTTGCGGCTGGCCGGGTCCTGGCCAGGGTAGCCAGGGTCCAGGTAGCGCCACTCGTCGAACAGGTTCGGCCCGAAGCCCGTCTTGCGGATGGACTTCAGGAACTGCTTCGGGATGATGGCGTCGGTGTCGACGTTTTCCCGGTCCATGGGGGCCACCAGGCCCTTGTGCACGGTGAATTTTTGCATGAAGACTTTTTCGCTTGATTACTTGGCGATGTCCTGAATTTTTTCGCCGGCTTTTTCTATGCCTCGGCCAGCAGCACTGCCAACTTCCTTTGCGTCCTGTTTGACGCCGGACCAGGTGTTACAGCCCACGAGGGTCAGGCTCAGCGTGGCAATCAGCAGGGTGAACAGCTTTTTCATGGTGAGCTTCCTTTCCTTGCGATCAGGCGAATTGACGGATGTCGACAAAGTGACCGTGAATGGCTGCCGCAGCCGCCATGGCCGGGCTGACCAGATGGGTGCGCCCCCCATTGCCCTGGCGGCCTTCAAAGTTGCGGTTGCTGGTGGACGCGCAGCGTTCGCCGGGCTCCAGCCGGTCGGCGTTCATGGCCAGGCACATCGAGCAGCCCGGTTCGCGCCACTCAAAGCCCGCGGCCTTGAAGATTTCATGCAGCCCTTCGCGCTCGGCCTGGTCTTTCACCTGGCCCGAGCCGGGCACCACCATGGCCAGCTTGACGTTGCGCGCCACCTTCTGACCGAGCTTCTTGACGACCGCCGCTGCCTCGCGCATGTCTTCAATGCGGCTGTTGGTGCACGAGCCGATGAAAACCTTGTCGACGTGGATGTCGGCCAGTGGCTTGCCGGGTTCGAGCCCCATGTAGGTCAAGGCGCGCTCCATGGCGTTGCGCTTGTTGGGGTCCTTCTCCTTGTCGGGGTCGGGTACCGAGGCGGTTACCGGCAGCACCATCTCGGGCGAGGTGCCCCAGGTGACCTGCGGCAGGATCTGCGCGGCATCCAGTTCGACCACGGTGTCGAAGCTGGCATCGGCGTCGGAGTGCAGCGTCTTCCAATAAGCCACGGCCTGGTCCCATTCCAAGCCGTTGGGGGCCAGGGGGCGGCCCTTGACGTAGTCGATGGTCTTGTCGTCCACAGCCACCAGACCCGCGCGTGCGCCCGCTTCGATGGCCATGTTGCAGACCGTCATGCGGCCTTCCATGCTGAGGGCACGGATGGCACTGCCGCCAAATTCGATGGTGTAGCCGGTGCCTCCTGCGGTACCGATCTTGCCAATGATGGCCAGCACGATGTCCTTGGCACCGCATCCCTTGGGCAGCGTGCCTTCGACCTTGACCAGCATGTTCTTGGCCTTCTTGGCCAGCAGTGTCTGCGTGGCCAGGACGTGTTCCACCTCGGAGGTGCCGATGCCGTGGGCCAGCGCGCCAAAGGCGCCGTGCGTGGACGTGTGAGAGTCACCGCAGACCACGGTCATGCCCGGAAGGGTCGCGCCGTTTTCGGGGCCGATCACATGGACGATACCCTGGCGCTTGGACAGGAAGGGGAAATACGCCGCGGCACCGAACTCGGCGATGTTCGCGTCGAGCGTGGTGATCTGTTCCTTGCTGATGGGGTCGGCGATACCGTCGTAGCCCAGTTCCCAGCCGGTTGTCGGCGTGTTGTGGTCGGCGGTGGCAACCACCGAGCTGATGCGCCAGACCTTGCGTCCGGCCACGCGCAGGCCTTCAAAGGCCTGGGGGCTGGTCACTTCATGAACCAGGTGGCGGTCGATGTAGAGCACCGCGGTGCCGTCTTCCTCGGTGTGGACGACGTGCTCGTCCCAGATCTTGTCGTAGAGGGTGCGTCCCATGGGTCATTCCTTGGCAATCCATCATTTTATGCGGATGGCCGGGTGTGTGTTCAGTCGAGGATGTCGAGGGTGGGGGAGAGTTCGCGGATCCGGTGGTCCACGTAGTAACCGCCAAACTCGGTGTAGCGCAGAAGATGCCTGTGGCACTGGGTGCATTGCCAGATGTCGCAGCGGTTGTAGGGAAAGTGCTGCACGGCCACCGGGGCGTCCGGGGATTCGTAGCGTGTACCCCGTGGGTGAACTTCCTCGAACGTTGGCTCGTACAGCTCTGGGTCGCGCAGCGACGCCACAGCCTGCATTTGCGTGGCTGGCCAGCGCTCCTCGGTCAGGCTGGTCCAGCCTGCGCACGCACCGGCCGTGCAGGTGCAGGCGCGCGAGGGCTGAGCCTGGGCAAGCAGATCGCGCAAGTCTTTGGCGGAGTGAATGCGTTGCATGCCGGGCAATATGCTGTGGAAGAAAAAAACCCGCCGACGTTGCCGTGCGGCGGGCTGCGGTTTCAGCCGGTGATCAGCGCTGTGCCAGAGGGGGCACGTCGCGGCGGGCAGAACCGGTGAACAGCTGACGGGGACGGCCGATCTTGTACTCGGGGTCGCCGATCATTTCGTTGAGCTGGGCGATCCAGCCCACGGTACGGGCCAGGGCGAAGATACCGGTGAACAGGTTCACGGGGATGCCGATGGCGCGCTGCACGATGCCGGAGTAGAAGTCCACGTTCGGGTAGAGCTTGCGCTGCACGAAGTAATCGTCTTCCAGGGCGATCTTTTCCAGTTCCTTGGCCAGCTTGAACAGGGGGTCGTTTTCCAGGCCCAGTTCGGACAGCACCTCGTTGCAGGTTTCCTGCATGAGCTTGGCGCGCGGGTCGTAGTTCTTGTAGACGCGGTGACCGAAGCCCATCAGCTTGACGCCGGAGCTCTTGTCCTTGACCTTCTCCATGAACTCGCCAACCTTGGCCACGCCGCCGTTGGCCTGGATGTTTTCCAGCATGTTCAGGCAGGCCTCGTTGGCGCCACCGTGGGCGGGGCCCCACAGGCAGGCCACGCCAGCAGCAATGGCGGCAAAGGGGTTGGTGCCTGACGAACCGCACAGGCGCACCGTGGAGGTGGAGGCGTTCTGCTCGTGGTCGGCGTGGAGGATGAAGATGCGGTCCAGGGCGCGCTCGAGCACCGGGTTGACCTTGTACTCCTCGCAGGGGGTGCCGAACATCATGCGCAGGAAGTTGCCGGCGTAGGACAGGTCGTTGCGCGGGTACATGTAGGGCTGGCCGATGCCGTACTTGTAGGCCATGGCCACGAGCGTGGGCATCTTGGCGATCAGGCGGATCGCGGCGATGCGGCGATGCTCCGGATTGTTGATATCGGTGCTGTCGTGGTAGAAGGCCGAAAGCGCGCCCACCAGGCCGGTCAACACAGCCATGGGGTGCGCGTCACGACGGAAGCCGCGCAGGAAGAACTGCATCTGCTCGTTGACCATGGTGTGGTTGATCACGAGCTTGTGGAAGTCGCCGCGCTCCTTCTCGTTGGGCAGTTCGCCGTTGAGCAGCAGGTAGCAGGTGTCGAGGTAGTCGCAGCTGGTTGCCAGTTGCTCGATGGGGTAGCCACGGTACAGCAGCTCTCCCTTGTCGCCATCGATGTAGGTGATGGCCGACTGGCACGACGCTGTGGACAGGAAGCCCGGGTCGTAGGTGAACATGCCGGTTTGCGCGTACAGCTTGCGGATGTCGATCACGTCCGGGCCGATGCTGCCTGCGTAAACGGGCAGTTCAACGCTCGGCGCACCGTTGCTGAAGGACAGGGTGGCTTTGTTGTCTACGAGTTTCATTCGTTTTCCTTGAATTAGGAGTGGGCTTGAACGGATGGCTGGCCCGTGCGCAGCAGGGTCAGCAATTCCACGACTTCCTCTGTGGCCAGCGCATCCTTGGGCTCGGTCCGGCGCAACAGCAGATCCAGGAGATCGTTGTCGGGCAGGTCCATGAGAGCGTCAAGGGCGCGTGCCTGACGGACGGTGATGCCAGATTCGTGCCTGGCGAAGAAGCGCTCGATGAACAAGTCGTTTTCGAGCAGGCCACGGCGGCACCGCCACTTGAGCTTGCTCAGGGCGCGTTCGTCGAGCAGGGCGGTGTCGTCCATGGCCTTGTCTTGCGGGTCAGATGGAGCGCAGGACCATCATTTCCTTGATCTTGCCGATGGCCTTGGTGGGGTTCAGACCCTTGGGGCAGACATCGACGCAGTTCATGATGGTGTGGCAGCGGAACAGGCGGTACGGATCTTCCAGGTTGTCCAGTCGCTCGCTGGTCGCCTGGTCACGGCTGTCGGCGATGAAGCGGTAGGCCTGCAGCAGACCGGCGGGGCCGACGAACTTGTCGGGGTTCCACCAGAAGCTCGGGCAGCTCGTGGAGCAGCTGGCGCACAGAATGCACTCGTACAGACCGTTGAGTTCCTCGCGCTCTTCCGGGCTCTGCAGGCGCTCGCGCTCGGGGGCGGGGGTCTCGTTGATCAGGTAGGGCTTGATGCTGTGGTACTGCTTGAAGAACAGGGTCATGTCCACGATCAGGTCGCGCACCACCGGCAGGCCGGGCAGCGGCTTGAGGACGATGTCGCCCTTGAGCGTGTTCAGGTTGGTCAGGCAGGCCAGGCCGTTCTTGCCGTTGATGTTCATGGCGTCAGAGCCACAGACACCCTCGCGGCAGGAGCGGCGGAACGACAGGGTGGGGTCCACCGCCTTGAGCTTGACCAGGGCGTCGAGCAGCATGCGCTCGGAGCCGTCCAGTTCGACCTGGATGGTCTGCATGTAGGGCTTGGCGTCCTTGTCCGGGTCGTAGCGGTAGATCTTGAAAGTGCGTTGTGCCATTTTTCAGGTTCCTTTTTCTCGCGCGTTCCGGTCAGAAGGTACGGGGCTTCGGGGGCACCGTCTCGGCAGTCAGGGGCTTCATGCGCACGGGCTTGTAGTCCAGGCGGTTGCCATCCTTGTACCAGAGGGTGTGCTTCATCCACTCGGCGTCGTTGCGGCCCAGCGGGCAGGTGGGGTGGGTCACGTCGTGCTCGTAGTCGCGCACCAGGTGGGCGCCACGGCATTCGGTGCGGGCGGCGGCGCTTTCCATGGTGGCTTGCGCGGCTTCCATCAGGTTCTCGACTTCCAGCGCCTCGATGCGGGCGGTGTTGAAGACCTTGGAGTTGTCCTTCAGGCCGATGTTGGCCACGCGCTCACGCAGGGCGGCAATCTTCTTGACGCCTTCGTTCATGACCTCCTGGCTGCGGAACACACCAGCGTGCGCCTGCATGATGGCGCGCATGTCGTTGGCCACGTTCTGGGCGTACTCGCCGTCCTTGCAGTTGTCCAGGCGTGCCAGGCGCGCCAGCGTCTTGTCTGCGGCGTCCTTGGGCAGGGCCTTGTGTTCCTGCTTGGGGTTGACGTTGGCGATGATGTGGTTGCCCGCCGCCTTGCCGAACACCAGCAGGTCCAGCAGGGAGTTGGTGCCCAGGCGGTTGGCGCCGTGCACCGACACGCAGGAGCATTCGCCCACCGCGTACAGGCCGTTGACGGGCTTGTCTTCGCCGTTGACGCGCTCGACCACCTGACCGTGGATGTTGGTGGGGATACCGCCCATCTGGTAGTGGATGGTGGGCACCACGGGGATGTTCTCGCGGGTCACGTCCACGTTGGCGAAGTTCACACCGATCTCGAACACCGAGGGCAGGCGCTTGTGGATGGTCTCTGCACCCAGGTGCGAGAGCTTCATCTCGATGTAGTCCTTGTTGGGACCACAGCCACGGCCTTCCAGGATTTCCTGGCCCATGCAGCGGGACACGAAGTCACGCGGCGCCAGGTCCTTTAGCGTGGGCGCGTAGCGCTCCATGAAGCGTTCGCCGTTGCTGTTGAGCAGGATCGCGCCTTCGCCACGGCAGCCTTCGGTCAGCAGCACGCCCGCGCCAGCCACGCCGGTGGGGTGGAACTGCCAGAATTCCATGTCTTGCAGTGCAATGCCAGCGCGCGCGGCCATGCCCAGGCCATCACCGGTGTTGATGAAGGCGTTGGTGGACGACTGGTAGATGCGGCCTGCACCACCGGTGGCCAGCAGCACGGTTTTGGCTTCCAGCACGTAGGTGTCGCCGGTTTCCATTTCCAGGGCGGTCACGCCCACCACGTCGCCGTCGGCGTCGCGGATCAGGTCCAGAGCCATCCACTCCACGAAGAAGGTGGTGCGCGACGACACGTTGGCCTGGTACAGCGTGTGCAGCATGGCGTGGCCGGTGCGGTCAGCAGCGGCGCAGGCGCGTTGCACGGGCTTTTCGCCGTAGTTGGCGGTGTGGCCGCCGAACGGACGCTGGTAGATCGTGCCGTCGGGGTTGCGGTCGAACGGCATGCCGAAGTGTTCGAGTTCGTAGACGACCTTCGGTGCTTCGCGGCACATGAATTCGATGGCGTCCTGGTCACCCAGCCAGTCGGAGCCCTTGACGGTGTCATAGAAGTGGAATTCCCAGCTGTCTTCGCTCATGTTGCCCAGGGAAGCGGACACGCCGCCCTGTGCTGCAACGGTGTGCGAGCGGGTGGGGAAGACCTTGGAGAGCACGGCCACGTTCAGACCTGCACGGGCCAGCTGCAGCGAGGCGCGCATGCCGGAGCCGCCGGCTCCGACGATGACCACGTCGAACTTGCGCTTGGGAAGAGATGCGGTGGTGGTCATGAATCAGAGCCTCCAGAGAACTTGAAATGCCCAACCGGCGCAACCCACCAGCCAGACCAGAGTGAAAACGTGCAGTGCCAGGCGCAGGCCGGCGGGCTTGACATAGTCCATCCAGATGTCGCGGATGCCCACCCATGCATGCCATGCCAGGGCGACGATCACAGCGAAGGTCAGGAACTTCATCCACTGGGCGGCGAAGATGCCGGCCCAGGTTTCGTAGCCGATGGGGCCGCTGGAGAAGATCACCTGTGCCAGCAGCACGATGGTGAACAGGGCCATGAGGGCGGCGGTGACGCGCTGGACCAGCCAGTCGCGGGTGCCGTAGTGGGCGCCGGTGACGACGCGCTTGGAGCCGTAGTTGACGGACATTTTTCTACTCCGGGCGGTTGAATCAGTACAGGCCGAACAGCTTGGCGCCGAGCACGACCGTCAAACCCAGGCTGAGAGCCAGGGTGACGACGGCGGAGGACTTGCCAAACTCCTTGGTGACGGAGTGGGTGGCATCCATGTAGAGGTGGCGCACGCCAGCGATGAAGTGGTGCAGGTAGCCCCAGATCAGGCCCAGGCAGACCAGCTTGACGAACCAGCCCGGCACAAAGCCGATACCCGCGCTGAAGGCGGAGGTGAAGGTGTCGTACGACAGTTCCGAGGAAAGCGACGTGTCGAACATCCAGACGATGAACGGCAGCAGGATGAACATCAGGCCACCGCTGGCGCGGTGCAGGATGGACACCCACCCGGCCGCAGGGAGGCGGTAGGTGGTGAGGTCCTTGAAGGCATTGATGTTGCGGAACTCTGGCCGCTTTTTGCTCAGCTCTGTCATGAGAGGACTTTCGGTTGGCTTGAGGACGGAGGGTTGGTAACCGGCGCGTAACTGTGCGGCACGACCCTGACGGTTAACTGTCGAATTCTATTGCAACGCAACATGTGTCTATCTGTGTTCGGTGAATGTTTGAGGTCTCAACTCAGCTCGTTGCGGTAGTGGTGGTGGTCTGTTCGGTAGAGGCCGCGTCGCAACTCCATGGGGATGTCGTTGTAGGTGTAGGCCACGCGTTCGACGCTGAGCAAGGGGAAGCCCGCAGGCACGCCCAGCCGCTCGGCGGCCTGTGCGTCGGCGGCCACGGCCTTGATCTTTTCCTCGGCGCGAACCATGCGAACGCCAAACTGGGTTTCAAACAGGGCATACATCGGCCCTTGGTGCTGGGCCAGTGTTTCCAGCGTCAGGCCCTTGAACGGCCCGCCCGGGAGCCACAGGTCTTCCAGAATGGTGGGGGTGCCCTGGAAGGACAGCACCCGGTGCACCTGGATCACCGGCTCGCCGCTGCGCAGCCCGAGCAGGTGGGTGATTTCGGTGGGCGCGCGCAGGCGGCGGCATTCAATGATGCGGCGCTCCCTGGGGCCCTCGTTGGCCAGGGAGCCGACGTCGGGGTGCAGGCGCAGGAAGCGGTACTGGATGTGCTGTTCCGCGTGGGTGGCAACGAAGGTGCCTTTGCCCTGGCGGCGCACGAGTAGGTTGTCGGCCGCCAGCTCGTCAATGGCCTTGCGCACCGTGCCCTGGCTCACGCGGTAGCGTGCCGCCAGTTCCAGCTCGCTGGGTATCAGGTCTCCAGGCTTCCATTCGCCGGCCTGCAGGCTCTGCAGGATGAGCGTCTTGATCTGCTGGTACAGCGGACTGAACGCCGGCGTGGGCGCGCCTGCCTGCCCGGGGTTTTCGGCCCCGGCGGCGGAAGGCGCGGTGTTGGATTGGAGGGGGGGCTGGCTCATGATTTGTAAGCGTCAATCATATCTTATATAAGACATAAGACAAATTGACGTTTGAGGGTTTACCAGAGTACACTTGGCGGGATCTGTTTTCTTTCAACCGTACCCACTCTGGAGTGTTTTCATGAGCAAGAAGCCCGTTCGCGTGGCCGTCACCGGCGCCGCAGGTCAAATCGGTTATGCCCTGCTGTTCCGCATTGCTTCCGGCGAAATGCTGGGCAAGGACCAGCCGGTCATTCTGCAGCTGCTCGAAATTCCTGACGAAAAGGCCCAGAAGGCGCTCAAGGGCGTGATGATGGAGCTGGAAGACTGTGCTTTCCCGCTGCTGGCTGGCATGGAGGCCCACTCTGACGCGATGACCGCGTTCAAGGATACCGACTACGCCCTGCTGGTCGGCGCCCGTCCTCGTGGCCCTGGCATGGAGCGCGCCGATCTGCTGGCCGCCAACGCCCAGATCTTCACCGCCCAGGGCAAGGCCCTGAACGCCGTGGCTTCGCGCAACGTGAAAGTGCTGGTGGTGGGCAACCCCGCCAACACCAACGCCTACATCGCCATGAAGAGCGCACCGGACCTGAAGCCGGGCAACTTCACCGCCATGCTGCGCCTGGACCACAACCGCGCTGCTTCCCAGATCGCCGCCAAGACCGGCAAGGCCGTCAAGGACATCGAGAAACTGTGCGTGTGGGGCAACCACTCGCCCACCATGTACGCCGACTACCGTTTCGCCACCATCAACGGCGAATCCGTCAAGGACATGATCAACGACCAAGTGTGGAACGAAACCGTGTTCCTGCCGACCGTGGGCAAGCGTGGTGCCGCCATCATCGAGGCGCGCGGTCTGTCTTCCGCCGCTTCCGCAGCCAACGCTGCCATCGACCACATGCGCGACTGGGCCCTGGGCACCAACGGCAAGTGGGTCACCATGGGCATCCCGTCCCAGGGATGGTACGGCATTCCCAAGGATGTCATGTTCGGCTTCCCCGTCACCTGCGAAAACGGTGAGTACAAGGTCGTCGAAGGCCTGGAAATCGACGCGTTCAGCCAGGCTTGCATCGACAAGACCCTGAAAGAGCTGACCGACGAGCAGGCTGGCGTCGCCCACCTGCTGTAAGCCGCTGGCATGGGCAAGCATCCACGTCAGGTGTTGCTGGGCGCACAGGCCGGGGCGGTGACGCTCCCGGTGTGTGACCACTACAGCGGCGTGGAGGCGCGCATGCGCAAGAGCCTGGAGTTACAGGCGGGTTACATCGAGCGGTTCGGTGCGTGCGTCTTCGACGTGACACTGGACTGCGAGGACGGCGCGCCCGTGGGCGGTGAGGCCGAACATGCTGCCTTGGTGGCTGAGCTGGCGCGCGGGGTAAAGCCCGACGCTCCGGTGCGCCAGCGCGTGGGCGTGCGGGTTCACCCGGTGGACCACCCAGCTTTTGAGGCTGACGTTGCGCACATTGTGGGCACGGCCGGGCCGCATCTGTCGCACTTGATGGTGCCCAAGGTCGAGTCCGTGGACGACGTGGCGCGTGCCGCGCATGCGCTGGACGCCGCTGGCGGTGCCGACTTGCCCCTGCATGTGCTGATCGAATCGCCCCTGGCGGTGCACCGGGCTTTCGATATCGCGGCTCACCCGCGCGTGCAGTCGCTGAGTTTCGGCCTGATGGACTTTGTCTCGGCCCACGGCGGGGCCATCCCCTCCGGTGGCATGGGTGTGGCGGGGCAGTTCAGCCACCCGCTGGTGTTGCGGGCCAAGCTTGAGATTGCCAGCGCGTGCCATGCCCATGGCAAGGTGCCCTCGCATTGCGTGGTGACCGAGTTCAAGGACACGGCAGCCCTGCGGCAGGCGGCACAGCGCGCAGCGCGAGAGCTGGGCTACACCCGCATGTGGAGCATCCACCCCGACCAGATCGAGCCGATCCTGGAGGCTTTTGCCCCCGAGGCGCAGGAGGTGGACAAGGCAGCGGCCATCGTGCTGGCTGCTGTGGAGGCCGACTGGGCGCCGATATCCCATGAGGGGCATTTGCACGACAGGGCCAGTTACCGCTATTTTTGGCAGGTGCTGGAGCGTGCGCGCCAGACGGGCTGCAAGATGCCCGACAGTGTCCGTTCCTACTTCGAGCCCACGGCCCATTGAGGAGACAGAGATGGCTGCCAACCCGTTGACCCGCTTTTCCTTCCCGCCCTTGCCGGGTGTGTGTCTACTGGCGGCCGCCTTGCTGACCGTGGGCGGCCAAGCGCAAGCGCAGTCGGCTGGCCGCAAGGTGGCGCCCGTGCAGGCGGGGGCGCCGGCAGAGGAGCCCCTGTCCCCGGCGGAGCTCGCCATTGCCGCCAACGTGCACGTGGGCGCGCTGCCCTGCGAGTTGGGGCAGACCGTGAGCATCCAGCCCGACCCGCAGGCACCTGGTTACTTCCATCTGCAGCTCAAGGGCCAGCGCTTCCGGGTGCGCCCCGTGGAAACCAGTACAGGCGCCGTGCGGCTGGAGGACAGATTGCAGGGGGCCGTGTGGATACAGCTGCTCAACAAGTCGATGCTGATGCACCAGAAGCAGGGCCGCCGCCTGGCAGATGAATGCATGAGCCCGATGCAGCAGGCCGCCGCCGAGCAGCTCAGACTCAACCCGGCACCGTCTTTGCTTGACGTGGCGCAAAGCCCGTCGCGTTGAATTTCTTTCGTTTTTTCTGGAGCCAATGATGTTGCAAGCCTACCGTGAACATGCTGCCGAGCGCGCTGCGCTGGGCATTCCCCCGCTGCCGCTGTCCGCACAGCAGGTGGCAGAGCTCATCGAGCTGATCAAGAACCCGCCCGCTGGCGAGGAAGCTTTTCTGCTGGACCTGCTGACGCACCGCGTGCCCCCGGGTGTGGACGACGCCGCCAAAGTCAAGGCCAGCTTCCTGGCTGCCGTGGCGCATGGCGACATCCAGGTCGCCCTGATCAGCAAGGCCAAGGCCACCGAACTGCTGGGCACCATGGTGGGCGGCTACAACGTCAAGCCCCTGATCGACCTGCTGGACGATGCAGAAGTGGCCGATGTGGCTGCTGCTGGTCTGAAGAAGACCCTGCTGATGTTCGACGCGTTCCACGACGTGGCCGAGAAGGTCAACGCGGGCAACGCCAAGGCCAAGGAAGTGATGCAGAGCTGGGCCGACGCCGAGTGGTTCCTGAGCCGCCCGGAAGTGGCCAAGAAGATCACCGTGACCGTGTTCAAGGTGCCTGGCGAGACCAACACCGACGACCTGTCGCCCGCACCCGACGCCTGGAGCCGCCCGGACATCCCGATGCACTACCTGGCCATGCTGAAGAACACGCGTCCCGACGCGGCCTTCAAGCCCGAGGAAGACGGTAAGCGCGGCCCGATGCAGTTCATCGAGGACCTGAAGAAAAAGGGTCACCTGGTGGCTTACGTTGGCGACGTGGTGGGCACCGGTTCCAGCCGCAAGTCCGCTACCAACAGCGTGATCTGGGCAACCGGTGAAGACATTCCCTTCGTGCCGAACAAGCGCTTCGGTGGCGTGACCCTGGGCGGCAAGATCGCTCCCATCTTCTTCAACACGCAGGAAGATTCCGGTGCATTGCCCATTGAAGTGGATGTGAGCAAGCTGGAAATGGGCGACGTGATCGACGTGCTGCCCTACGAAGGCAAGATCCTGAAAAACGGCCAGACCGTGGCCGAGTTTGCTCTGAAGAGCGACGTGCTGCTGGACGAGGTGCGCGCTGGTGGCCGTATCAACCTGATCATCGGCCGCTCGCTGACCGGCAAGGCACGTGAATTCCTTGGCCTGCCCGCTTCCACCGCGTTCCGTCTGCCTGTGGCTCCCAAGGACACCGGCAAGGGCTTCACGCTGGCTCAGAAGATGGTCGGCCGTGCCTGTGGCCTGCCGGAAGGCAAGGGCATTCGCCCCGGTACCTACTGCGAGCCCAAGATGACCACCGTGGGCAGCCAGGACACCACTGGCCCCATGACCCGTGACGAACTGAAGGACCTGGCCTGCCTGGGCTTCAGTGCCGATCTGGTGATGCAGTCCTTCTGCCACACTGCTGCCTACCCCAAGCCCGTGGATGTGAAAACCCATCGCGAGCTGCCGGCCTTCATCAGCAACCGCGGCGGTGTTGCCCTGCGCCCGGGCGACGGTGTGATCCACTCCTGGCTGAACCGCCTGCTGCTGCCCGACACGGTCGGCACCGGTGGTGACTCTCACACCCGCTTCCCCATCGGCATTTCCTTCCCCGCAGGCTCTGGCCTGGTGGCCTTCGGTGCCGCCACTGGCGTGATGCCGCTGGACATGCCAGAGTCGGTGCTGGTGCGCTTCAAGGGCCAGATGCAGCCTGGCGTCACCCTGCGTGACTTGGTGCATGCCATCCCCCTGTACGCCATCAAGGCTGGCTTGCTGACCGTGGCCAAGGCGGGCAAGAAGAACATCTTCTCGGGCCGCATTCTGGAAATCGAAGGTCTGCCTGATCTCAAGGTGGAGCAGGCGTTCGAGCTGTCCGACGCGTCGGCCGAGCGTTCCGCTTCGGGCTGCACCATCAAGCTCAACCCCGAGCCGATCAAGGAATACCTCACCAGCAACATCGTGCTGATGAAGAACATGATCGCCGACGGTTACCAGGACAAGCGCACGCTGGAGCGCCGCATCAAGGCCGTGGAAGCCTGGCTGGCCAAGCCGGACCTGCTGGAAGCCGACAAGGACGCCGAATACGCGGCCGTGATCGAGATCGACCTGAACGAGATCAAGGAACCCATCGTCTGCTGCCCGAACGATCCGGACGACGCCAAGTTCCTGTCTGAAGTGGCGGGTACCAAGATCGATGAAGCCTTCATCGGTTCCTGCATGACCAACATCGGCCACTTCCGCGCAGCATCCAAGGTGCTGGGCGGCGCGCGCGACATCCCCGTCAAGCTGTGGGTGGCACCGCCGACCAAGATGGACGAGAGCGAGCTGATCAAGGAAGGCCACTACGCCAACTTCGGCGCAGCCGGTGCCCGCACCGAGATGCCGGGCTGCTCGCTGTGCATGGGCAACCAGGCGCAGGTGCGCGAGGGGGCAACCGTGGTTTCCACCTCGACCCGCAACTTCCCGAACCGCCTGGGCAAGAACACCAATGTGTTCCTGACCAGCGCGGAACTGGCTGCAGTGTGCTCCAAGCTGGGTCGCATTCCGACCGTGGCCGAGTACCAGGAAGCCGTGGGCATCATCAACAAGGACGCCGCCAACGTCTACAAGTACATGAACTTCGACCAGATCGAAGAGTACGCAGAGACGGCCAAGGGCGTGACGGTTTGATGCCGCCAGTGACCTGAAACAAAAACGGCCCCTCGGGGCCGTTTTTTTTCGGGACGTTCAAGCCATCCAACCGTCAGATGGCGTGCCGGGCATCAATCTGACGTGCCATCGTTGTGCGCCTCCTCCACGACGCGCTTGGGCCGCACGAACTTGCCAATGAATATCGGCAGCACGAACCCGAGCACAGCCAGGGCGAGGAAGCTCACGGCCAGCGGGGAGCCATACAGGATCGACAGGTCACCATCGGAGATGGTCAGCGCGCGGCGCAGGTTCTTCTCCATCAGCTCACCCAGCAGAATGCCGAGGATCACGGGCACCATCGGAATGCTCAGTTTGCGGAAAACCCAGCCCAGCACACCAAACCCGATCATCAGCATCAGGTCGAACGTGGAGTTGGTGAGCGCATAGATGCCGATGAAGGAGATGACGGCCACGGCCGGCATCAGGTAGTAGGCCGGTATGCGCAAGACCTTCGTGAACAGACCCACCATGGGGATGTTCAAGGCCAGCAGCATGATGTTGCCGATGAAAAGCGCCGCGATCAGGCCCCAGACGACGTCCGGGTTGTTCGTGAACAGCAGCGGGCCGGGCGTGATGTCCAGCGACATCAGCATGGCCAGCAGCACCGCAGTGGTCCCGGAGCCAGGCACACCCAGCGCCAGCATGGGCACCAGCGCGCCACCGGCGGCGGCATTGTTGCCGGCTTCCGGGGCGGCCACGCCACGCGGATCGCCCTTGCCGAAGCGGCCCTTCTTGCCAACGACCTTTTTCTCGAGCGTGTAAGCCAGGAAGGAGCCCAGCGACGCACCTGCGCCGGGAAGCACGCCTGCGATGAAGCCGAGGAGGGTGCCGCGGCCCATCGACGGCGCGGTTTCCTTCAGCATGCTCGCTGGCGGCAGCACTTTCCCGATGTCGCTGACCGGCGCGGTGGTGTGGCTGTTGGCCTTGCCCCGTTCTTCGATGAAGACCAGGACCTCGGACAGCGCGAACATGCCCACGATGGCGATGAGGAAGTCGATGCCGTCGTAGAAGTGCACGTTGCCGAAGGTGAAGCGGGGCACGCCGGTCTGTCCGTCAACGCCGATGAAGGCCAGGGCCAATCCGAGCGCGGCGGCGAAAGCCGCTTTGGCCTGGTTGGCGCTGGTGACGCCGCCGAGGGTGGCGAAGGCCAGGGTGAACATCGCAAAGTATTCGGCGGGGCCGAAGAGCAGGGCCACGTCCACCAGTTGCGGCGCCAGGAACACCAGGCCCCAGGTGGCGAAGAAGGCACCCACGAACGAGGCAATGCCGGAGATGGCCAGCGCTTCACCAGCCTTGCCCTGGCGTGCCATGGGGTAGCCGTCCAGCGTGGTCATCAGGGCTGGCTCGTCCCCGGGAATGTTCAGCAGGATCGACGAAATGCGGCCGCCATACATGGCGCCGTAGTAGACGCTGGTGAGCAGAATGAGTGCGGGTGTGGCTCCGAGCCCCATGCTGAAGACCACGGGTATGAGGATGGCGACGCCGTTCGACGGCCCCAGGCCGGGCAGCGCGCCGATCATCGTGCCGAGGAAGCAGCCGACGAGTGCCAGCAGCAGGTTTTGCCAGGTCAAGGCGATGGCGAAGCCATCGGCCAGTGCTTGCAAACTTTCCATGGTGTAGTCCTTTCAGGGGTTCAAAAGCCCCAGGGGCCGGTGGCCAGGTTCAGGCCAAGCAGGTGCTGGAAGAGCCCATAGACACCCAAGGAAATGATCAAGCCGCCTTGCAGTGACTGGCGGGGCGTGGCCCCCAGACGCCAGCACAGAAACGCGGACAGGAATGCCGTGCTGACCACGAAGCCAGCGATGGGAAGCAGTTGCGCATAGGCGACGAGCACACCGAGCGTCACCAGAAGTTCGAGCAGCTTGAACAGCCCAGGCCATTCTGGTTCTGCGTCGGCCTTGAAGAGCATGACCACGCCCGCGATGGCCATGACGCCCGCAATCACCAGGGGAAAGGCTTTGGGGCCCAGGGGGTCTTGTATGAAGCTTTCTTCGATCAGTGTGGTGGCCCACATCATCATCAGCGCAACAGCCAATGCAATGCTGCCGAAAATCCGGTCGCTCATGGTGTACCTCGGTATGGCGAAAGGTGACTGGCTGCAAAAACGGCCTGCTCGCTTTCACGCGGGCAGGCCTGTCTTGCGGCACAAGTTACTTGATGATGCCGATCTCTTTCGAAAGCGCCTGGATCTCGTCCACGGATTCCTTGACGAACTTCTGGAAGGCATCACCGCGCAGGTTCAGCGGAGCCATGCCGTTCTTGGCCATGACTTCCTTCCACTCCTTGGAGTCGTAGACGGTGCCGACGCTCTTGACCCAGTAGTTGTACGCCTCGTCGCTCATCTTGCCGGGGGCATAGAAACCGCGCCAGTTGGCGCCCACGGCATCGAGACCTTGTTCTTTGGCGGTGGGGAACTTGGCGAAGTCACCGCTCAGGCGTTCCGGGGCCAGCACGGCCAGGACCTTGATCTTGCCCGCGTCGACGAACCCCTTGGCTTCAGAGATGTCGCCGGTGAAGGCCTGCACCTTGCCAGCCAGGAGTTGGGTTACCGCTTCGCCGCCGCCATCAAAGGCCACGTACTTCACACCACGCAGGTTGGCAATGCCGGCCTTCTTCGCGGCGATCAGCACCTTCAGGTGGTCCCAGCCACCCACTGCCGAGCCTCCGGCGAAAGCCACGGACGTGGGGTCGGATTTGACCTTGGCCAGCAGTTCGGGAAGGGTCTTGATAGGGGAGTCGGCGGCCACGGCGATCATGCCGTAGTCAGCGCCCACGGACGCCACCCAGCGCACCTGGTCCATGGTGTTGCCGGGGTAGGCGTTCTGGCCAAGGCGTGTTGCCGTCGAGGACGACGCAGCGACGATCAGGTTGTTTTCGGTGCTCCGCTTGGTGACCACTTCCGCGTAGGCAGCGCCGCCGCCGCCGCCAGCCTTGTTGGTCACTTGCATGGTGCCGGGAATCAGCTTCTGGTCCTGCAGCGCCTTGCCGACCAGGCGGCAGGTCATGTCCCAGCCGCCGCCAGCGCCTGCGGGCGCGATGCACTCGGTGTTGCCAGGCTGAAAGGCCCAGGCTGGTGCGGCTGCCATGACGAGGGCTGCGCCTGCGCCCGAAAGCCAGCGGGAAAGAGGACGTTTTGTTTCCATCAGGGTCTCCTTGGGGTTGCCGCCACGACAGCGGAAGGTTTCAATCTGGCACAGGCTTGACAGCAAAATGCAAGTCCCTGCCGGTTCAATGGCAGACGGTACCGGTGCCACGCTGCGATGATTGGCCTCCGACCTGTCAAACGGCTGTCCTTGAAATACGGGTAAACCCGAGGATGTGATGAAGTTGCTGCTGATCGAAGACGACCCTGCCTTGCAGATCACCCTGACGCGCAGCCTGTCGCGCAGAGGGTTTGCCGTCACTACCTGCGGCGATGGCGGCAAGGCGCTTGATGTCTGGAGCCAGGTTCAGCCAGACGTTGTCGCTTTGGACCTGACGCTGCCAGGCCTGGACGGCCTGCAGGTGCTGGAGCGGGCCAGACAGAGGGGGTGGCGCGCTCCGGTGCTCATCCTGACGGCCCGGGGCACGGTGGGGGACCGGGTCATTGGGCTGAACACTGGTGCCGACGACTACCTGCCCAAACCGTTCGATCTTGACGAGCTGGAAGCCCGCCTGCGCGCCTTGGCCAGAAGGTTCACGCCAGCCAGGGATGCACCGGACACGACGGGGTTCACGGCGTCCTTGGGCGAACTCCGGCTGGACCGCGACAGCGGCGCAGTCTACTGCCGGGACCAGGTGCTGGAACTGCCGCCGCGCGAGCTGGCCTTGCTGCAGGCCTTGATGGCAAGGCCAGGGCGGGCCGTGTCCAAGGAACAGCTTTTCACCCTGGTGTTTCCCGGTGAGCAGGATGTCCAGTACGAGGCGATCGAGGTGGTTGTTTACCGTTTGCGCAAGAAACTGGCCGACACGGGTGTGGCGCTGACGACCCTGCGTGGGCTGGGCTACATTCTCAAGGAGGCCTCTGCGTGATGCGCTGGCTGGTCAGCGGCGTGTCCTTGCGGCAGCAGTTGCTGCTGGGCATCATGCTGCCCGTCCTGGTGCTGATTGCCGTCAACACGGTCAGCCTCTACCGGGAGGCACTTGCCGCCGTCAACACGGCGTACGACCGCACGCTGCTGGCGTCTGCCAAGGCCATCAGTGAGCAGATCGAGGTGCATGGCCACGATGAGGCCGCCCATTTCGGGGTGAGGGTTCCCTACGCCGCGCTGGAGGCCTTTGAAACGGACAACCAGAGCCGTCTGTATTACAAGGTGTCCACGCTGGCGGGACAGCCTGTTTCCGGATACGAGGACCTCCCGCCCTGGACCGGCAAGGTTCCCATGCGCCCGGCGTACGCGGCGCTGGTCGACTTCTATAACGACACCTACCGGGAGCAGCCGGTCCGCGTGGCGGCGGTGCTGCAGCCGGTGGCCAGCCCCGAAGGCCGGGGCGTCGTTCTGATCCAGGTGGCGGAGACCCTGGAGTTGCGTCAGACGCTAGCGCGGGAAATCCTGTTTGACACCCTTTGGCGCCAGGGCTTGCTGGTGCTGGTCATCGCGGCTGTCGTGGTCTGGGTGGTTCAGCGTGTGACCCGGCCGGTGCGCCGCCTGTCGGAGCAGCTCGAAGGGCGTCCGGAGAACGATCTGACCCCGCTGGCGGCCGACGACGCGCCGGGCGAACTGCGGCCACTGATCCGTGCAACGAATGTCGTCATGGGCAAGTTGTCTCACTTGCTGGAACACCAGAAACGGTTTGTGCGTGACACCTCTCACCAGTTGCGAACGCCATTGGCCGTCTTGAAAACGCAAGTGCAGTCCGCCATGCGTGGGGACCAGGTGCCGGAACAGGCCCTGAAAGACATCCTCCATACGGTGGACCGCGCCACGCGCATGGCCAACCAGATGCTGGCGCTGGCCAAGGTCGAGCAATTGCGCGAGCAGGCCATGGAACGGAACAACCGTCTGGACGTCTGTGTGCGCAACGTGGCCTTGGACCTGGCACCGTTGATTGCCGAGCGGGACATCGATTTCGAGATATCCACGGAGGGGGCAGTCGTCCGGGCGCATGAATGGATGCTGACGGAGCTGGCGCGCAACCTGTTGCACAACGCCATCAAACACACGCCACCGGGAAAACGCATGCATGTGCTTGTCCATCCAGCACCAGCCGGCGGGGGCGGGCAGCAAGCGGTATTTGCCGTCAGCAACGACGGTCCGTCCATTCCGGAAGCGTTGCGCCAACGCCTGTTCGAGCCCTTTGTGGCTGCGGGCGGTCAGCAGGGAGCCGGTCTGGGGCTGGCGATCTGCCACAACATTGTCGAGGCGCTGGGCGGCAGGATCAGGGTGAACGACTGGAGCGACGGCGGCTTGGGCGGTGACTGTGGCGTGACAGTTCAGGTGACGCTGCCACTTGCGCCCGCCGCGTGACGGCTGGCGTGGTCGTTTCAGGCCAGACCGGCCCGTTGCAGGACTTGGCGCATGGCGTCGAATTCGCGAGCTACAAACGCCTCGAAAGGGGCACCGATCAGGGGCTCCGGGAGCCAGCCGTGTCTGCGTACCGCTTCCTGCCATGCCGGCATGGCCAGGGTTTGCTCCACCAGGCGCTGAAGGTGCTCCAGCTGGGCGGGGAGCAGGCCTCCGGCCGCGCAAAGGCCGCGCCAGTTGCCGATTTCGATGTCCAGGCCCAGTTCCTTCAAGGTGGGCGTGTCCATGCCCGTCTGGCGGTGGGGTGAGGTCACCGCCACCGCTTTCATCCGCCCGGACCGGATATGGGGCATGAATTCGCTGTAGCCGCTGCCCCCCACGCTGACATGGCCACCCATGATGGCGGCGGCTGCCTCGCCGCCGCCCCTGAAGGGCACGTAGTTGATGTGCCTCGCCGCCACGCCCAGTTCACGCGCCACCATGTGGATGGCAATGTGCTCCGTGGAACCGCGTGAGCCCCCGCCCCATTTGATGCTGGAAGGGTTGGCCTGGAATTGCTGCAGCACTTCCTTCATGCTGCCAAAGGGAGAGCCGGGAGGCAGGACGAACACGTTGTATTCGTTCGTCAGCCGGGCCAGAGGCTGCACACGCTCCAGGCCCACGGGCGGGCGGCCCGTGATGATGCCGCCCAGCATGACAGAGCCCATGACCATCAGGGCATCGGCGCGCCCCTTGTAGTTCGTGGCGAACTGCGCCAGCCCGATCGTTCCCGCCGCACCGCCGCGGTTCTCAAAACTCACCGACGCAACGAGCCCCGCGCGGACCATCGCGCTGCCCAGTTCCCGTCCGGTGGTGTCCCAGCCGCCGCCTGCGTTTGCAGGTATGAACAGCCTGAGCGCAGGCGCAGCGGCCCGCGCAGGCCCGGGCAGGTACCCCGCCAGGGCCGTTGTCGACAGAAGTTTCAGGAAGGTGTGGCGCCGCATCACGCGAAATACCTTACCACGGGTAAGGTGTTGGCAGGACGGCGGCGGGGCCATCCTGCGTTGTGCGGCCAAACCATCGACAATACGGGCCATGAAATCCCCAGAACTGCTGCTGCCCGCCGGTTCGCTGGACAAGATGCGGGCCGCCTACGACTTCGGCGCCGACGCCGTCTACGCCGGCCAGCCGCGCTACTCCCTGCGCGCGCGCAACAACGAATTCCGCCTGGAGCAACTCGCCCAGGGCATTCAGGAAGCCCACGCGCGCGGCAAGAAACTCTTCGTTACCAGCAACCTCATTGCCCACAACGACAAGGTCCGCACCTACCTGCGTGACATCGAACCCATCATCGAACTCAAACCCGACGCGCTCATCATGGCCGACCCTGGCCTGATCATGCAGGTGCGAGAGAAGTGGCCGGAAGTCCCCATCCACCTGTCCGTGCAGGCCAACACCACCAACTGGGCCACCGTGAAGTTCTGGCAGAAGGTGGGCGTCACGCGCATCATCCTTTCCCGCGAACTCAGCCTGGACGAGGTCGAGGCCATCCGCAACGAGTGTCCGGACATGGAGCTGGAGGTGTTCGTGCACGGGGCGCTGTGCATTGCCTATTCCGGGCGCTGCCTGCTCAGCGGTTACTTCAACCGGCGCGACCCCAACCAGGGCACCTGCACCAACGCCTGCCGCTGGGAATACGGCACCCAGGCCGCGACGGAAGACGCCGTGACCGGCGAAGCCGTGCCGGTGGAGCGCATGGGTTCGGACTTCAACTTTGCCGAAGCGCGCACCGAAGCCGAAACCGCCTTCTCCACCTGCGGCGGCGGCCAGCGCCACCCGGCAGCGGACCGCGTCTACCTGATCGAGGAAAAGGGCCGCCCCGGCGAGCTGATGCCCATCATGGAAGACGAGCACGGCACCTACATCATGAACAGCAAGGACCTGCGTGCCGTGGAGCATGTGGAGCGGCTGTGCAAGATCGGGATCGATTCCCTCAAGATCGAGGGGCGTACCAAGAGCCTGTACTACGTGGCGCGCACGGCACAGGTGTACCGCCGTGCCATCGACGACGCCATGGCGGGCCGCCCCTTCAACCCGGAACTGCTGATGGAGCTGGAAGGGCTGGCCAACCGGGGCTACACCGGCGGCCTGCTGGAGCGCCGCCCGGCACAGGACTACCAGAACTACATCAGCGGCCATTCCGAACTGCACCGAAGCCACTTCGTGGGCGAGGTGCGCGGTGTGCGTGCTGACGGCTGGGCCGAGGTGGAAACCAAGAACCGCTTTGCCGTGGGTGATCGCATCGAGGTGATCCACCCCAGCGGCAACCGCATCGTTCAGCTTGATGCGATGCAAAACCTGGACGGCCAGCCTGTGCAGGTGGCGCAGGGCAGCCCGGTGCGCGTGTTCGTGCCGCTGGGCGGCCCAGTAGAGGGCGCCTTGCTGGCGCGTTTGCTGGAGCCGGTGGCGGCTTGAACTAAAAACGGGCTGTTCTGCAGCCCGTTTTTAGTTGGCGTTGTGCGCGCGGTCAGAGTGTCGCGAACACCTCGCGTGCGGCTGCCACAGTGGCCTGCACGTCCGCTTCGGAGTGCGCTGCGCTCACAAAGCCTGCTTCGTACAGTGCTGGGGCGAAGTACACGCCACGGTCCAGCATGCCGTGGAAGAACTTGTTGAAGCGGGGGCCATCGGTGCTCATCACCGTGGCGTAGTTCTGAGGCAGCGTGTCCATCAGGAAAAAGCCGAACATGCCCCCTTGGCTGTCGCCGCAGAAGGGCACACCGGCTTCCTGGGCAGCCTGGGTCAGGCCTTGCACCAGGCTCTGGGTGCGGGCCGTGAGCGCATCAAAGAAGCCCGGTTTCTGGATTTCGCGCAAAGTGGCCAAGCCGCAGGCGGTGGCCACCGGGTTGCCGCTCAGCGTGCCCGCCTGGTACACCGCACCCAGCGGTGCCAACTGCTCCATCACGGCGCGCTTGGCGCCGAAAGCTGCCAGCGGCATGCCGCCCCCGATCACCTTGCCCATCACCGTCATGTCGGGCTCGAAACCGGGAATCAGCTCGGCGTAAACGCTCTGGGCGCAGCCCAGCGCCACGCGGAAGCCCGTCATCACCTCGTCAAAGGCCAGCAGGGCGCCGTGCTGGGTGCACAGTTCGCGGCAGCGCTTCATGAAGGGCACGCTGGCACGCACGAAGTTCATGTTGCCCGCGATGGGCTCGATGATCAGGCACGCGATGTCGTCACCGTGCTCCTTGAACGCCGCTTCCAGCTGTTCAAGGTTGTTGTATTCCAGCACCAGCGTGTGCTGCACCACCTCGGGCGGCACGCCTGCGCTGGTGGGGTTGCCGAAGGTGGCCAGGCCCGAGCCGGCCTTGACCAGCAGCGCGTCGGCATGGCCGTGGTAGCAGCCTTCGAACTTGATGATCTTCTTGCGCCCCGTGGCGCCGCGCGCCAGGCGAATGGTGCTCATGCCCGCTTCGGTGCCGGAACTGACCAGGCGCACCATGTCGATGCTCGGCACGAGCTTGACGATCTCTTCGGCCAGTTCCACTTCACGCTCTGTGGGGGCGCCGAAGCTGAAACCTTCCAGCGCGGCTTTCTGCACGGCCTCCAGCACGGCGGGGTGGCCATGGCCCAGGATCATCGGCCCCCAGGAGCCGATGTAGTCGATGTAGCGCTGGCCATTGGCGTCCCAGAAGTGGGCGCCCTGGGCGCGTTGCACGAAGCGAGGCGTGCCGCCGACGGCCTTGAAGGCACGCACTGGGGAGTTGACGCCACCCGGGATAAGTGCCTTGGCGCGTTCGAACAGGGTCTGGTTGCGGTCGGTCATGGTGTTGCTTTTCGGGTCGTTGCCGGCAAGTACCGCGTCAATGCGGTGTCTCACCCAAGGGGAAATGCCCCATGCCTTCGGCGGCAGGGGGCTCGTTGTCGTCGTCGATTTCGTCGTGTGCCCAGAACAGCCTGTCAGGCACCGCGTGGCCCATGCCGGGTTGAAAGCCTGCGTCCAGGCATTGGTCCAGGTAGGTCAGGGCCTCCGCCACGGCGGTCTGCAGGTCGGCACCCCCGCCAAGCAGCGCGCACAGTGCAGCCGACAGTGTGTCGCCCGCGCCTGTGAACGTGGCCTCGAAGCGTTCGTAGCGCGCGGTGGCCAGCACAGTCTCAGGCGAGGCCAGGTGGCTTTCCAGGAACTGATCCGGGGCGTTGAAGCCCGTGACCAGCGTGTACGGCACGCCATGCTCGGCGGCGGCCCGGGCCACGTCGCGGGGCCCTGGGGGGCGGTCCTCTGCCCAGTCGGGCAGCAGCCAGCGGCACAGCGTGCTGTGGTTGCCCACCAGCACCGTGGCCTGCGGCAGCAGCAGCTCCGCGTAGGCGTCCAGGTAGTTCTCCAGGTCCACCTCATCCCACCAGGCCAGGTTGGGCATGTAGGCGATGACGGGGGCGTCGCTGTAGTCCGACAGGATTTCGGCGATGGTGCTCAGGTTTTCGGCGCTGCCGGCGAAACCCACCTTGAAGGCTTGCACGCTCATGTCTTCCAGCACACAGCGGGCCTGGTCGTCCACGGCGTCCTCGTCCAGGGCAATGTGGTGGTGAATGCTGCGCGTGTCGCGCACATAGGTTCCCGTTGTCACGGCCAGCACGTGGCATGAGGCGCTGCTCATGGCCGTCAGGTCCGCTGCCAGACCGCCCGCGCCGCTGGGGTCGTTGGCGTTGAAGCTCATCACACAGGGCAGCGAGGCCGGGGCGGCGTCGCCTGCGGCGGGCGCGCCCGGAGGCGGCATGTCAAAGGAAGGGGTCATTCGCGGGATGGGCCGTGGCGGCCCCGATACAATGAACCCATTCTAAGACAAGCGTTTTTCCCAAGATGAGTGCAAGCAAGACCTGGATGTGCCTGATTTGTGGCTGGATCTACGATGAGGAGGCCGGCGCCCCCGACCACGGCATCCCGCCGGGCACCAAGTGGGAGGATGTCCCGATGAACTGGACCTGCCCCGAGTGCGGTGCCCGCAAGGAAGACTTCGAGATGGTTCAGCTCTGACGCAGCCAGCAGGGCACGATCCACGCACCAGTAGGAGCAGCGCGATGACTGACAACCACACGGCTCCACTGAAGATTCTGGTCGTCGATGACAGCCAGACCGTGCGCCGCAGCGCTCAACTGTTCCTGCAGCAGGAGCGGTACGAAGTGCTGCTGGCCGAGGACGGGTTTGATGCCCTGGCCAAGATCCATGAGTTCGAGCCGGATCTGGTCTTCTGCGACATATTGATGCCTCGTCTGGACGGTTACCAGACCTGTGCCATCATCAAACGCAATGCCCGGCACGCGCATGTGCCGGTGGTGATGCTCTCTTCCAAGGACGGGGTGTTCGACATTGCCCGAGGGCGCATGGTCGGCTCGCTCGATCACCTGACCAAGCCGTTCACCCAGGAGCAACTCCTGCAGGCCGTGCGCCGTTTCGCGCGCGGTGGGGTGGCTGCGGGTGAGCCCGTTGTCATGACATCGTGAAAGACGCAATACCCATGGGCGCTGTCAAAGACATTCTGGTGGTGGATGACTCCCGCACTGAACTGGTCTTTCTCAAGGGCGTGCTCACGCGCAAGGGTTACCGTGTGCGCACCGCCGAGAACGCCGACCAGGCGTTGCAGCAGATCGGTATGCAGCTGCCCGACTTGATCCTGATGGACATCGTCATGCCTGGCACCAACGGGTTTCAGTTGACCCGCACCATCGCGAAGCATCCGGAATACGGTAAGGTGCCGGTTTTCATCTGTTCCAGCAAGAGCCTGGAGACCGACAGGGTCTGGGGCTTGAGGCAGGGCGCGCGAGAGTACATCACCAAGCCCGTCGACCCTGAGCAACTGCTGGCCAAGATCGAGGCGATAGTCTGACATGGTGCCGTCCCCCCGTTTGCTGTGCCCGCCCCCGTCCGGGACGGCGCTTGCCCTGCCGGGGCGTTTCCGCGGGGTTTGAGGCGCGCATGGCAGCCCGAATCTCCCTTTCAGACTTCCAGGCGGAGCTGGCCCGCAAGCTGGCCGAGTCCACGCAGCGTCCCATGTCCGCTGGCTGGCTGGGCATCGCCTGGCAGGGTGTGCACGCGTTGCTGCCGCTGTCGCATGCCGGGGAAATCTTCAACCCCTCGGCCTTGCAGCGTTTGCCACACACCCAGTCATGGGTCCTGGGCGTGACCAGCCTGCGTGGCGGCTTGAGTGTGGTGGTGGACTGGGTGCGTCTGCTGGGGCTGACGTCGCAGGACACATGGCACCCGGCCGAACTGGAAACCGTTTACTGGGTCAGCCTGAACCCTCTGCTGGGTGTCGGTGCCGCGCTGTGCGCCGACCATCTGCTGGGTTTGCACGGACCTGCCGATTTCCACATGGACGCGCAAGCACCGGCACACCCGGCCGTGCGCCAGTTGTGGCGTGATGGCAAAGGGCAGACCTGGCATGAGCTGGATCTGGTCGTCATGGCCCAGTCCCCCGAGTTTCTCGACCCTCGACTGCCGGCCTTTGCAACGCCGGCCCACGCATGAGGAGCACCGATGTTTGAGCAATTGCGCCGTCTCTGGAAGCGCCCTCGCCAGGATGCGCAGGCGTCCACGTTCGACTCTGTTTCGAGCGACATGGTCTCCACGCTGGGCGAGTCCGAGTACGGCAGCGACCGCCTTTCCTCTCCCTCCACGTTGACGCCGCCAAGCCAGCCCGCTGGTTCGGCGCCTTCGGCCGGGCAAACGGCCACCGCGTCAGGGCTGGCAGCTTCTCAGCGGTGGTGGCTGGCAGGGGTGTTTTTCTTCGTGTTGCTGACCGTCGGACTGCTGCTGGCGTGGTTTGGCCTGGGGTACGAGCCGATGTGGTTGCCTTGGGCCCCTATGGCGCCGCTGGCGTTGGCGCTGGCATGTGCGCTGGCATTGGCAGGTGGTTTCGCGCGGGCAGGGCGGCAGCGCCAGCTGGAGGCAGAGCGCGCCCGGGCCGATGCGGTTGCACAGGAGAAAGAGGCCAAACGGGTCAACGACGCCACGCAGGCGGCCATCCTGCGTCTCATGAACGAGCTGCAACTCGTGGCGGAGGGGGACCTCACCCAGCAGGCCACCGTCACCGAGGACATGACCGGCGCCATCGCAGACTCTGTCAACTACACCGTCGAAGAGCTGCGCAGCCTGGTCGGCCACGTTCAGGGCACTGCCAAACGTGTGGCAGACACCACCGGCCGTGTGGAAAACACGTCTATCGAACTCCTGGCCGCGTCCACCGAGCAGCTGCGGGAAATCCGCGAGACAGGGCAGGCGGTGCTGGACATGTCGTCCCGCATCACCCATGTGTCGGCCCAGGCGCAAGGGGCGGCCGATGCCTCCCGGCAGGCCCTGGAGGCGGCGGAATCGGGCGCGCGCGCCGTGCAGGACGCCATTGGCGGCATGAACACCATCCGGGAGCAGATCCAGGAAACCGCCAAGCGCATCAAGCGGCTTGGCGAGTCGTCTCAGGAAATCGGCGAGATCACCGAGCTGATTTCCGACATCACAGAACAGACCAACGTGCTGGCGCTCAACGCGGCCATACAGGCGGCTTCCGCTGGCGAGGCTGGGCGCGGCTTCTCGGTCGTGGCCGAGGAGGTGCAGAGGCTCGCCGAGCGCTCCGGGGACGCTACCCGCCAGATCGCCGCCCTGGTGCGGGCCATCCAGGCCGATACCCAGGATGCCGTGCTGGCCATGGAGCGCTCCACCCGCGAGGTGGTGGAGGGAACGCGCCTGTCAGACAACGCGGGTGCAGCGCTGGCCGACATCGATCGCCTTTCCAGGCAGGTGGCCGAGCTCATCGAGCAGATTGCCATCTCCGCTTCGCGTGAGGCGGAGCTCGCGGGCCAGACCGCTGGCAATATCCAGCACATCTTCGCCGTCACCGAGCAAACGGGTGAGGGCACCCGGTCCACCGTTCAGCAGGTGCGGGAACTGGCGCGCGTCGCGGACGAGCTGCGCCAGTCGGTTGCCCGCTTCAAGATTGCCTGATCCCGCATGAGCGCGCCCTTCGCCTCCCGCGATCTCGGCCCCCTGGCTTGGGTGATGGACGAGTTGCGCGGCACACTGCAGGCCACCGTGCAGGCGGTCCGCCGCTATGTGCAGGACAACGGTCAGGCACGGGCCACCGATCTGTCGGAGGTCGACACCACCTCTCTGCGTGTCGTGCGCCAGCAGTTGCACCAGGCCGTAGGCGCGCTGCAGATGGTTGACCTGGGGCAGGCCGCGCAGGTGCTGCGCTCCCTTGAAATGGCGACCCAGCGCATGGCCCAGAAGCCAGCGACGGCTACCCCGGAAGCGGCGGCGCAGATCGAGCGTGGTGCACGGGCGCTGGGTGACTACCTCGAACGCTTGATGCGTGAGCGCCCGTTGCCTGCGCTTTCCCTGTTCCCGTCCTACCGCGACTGGCAGACACTGGCAGGGGCTGACCGTATTCATCCCGCCGACCTGTGGGTCGAAGGCGCGCCGCAGGCCGAAGCCGAGCCTCCCGCAGGCAAGGCCTACCTGCCTGGAACACAGGTGCGCGCGCATCTGGACCGTCTGGTGTTGCACGTTGTCAAGGACGCCAACCGCCAGGCCGCGGTGCCCCTGGCGCAGTTGAGTGCTGGTCTTTGCCGGGGCGCTGGCGAAGGCACCGTCCGGCAGTTCTGGCTGGCTGCCGCGGCGTATTTCGAAGCCCTGGCGCAGGGGCTGCTGCCCGCCGACCTCTATGTCAAGCGAGCAGCCTCGCGCGTGCTTCTGCAGTACGCCGCGCTCGCGCAAGGCAACCTGCAGGGCCTTGCCCAATTGACGCACGATCTTCGTTTCTTCGCGTCGCAGGCCGTGCCGCCGGAATCTCGCGCAGACGAGCTCACCCCTTGCCTCAGTGAGCTCTGGCGGGCATCTGGCTGGACCCGCGCAGGTGTGTGGGACTACCAGTCCACCCTGCTGGGGGCGCTCGATCCCCTGTTGCTTGGCCGCTTGCGTGATGCCATAGCCGCTGCCCAACGTGCCTGGATGGCTCGGACGGAGGGCGAGGGGGCGGATCGCGGCCAAGGCAACGGTCTGCGCGAACTGGCGGCAGCGCTGCGCGCAGTGCATGCGCCCAGTGAGTTGCTGGCCAGTGCGTGGGAACAGGTGGCCAGGCTGATCGACCAGGACAGTGGCGGACTGGTCTCTTCCGCTCTGGCGCTGGAAGTTGCCAACAGCCTGCTGGTGCTGGGCGCCACTATCAACGATTTCGACCCACTGGATGCCACGCTGGTGCAGCGGCATTGCGAGCTGGCCCAGCGCCTGTCCAGCGTCATGGAGGGGCAGGCTGCGCCAGAACCCGCACCATGGATGACAGAGATTTACCAAAGTCTCAGCGAACGCGATACGCTGGGTCATCTGGTCGCCCAGCTGCAGACCGAGCGTGCCGAGAACGAAGCCATCCTGGACGCTTTCTTCCGCCAGCCCGGCGCCAGCACCCTGAGCTCCCTGAAAGACGTGCCGGATCGGCTCGATGCCATGCGTGGTGTGGCGGTCATGCTGGGGCTGCAAGCTGCGGCGCGCGCGCTTGACGAGGTCGGCCGCCAGGTGCGTGCCTGGCTCACGCTGGCAGCCCCGCCTGCCCCGGAAGAGCTGAAAGAAGCTGCCACCGTCGTGGCCACCAATCTTGGTGGTTTGGGGTGGTTGTTCGAGACCTTCGTCCGCCAGCCAGCCATGGCGCGCGAGCAGTTTCAGTTCGACGAGGCTTCGCGCCTGTTGCGCTCCCAGCTCCAGTCCGAGGCGTCCGAGCCGATTGCACTGCCCGCGAGCCCGGCAGATGCTGGAAACGCCCATGCCGACGCCGCCATGTCCGCTGACCCACAAGAGCTGGCCGGCGCGGCGCAAGCCGATGACGAGGCGCTGGAGCTTCTGGACATCTTCCTGGGCGAGGCTCGCGACGTGTTCGTCCAGATGCGAGAAGCAGTGGGTGCGTTGCAGGCCGAGCCCCAGAGTCTTGCCGACCTGACCGCGTTACGCAGAAGTTTTCACACGCTCAAGGGCAGTGCCCGAATGGTGGGCCTCGCGGACTTTGGCGAGGCTGCGTGGGCCATGGAGCAACTGCTCAACAGCTGGCTTGCTGATCAGAAGGCTGCAACGCCGCAACTGCTGGACTTGTGTACCCAGGCGTTGAACGGCATGACCGCGTGGGTTGATGCGCTCGCTGCCGGGCAGGCGGAACCGGGCGTGGCAGCGCCCTACCGCCGCAGTGCCGATGCCATGCGCCTGGAGGGGCAGTATGTGCCGCTTTCCGGGGATGCTGTTCTACCGGAACCGGAACCGGAACCGGAACCGGAACCGGAACCGGAACCGGAACCGGAACCGGAACCGGAACCGGAACCGGAACCGGAACCGGAACCGGAACCGGAACCGGAACCGGAACCGGAACCGGAACCGGAACCGGAACCGGAGCCAGAGCCAGAGCCAGAGCCAGAGCCAGAGCCAGAGCCAGAGCCAGAGCCAGAGCCAGAGCCAGAGCCAGAGCCGCCCGTGTTGGACGAGGCTGTGAAGGTCGTCGGTCCGCTGTGCATCGACCTTGAGCTTTACAACGTTTTTCTCAACGAAGCGGACGAATGGTCTCGCCGCCTCAGCCAGACGCTTTCGGAGTGGGTGCTGGAACCAGGTGCCGAGTTGCCCGACCATGCATCGGCCCTGGCCCATTCCCTGGCCGGGGGCGCAGCCACGGTGGGCTACACCGGCCTGTCGTCGCTGGCGCGCGCCATCGAGCACACGTTAGACCGGATGGCCGCGAATCCATCGGCTCAAAGCCACCATGGCCTGTCGCCGGAAGATACCGATGTGCTGCTCAAGGCGGCAGAGGAGGCGCGTCATCTGCTGCACCAGTTCGCTGCGGGCTTCCTGCGTGAGCCGCATGCCGAGACGCTGGATGCGCTGGCACAGCTGGCGTTGGCACCCCGGCCATCCGCAGCAGTGGTTGCACCGGAACCTCCCGCGCCTGCGCCGTCCGCAGTCGATCGTCTGGACGCAGACCTTTTTGCTGTGTTCGAGGACGAGGCGCAGGAACTGCTGCCCCGCCTGGCGTCGGCATTGCGCCAGTGGATTGGGCGTCCGGACAACGCCGGCGCCCGCGCCGAGGTCCTGCGCAATCTGCATACCTTCAAAGGCAGTGCGCGCCTGGCCGGAGCGCTTCGTCTGGGTGACATGGCACACCAGCTCGAAAGCGACGTGCTGGCGTTGCCCGATCTGCTGGGTGACAGCGTGCTGCTCAAACCCTTGCAGGCCGCGCTTGACGCCATGGTCGAACGCTTCGAGGACCTGCGCGCGACCTTTGCCGCCCCGGAGCACACGCCTGCACCTGGGGTGGAAGGTGTGCTGTGGCAGGCGCCGGAAGGCACCGTGGCACCCAGGGAACCTGCGGTGGCCCATCAGCCAGCGCCTTTGTCCCCTGTGGTGCCGGTGGCGACGGTTCCTCAGCCTGCCGTGCGCGTGCGCGCCGAACTCCTCGACCAACTCATGATCCAGACGGGCGATGTGATGCTCACGCGCAACCGCCTGGAGGCAGACATCCGTTCCCTGCGTCAGTCCTTCAAGGACATGAGCGCGAACATCGAACGCTTGCGCCACCAGCTGCGCGATCTGGAAATCCAGACGGAAACCCAGGTGCAGTCGCGCCTGGTGCAAAGCCGTGAAAGCGAGACCACGTTCGATCCGCTCGAATTCGATCGCTACACCCGTGTGCAGGAGTTGACGCGCTTGCTGGCAGAGTCGGTCAACGACGTGGCCACGGTCCAGCACCACTTGCAGCGTGCCGTCGACGGCGCTGAGGGAAGCCTGGCCACCCAGGCGCGCCAGACGCGCGACCTGCAACGCGATCTGCTGCGCACGCGGCTCGTCGCATTCGAATCTCTTGCCGAGCGCCTGCACCGTGTCCTGCGCCAGACGGCGGAATCGCTTGGCAAGCAGGCTCAGCTCGACATTGAAGGTGCGGACATCGAGGTGGACCGTGGCGTGCTCGACCGCCTGACACCAGCGCTGGAACACCTGCTGCGCAACGCTGTCGTGCACGGCATCGAGCCCGCACACCAGCGGCAGCAGGCCGGCAAGCCCGTCCAAGGGCATGTCGGCATCGTGTTGCGGCAAAGCGGGAACGACCTCGAGCTGACCTTTGCCGACGACGGCGCCGGTCTGGACCTGGACCGTCTTCGGGTCAAGGCCATGGCGGCTGGTGTGCCTTTGCCTGATGGCCCGCTGGGTGACAGCGAGGCTTCCCGCTGCATATTCGCCCCTGGTGTCAGCACGGCAGAGTCCGTCACCGAACTCGCGGGGCGCGGCATTGGTCTGGACGCCGTGCGCAACGACGTTCTTGGCCTAGGCGGGCGCATCGAATACTTCCGGCCGTCCAGCGGCGGTACGGGCTTCCGCATTCTGGTTCCGTTGACCACGGCAGTTACCCAGGTGGTGCTCCTGCGCGTGGGCGATTTCATCTTCGGTGTACCAGCTCCCTGGGTCGAGGCGGTCCGCCGTGCCCATGCCCCCGAACTGACCGCAGCCTACGGCAGTGGGCAATGGGGGGCGGACGATGCAGCCATGCCGTTTTTCTGGGCTGGTGCCTTGCTGGCACTCTCGGTTGAAAGCAACGACCCGGCGGCGCATGAGGCGCGGAGCTGGCCCGTGCTGGAATTCCAAAGTGCTGGGCAGCGGGTGGCCTGGCACGTCGATGAGGTCCTGGGTCACCAGGAAGTGGTTGTCAAGCCGCTCGGTCCTCAGCTCGCGCGGCTGCCAGGGCTCGCAGGGGCCACGGTGCTGGCTTCCGGTGCCGTCGCGTTGATCTACAACCCTGTCGCCCTGGTTTCTCTCTATGGTGATTCCGCCCGCGCGTGGGCACGGTCCCAGCGGGTTCAGGCGGCGCAGGGGCGCACGGTGCTCTCCGCCGGTCAGGCGGGCACCGGCCAGGCTCCGCTGGTCCTCGTGGTGGACGACTCCATCACCGTGCGCCGCGTCACCCAGCGCTTGCTCAAGCGTGAAGGCTACCGCGTGGCCCTGGCCACCGACGGTGAACAGGCACTTGAACGGCTGCGCGAGGAGGCGCCGGTGGTCGTCCTTTGCGACATTGAAATGCCGCGAATGGACGGCTTCGAATTCGTCCGCCACCTGCGCGGCGAACAGCGCTGGATGGACTTGCCGGTGGTCATGATCACCTCCCGGCTGGCCGACAAGCACCGCGAACATGCACAGTCTCTCGGGGTCGACCATTACCTGGGCAAGCCATACTCTGAAGAGGAGTTGCTTGCCCTGGTGGCGGCCTATTCGCGGCTCGCGCCTGCCGCGGGTTGATCAACCGCTCTTGACCACCGCGTAGCGTTCCAGCGTTTTTGCGCGTGCGGCAGCATGCTCCACGATGGGCGCGGGGTAGTCTCGCCCGATCACGACCCCTGCCGAATCCAGCTCCACCGGCTTGGCCAGCCAGGGGGCGTGCAAGGCGTGGTTCGGCAAGCCCGCCAGCTGTGGCAGGTAGCGCCTGATGAACTTGCCGTGCGGGTCGAACTTCTCGCTCTGGCTCACCGGGTTGAAGATGCGGAAGTAGGGCTGTGCATCGCAGCCGCTCGAACTGGCCCATTGCCACCCGCCATTGTTCGCGGCCAGGTCGAAATCGATCAGCTTGTCGGCAAAGTACTGCTCACCCCAGCGCCAGTCCAACCCCAGGTCCTTGCTCAGGAAGCTGGCTGTCACCATGCGAAGGCGGTTGTGCATGTAGCCCGTCTGGTTCAGCTGGTGCATGGCCGCGTCTACCAGCGGGTAGCCCGTTCGGCCATCGCACCAAGCCTGGAACAAGGCCTGCGCATTCTTGCCGTGCTCCCAGCGGATGCGGTCGTATTCCGGTTTGAAGGAACTTTCCACCACATGCGGAAAATTCGCCAGGATCTGGTGGTAAAAGTCCCGCCAGATCAGTTCGCTCAACCAGGTGCTTGCGCCCGCCATGCCTTGCAGGTGCATCTGGTAGGCCAGGCCCGCGAGCTGCCTGATGCTGATGGTGCCAAACCTCAGGTGCACACTCAGGTAGCTGGGTCCCTTCACCGCCGGGAAGTCACGCGTCTGGTGGTAGTGCTCGATGCGTGTGACGAAATCCTCCAGCAATGCCCGGGCGCCACGGCTGCCCGTGCGTATGTGCAGGGCGCGCAGGTTGCTCGCCTCAAACCCCAGGGACTCCAGGCCGGGCACGGCCGTCGCTTGTGCCGCCGGGCATGGCGCGAGCGCGTCCGCGTAACGTTCCACCGGGTAGGCCTTCAGGTGAAATGGTGTGATCTGCTTCAGCCACGCGTTCCGGTATGGCGTGAACACGCTGAAAGGTCTTCCAGCCTGTGTCAACACCTCCCGCCGTTCGAAAATGACATGGTCTTTGAACGTGCGCAGCACGATGCCCTGGTGTGCCAGCGCCCCCAGTGCCTTGGCATCCCTGTTTTGCGCCGCCGGTTCGTCGTCGTGGTTGGCAAACACCGCCTGCACGCCAAGCGAGCGGGACAGTGCAGCGATCTCCTCCACGGCATGCCCATGCCGCACGATCAGGCCCACCCCTTCGGCACCGTTGGACCGTCCAAGCGCTCGCAGCTGCTCGTCTAGATCGACCAGAGACTCCCGGATGAACTCAACCCGCCGGTCGGCCCGCAAACCGCGCTCGATCAGTGGTGCCAGGATGTCCTTGTCAAACACGAACATACACCACACCTTGCGGCACTGTTTAAGTGCCTGATACAGCGCGGCGTTGTCCTCGGCGCGCAAATCACGCCGGAACCATACCAGTCCTTTGTCGTACGTTCGTGTCTCTGAATGTGAGGCAGGGTATGTCATCGTTCAGGTAGATGTGGCTCGCGCCACTGATGCTGGGCCGGTTCTGTGTACTTTGGCAGGATAAGCTATCTGGCCTGCGGGCTTCGCAAGCGCTGCGTTGCCTGGACCTCCATTTACACCACCACATGCTACGTCCTGCACTCTGCTCTGATCTGCTCGCCGTCCACGCATATTTATATGCACGAGTCGGTCGTTCCCTATCTGGGCTGCGACGCCATGTCCCTCGACGAATTCAAACCAGTGTTTGAAGCGCTGGTGCGCAGCCAGTCCTTCCATGTCTGGGACGCCGAAGGGCGCGTCAGGGGCATTTGCAGAGCGAGCCGGCACGAAGGCCGCGCGTCGCATACGGCATATATAGGAACGTTTACCGTGGCACCAGACGCGCAAGGCTCGGGGTTGGCCAGAAGGATCATCGAGCAGATCATTCAGACCTTGCAGGCAGAAGGTGTGCTGCGTGTCGAACTGATGCTGGAGGCGGACAACCCCAGGGCACGCGCTTTCTATGAAAAGCAGGGGTTTGAGCTGGAAGGGCGCCTGCGTGCTGCGTACAAGCGTGGTGACGAAGACCAGTATGTCGACGAACTGCTGATGTCGCGGCTGCTGGCGCCGCTGCCGCGCAAGCAGGCATGAGCCCACTCGTCGTGGCGGTAGCCGTCAGCGGGGTGCCTGTTTACAGGGGTAGACACGGCAGCCAAGCCCCGCTCTGGAGGCGCGATGGGATCAAAAGCAAAATTTCTTCGTGATTTTTGACTTTGAGGTGGAAACCGGTATATACTTCAAGGCTCAGCTGATGACG